>BPIR01000002.1:662687-968109 GCA_026004215.1 Candidatus Binatia bacterium
GTGGTCAGCCACGGACCGCAGTGCCTCGACGGTGTCACCGCTGCCGTCGCCATTGCGTGCTTTCATCCCGATGCGTGCGTGGTGCCGGTCTTCGCCAGCAACACGGGGGTCAATCGAGTGCTCCGTGAATTTCGCTGCGAACCCGAAGGTGCGGAGCACGAGATTTGGATCACCGACATTTCTTGGGTGGACCCAGAAGTGGATCCGCACTTGACGAGCTTGCAAAAACGCGGCGTGCAATTGTTTTGGATCGATCACCACCGCACAGCTCTGGAACGGTACCGCAGCGGTGCGGTGCAGGTGCCGTTTACGGATGTGGTTTTGGACGAGTCGTTTGCCGCGTCGCGATTGGTGTACGAATACTTGCAGCGCCAACGCCCCTTGCCCGAGGAGCCTCCCGGCTTGCGGCAGCTCGTGGCCATGGCCGACGACAACGATCGCTGGTTGCACCGGATTGTGGATTCGCATGCGTTGGCCCTGGCCGTCAACGCCATCAACAGTGTGGAGGCGTACCAGGAGTTGCTCGAATTCGCCCGCACCGGCCAGTGGACCGAGCGGTTGCGAGCGGCATACGAATCGGCGCGACAGGACGTCGCTCGCAGTGTTGCCGTGGCCGAGCGCAGCCGCGTGGACATTCCCGTAGCCGAGCTCAATGTGACCTTGGTGGCCGCGGTGTGCGATGGCTATCCGAGCGAAGTGGCGGACCATTGGAATCGCACGGCGGAACGCTCGGTGTTTGCGTTTTTTGACTTGCGCACGCAGACGGTAAGCTTGCGGCGGTCTCCCGACTGCCCGGTGGACTTGTCGCAAATCGCGAAGCGGCTCGGGGGCGGCGGGCACCCTGCGGCTGCTGGCTGCGAGTTGCCAGGGTTGCTCCACGAGCTGGCAAGGGCCCTCGGGGAGCACGTGCAAGCGGCGTTGCTGGAAAGCGCCGGCGCCAGGCACTGAGCAGCGCCGCGGGCGACTACAAGGGTCGCCCCTCCGGCTTCCACGGAAAGGTCGAGCGGAGGCCGGGCGCAGGCGGGATGCCGTGGCGAGCAGCAAATGGTGCCCGCAGGTCACACGCGGCCCGCGCGCCGCTTGGCTGCTGCGCCCGCAAAACGACCCGTGTATGTTGAGCCGCGGGGCCGCGAGAGGTCGCGGCACACCTGCGCTCCGGTACGGGCGTGCAATTTTGTAAAAGATCGCGCGCGCCGCTGTACAAACAACCCTCAACTGTGCAATGAGAAGCGCTACTGGTTGGTCCAGGGGCAATGGCATCGCCATTGCTGCCGAGAACGGAGTGGATGAGGAGGTGGATGATGGCACGAGGTCCGTTACAGCCGGTGGGGCCGAGGCGCCGAGCGCTCGCGGCGGAGGAGTTGTTGATGTTGGCCGTGTTAGAGCAAGCCGTCGCCGATCTCGACCATCCGTGCCCCGCCATTCGCGCGGACGCAGACGCGTACATTTTCTCGTACGATCCCGACTACAGCATTTTCAGTTTCGATTCCGTCTGCCGGTACTTCAATTTGTCGCCGTCTGCCGTGCGCCAGGCGTTGAAAACCCGGCCGCGCAAGGCCGTGCGGGGCAAGGGGCCGAGGTCGTACCGGCGCGCCGCTTGAGGCAACGCGGGGCTCGGCCACCGAGCTCAGCAATCGCGGGCCAAGGCGCCGGCAAGCTGAGCGCGCAGGTCTTCGAGTGTGCCCGAGTTGTCGATTACCACGTGCGCATACGGGAGGCGTGCATCGTCCGTGAACTGGGCGCGCTGGCGCGCCTCGATGTCCGCCGAACTCATGGCCCGGTCACGTTGCAGCCGCTCCTGCACGAGTTCGGGTGCCGTACGCACGAGCCAGACCTGGTCCACCAGCTCGTGCCACCCTGCTTCCAGAAGGAGTGCTGCCTCGAGCACGGCAAATCGAACGTGACCGCGGCGCCGCAACGCGTCGAGCCGCCGGCGAATTTCGGCAGTCACCAAAGGATGGACGATGCGTTCGAGGCGGCGCCGAGCTTCCGGGTCGGCAAACACAATGGCGCCGAGCTTTTTACGATCGATCTCTCCTTTAGGGCCCACGATCTCACGCCCGAATTCCGCAACCACTGCTTCCCACCCGGCAGTGCCCGGAGCGTAGCTTTCGTGGGCGAGCTTGTCGGCATCAATGACTTCGGCTCCGAGCTCTCGCAAAATGTTGGCGGCCGCGGACTTCCCGCTACCGATCCCGCCGGTGAGACCAATGACCTTCATGGTGCACGGTGCGGAGCTAACGGTAATCGCGTCCGGGCGCAATGAAAACGCGCGGCACGGGCACCCCCAGCGGGGCACGCCACGCGCCGACGACCGGCCGCCGGATGGTACGGGGCGCGATAATTACCGAGCGCGTACCCGGCGCCGGGGAAGCTTTTGGTTGTTTGCCCAAGCTTGCGGATCCGTGCTCGCTTGGGCATACCAAGTCTCGACTTGGCGGCGGAGGTACTCGGGATCGAAGCCGAGGAGTTCGCAGATATTCTCAAAGGAGTACCACCAGTGTTGGTCCCGACTAAAAATCCAGTCCTTCGCTTCGATGAACATTTGCCGCCCGCGGCTATCGCGCGCAAATGCATACTTGCGAAAGCACTCCAGCGCATCCTGCAACACAGCGAGCATGAGTCGGCGTTCGGGATACGCCGCGCTGCCTTGGCGGAAATTGGCGTAAAACTGCGCCGGCACTAACGCATCGAGTTCGAAAGGACCGTGAGTTCGCTCCATAACGCGATCCCCCTCCGCCTTCTTAAATATGCGTGGCTTGTGCCACAAAACGGAGTGCAAAAAAAGACCCGGGCGCCCCGCCCCAACCGGCGAGGACGCCCGAGTCTGTATGCCTGCAAAGAGCCTGGCCACACAGGCGTGCACTCCCTCTCGCGCGGCCTCGCTTACTTCTTCGGCTTGGCGCCCAGCACGGACTCTTTGAAGCTTTTGGCAACCGAAAACCGCACCTTTTTTCGTGCGGGAATTTTGATCGGTTCTCCCGTTTGCGGGTTGCGCCCCGTGCGGGCTTTGGTTTGCACCTTGCGGAAGGTGCCGAGACCAGGGATCTTCACCGGGTCCCCTTTTTTCACCGTACTGACCGTTACATCCACCAGGGTTTGCAACACAGCGTCGGCTTGCTTTTTCGTGATTCCCGCCGCATCCGCGAGCTTCTGCACCAATTGCGACTTGGTCATACTCTCACTCTCCTCTCCCCTCGGTCAGATTCGTTTGCCCGCCTCACTGAACGAGCAAGTTTTCACGATAATCGCAGCGTTTCTGCTACGGAAAAGCCTCACAAGTCAAGAATGCCCGGAGACTTTTTTGCACGATTCTCCTGGGTGGCCTGCGGTTTCGTACCCCAGTAGCGTGCGCTGGCACCGCGGGGCGCCGTTGGCCGCACGCGCTGCTCCCTAGCCCCGCACGGTATGTCCCGCCCACCATCGGCACGGCATGCCGCGCCCCATCGTGGCGCGACCTTTTATGCTCGTCCGTGGGCACCACCCTTGTGGTACCGCGTAGGGGCAATCCTTGTGGTCGCCCGATCCGTAGCGGCAACCCTTGTGGTTGCCCGATTCGTAGGGGCAACCCTCGTGGTCGCCCGAACCGTAGCGGCAACCCTTGTGGTTGCCCGAATCGTAGGGGCAACCCTCGTGGTTGCCCGAACCGTAGCGGCAACCCTTGTGGTTGCCCGAATCGTAGGGGCAACCCTTGTGGTTGCCCGAACCGTAGGGGCAACCCTCGTGGTCGCCCGAATCGTAGGGGCAACCCTTGTGGTTGCCCGCAACCTTCAGTCGTAATACTCCAGTCCGAGATGCGTGATCAGTTCTTCGCCGCGCAGGTAACGCAGCGTGTTCTTGAGCTTCATGAGCTGAATGAACAAGTCGTGCTCTGGGTACAAACCCTCGGCAGTTTGCGGGCTCTTGAAGTAAAACGAAAGCCACTCTTGGATGCCGCGCATGCCAGCGCGCTGCGCCAAGTCGAGGAACAGTGCCAAGTCGAGCACGAGCGGCGCAGCCAGGATCGAATCGCGGCACAGAAAGTTGATTTTGATTTGCATCGGGTAACCGAGCCAGCCGAAAATATCGATATTGTCCCAACCCTCTTTGTTGTCGCCCCGCGGCGGGTAGTAGTGGATGTGTACTTGGTGCACGTAGTTCCCGTACAAATCGGGGTAGAGATCTTGTCGCAAGATCACATCGAGGACGGAAAGCTTGCTCTCTTCCTTGGTCTTGAACGACGATGGTTCGTCAAGCACCTCGCCATCGCGATTGCCGAGAATGTTGGTGGAAAACCACCCCGTCAGCCCGAGCAGGCGCGCCTTCAAGCCCGGCGCCAAAATGGTTTTCATCAGGGTTTGGCCGGTTTTGAAATCCTTGCCGCAAACGGGAACGTTCTTCGCGTGCGCGAGTTCCACCATTGCGGGAATGTCCACGGTGAGGTTCGGAGCGCCGTTGGCAAACGGGATTCCGCAACTCAGTGCGGCGTAAGCGTAAATCATGCTCGGGGAAATGTCCGGCGCGTTGGCTTCGAGCCCGGCTTCGAAGGCCTGTAAAGATGCGTGAACAGAGCTGGGCCGCAGGTAGCTTTCCGTGCTGCCGCACCAAATCATGACCGCGCGACTGAGCCCGCGCGCGCGAAACGCTTCGAGGATATCTTCCTTGACCCGCTCGGCCAACGCCCGCTTGTTCGGCTCGCGCTTGATGTGGGTGCCACGCAATCGCTTGACGAACTCTTGCTGGAACACGCCCGGCAGTGGCTGGATGGCTTCCAGCGTATCCCGAACAATTTCCAGATGGCGATCGGCCAGCACCCCGGCGCGCTTGGCGGCTTCGTAGGCGTTGTCGGGAAAAATGTCCCACGCGACAAACTCCAAGTCATCGAGCTTGGCCAACGGCACGAAATCGCGAATCCGAGGTACCCGCCGTTCGGTGCGCTTGCCGAGGCGAATAGTGCCCATTTGAGTGAGCGAACCGATCGGCTGGGCCAGCCCGCGGCGAATCAGCTCGACCCCGGCGATGAACGTACTGCTGACAGCTCCCAACCCAACGAGGAAAATGCCGAGTTTTCCTTCAGCGGGTCGGATGGGTCGTCCAGGCTCCATGATCCGAGGTGTGTACCTAGGAAGCCGCAGCGCGGCAAGCCAGCGCGGGTTTGCGTCGCCAGCGAAGTGTGTTAAGCGCTGGTCCGCAACGGAACGAAGCAATGGCGCGCATTGGCTTACTGGGTGGCACTGGGCCGGAGGGGAAGGGTTTGGCGTTGCGTTTTGCCGCGATCGGCGAAGAGGTGCGGATCGGCTCGCGGCAAAAAGAACGCGCGGCCGAAGTGGCGCAAAAGCTGGCAGAGAAACTAAAGGCCGCGGGCGCCCAGTCCCGCGTGGGCGCCGGAGAAAACGCGGAAGTTGCCGAGTGGTGCGAGGTGGCCGTGTTGACGTTCCCTTACGAAGGCGTGGACACCTTGCTTCCGCCGCTGCGCAGGGCGCTGGCGGGTAAAATTGTGTTGGACACGATCAATCCGATGGAGCTGCGCGACGGCGTGTTTCACCTCGTGCCCGTGCCCGCGGGCTCGGCGGGCGAGCGCATCCAACAACTTCTGCCCGAGTCGAAAGTGGTGGGCTGCTTCAAGAACTCGAGCGCGAAGGAATTGATGGACCTCACTTCGACCCTGCACGGAGACATTCTTCTCTGCGGCAACTTTCCAGAAGCCAACGCCTGGGTGGCTGGGCTCGTGCGACGTCTTGCGGAGCTGCGGCCCGTGGATGCGGGCGTGCTCGCCAACGCCCATCACCTGGAAAGCATCACGACGCTGCTCATGAACTTGAACCGGCGCTACAAGGCGCTCACCTCCGTGCAGATTTTGGGCCTGCCCTCCGTCACTTGAACTCGAAATGGAGCCAGCGTGACGCATCTACGGACGATTCGGACTCTGGCCGTGAGCCTAACGTGCATGGCCTCCTTTGGCTGGCCGCCCCCGGCATACGCAGAGGCGACCGGGCTCGCGTGGGAAGCACGAATTACGACGGAAGGCAGCGCTCCGGAAACCATGCGCGTGCTGACCGCCGGCCAGCGCTTTAAAATTTTGCGGCCGGAAGGGGGCACGGAATACCTCGTGCGGCTGGACCGCGACGAGATGTACTTCATCGATGCGAGGAAGCGCACGTATCAAAAGGTCAAGCTTTCGGACTTGGAGCGTGCCGCCGCGAGTGCGCGCACCCAGTTGCAAGCCGCAGTACGCCACATGCAAAAGGAGCTACAGCAACTTCCTCCCGAGCAACGCCGGCTGCTGGAACACATGGTCTCCGAACGCGGCGCCGCGGGCGCCAAAGCCGAGGTGCGCAAAACCGGTGTGACCAAGACCATCGCCGGCTACCCGTGCGTGGAGTACGTCGCGGAAGTTGCGGGCAAGGCCGTTCTCAAAGCGTGCACGACCGACAAGATTGCCGCCTTCGAACGGCTCCGGCAGGACTGGCTCTCCGTGCAACAGCGCCTCGGCAAGCTCAACCCGTTGGGCGATGCCGATTTGCGCGATGCCTATGGCCAAATCCCTGGCTTTCCTTTGGAGAGCGAGATGGGGAGCGTGCGCGCTGTGGTCACGAAAGTCGAGACCATCGCCCCTTCGGCCGCAGAGTTCGAGGTGCCCTCCGGTTTCGAGCTCCGCCCCGGGCCCCCACTCCCGCAGTGAGTTACCACCGGGCTCACGCCGCCCGTGCCCGGCGCCGCCCAAAGGTTTTTGCGCTTACCTTGAACGGCAGGAACCCATGGGTTAGGTGTGCGCGCTGATACGGAAAGAGGGTGCAGCGGTGGCCAACAAGAAGACATTGTTTTTGAACCCCCCGTCGTTCGACAACTTCGACGGTGGGGCGGGGTCGCGATACCAAGCTCGCCGCGAAGTGCGCTCGTTTTGGTATCCAACGTGGCTCGCGCAAGCGGCAAGCTTGCTGCCGGACAGCACGTTGATTGACGCGCCTCCGCATGGGCTCACGGTCGAAGACGTCGTCAAGCGAGCCGCCGGACATCAACTGGTCGTGATTCACACCTCCACGCCCTCGTTGCGATCCGATGCGAAGATGGCCGCAGCTCTAAAGGAGGCCTACCCCGGGATCGAGGTGGCCTTCGTCGGTGCTCACACGATGGTGCTCCCCGAGCAAACCTTGCAGCAAGCGCCGGCGGTGGATTTCGTGACGTTAGGCGAGTTCGATTACGTGATCCGCGATGTGGCCGAGGGGCGCCCGTATCGAGAGGTTGCCGGCGTGGCATATCGGGCGGCGGATGGCTCGGTCGTGCGCACGGGGACGCGTCCGCCCATCCATGACCTCGATGCCTTCCCTTTCGTGGTGGACGTGTACAAAAAGCACCTCACTATCGAGAACTACTACATCGGCTACCTCGAGCACCCTTATGTCTCGCTGTACACCGGCCGCGGCTGCCGCAGTAAATGCAGCTTTTGTCTTTGGCCCCAGACCATTGCGGGCCACGTCTACCGCACCCGCAGCGCCGAGCACGTGATTGCCGAAATGGCGCATGCCCAGCAGATTTTTCCGCAGGTTCGGGAGTTCTTCTTCGACGACGACACCTTTACCGACGATCGCCCGCGCGCGGAGGAAATTGCCCGCGGTTTGGGAAAGCTCGGCATCACTTGGTCGTGCAACGCCAAAGCCAACGTACCGTACGAGACTCTGAAAGTTCTCAAAGACAACGGCTTGCGGCTTTTGCTCGTCGGCTTCGAAACGGGCAACCAACACATCCTCAACAACATCCGCAAGGGCACCCGCATCGACCGCGCACGCGAATTTATGCGCGATTGCCACAAGCTCGGCATTCTGGTGCACGGCACGTTCATCATTGGGTTGCCGGGCGAAACCGAAGAAACCATCGCGCGCACGCTGGAATTCGCAAAAGAGTTGGATCCATACAGCTTGCAGGTTTCGCTGGCAGCACCGTACCCCGGAACGGAATTGTATCGCCAGGCGAAGGAAAAAGGCTGGCTGCCGCCGGACAAGGAGGGACACCTTGTCGAAGACCATGGGATCCAGCAGGCCGTGCTGAATTATCCCGAGCTGTCAGCGGAGCAAATGGAGGAAGCGCTGGAGCACTTTTACAAGGCGTTTTACTTGCGGCCGCGGCCAATTTTGCGCATCGTGCGCGACATGCTCAAAGACCGCCGGGTAATGGTGCGCCGTTTGCGCGAGGCGCGCGAATTTTTCTCCTTTTTTGCCACACGTCGCGAGCCGACGGCCACCGCCTAACCCATCCGGTCGAGGGGGGCCGCGTGCGCCGGCACAGGGTACGGCAGCGACGCTGAGCGTTGGGTACCGAACGCCGTCATGCCGTTGGAGCTCACCATTGCGTTGTCTGCGCTTGCGAGCGCCGCCCTGAGCCTGGGGCTGTACGTCATGAAGGTCCGTGCTGCCGTGCTGCCATCGCTGGGATCGGGCTTTCGTTGGCGAGCTTGGCTGGTGTTCGTGCGCGACGGTCGCTGGCTCGCAGGGCTAGCCCTGCAAATCGTGGGCTACGGGCTCTACTTCGCGATGCTGCGTTTTGCGCCCTTGTCTCTGGTGCACACCGCTCTCACCGGTGGCCTCGTGCTGTTTTTGCTTTTGTCCGTGTTCCTGCTGGGCGAGAAGGCGGGTGTGCGCGAGTGGAGCGGCGGCCTCGCGGTTACTGCCGGCTTGGTTTGCCTCGGCCTGTCGCTCGACGAGGAAGTTTCCGCCGCGCCCGCACGCGCGGAGCTGTGGGCCTTTGCGGTTGCGAGCGTGGCGTTGGCTGCGGTTGCCGTTGTGCTCGACCGCCAGCCCGGGCGACCGATCGGCACCAGCATTGCCGCAGGGGTCGTACTGGGAATGGCGGCCGTTTTCGCCAAGCTGCTCGCCGTGGCCTCGTCGCTCGCCGAGGCGCTGTCGAGTTCCGCCCTTTGGCTAGCGCTGGGGGCCAACATCGCTGGCTTTGCCCTCATGCAATCGGCACTGCAAAACGGGCGAGGGGTGGTGGTGGTGCCGATTTTCTCGGTACTGTCGGACCTCGTTCCGATCCTCGCGGGCGTGCTCGTTCTGCACGAAGGCCTTCCGCACGAGCCAGCAGCCGCCGCATTACGGATCTTGGCCTTTGGTTTGGCCATTGGCGGCACGGCCCTATTGGCTACGGCGACCGATCCGGAGCTGCATCCGCCAAGCGAGCGTAATTCGTGAGTTCGATGCCCAGGCTGGCGATCAATTGGCGCAAGTGCGGACTCGTCAGCGCGCGCAGCTCCTCCTCGCACCGGTAGTGCGCCGGGCGCCAGCGGCGCGCCTCCTCATCCACAATCGAAGCGTGCGTATAGACTTCGGTCACGCCTGCAGGGAGCGAGCGCATGATCGCCTCCAAGTACGGTTCGGTCATGCGCCCCGATTGATGCAAGCCGAAGAGAAAATCGGCGTAGCGAAGCCCTTTCTGATCGAGCCGCTGGCGAGCATGCGCCACCAAGGCACGAAAGGTGATGGCTTCCGCCAGCTTGCGCCACCACTGCCACGCGCTCGCCCGCAGCGAGATGCACAGCGGTTCGTTGGGCAGGCGGAGCGCGCGAATGCCGTACTCCGGCGCGACGCGCAAAAGAATTTCCAGCAC
The DNA here is from genome assembly GCA_026004215.1 of Candidatus Binatia bacterium. Taxonomy (GTDB): domain Bacteria; phylum Desulfobacterota; class Binatia; order HRBIN30; family HRBIN30; genus HRBIN30. Next base: position 672,267 of record BPIR01000002.1, read on the forward strand.
GGTCGGATGCATGTGGATGTTCAAGTGACCGTCGACATGCGACAGCCGCAATCCGGTAGCGAGAAACTTCTCGATTTGGGCGCGGACTTCGCGCTCGATCTGGCCGTAGAGCGAGCGCACGAAGAAGTAGCGCAGGCCGGTGACGACGGGGCGCAAGGAGAACTCCCCGCTCTCGCCTACCAAACCCGGGATCTCTGCCGGCTCCAGCGTCGAGCGCCCTTGCAGCAGCACCAAGTGCAGGCCCACAGCTAAGCGCGGGTGTGCCCGCGCCAGTTCGACCGCTTCCTCGAATGCGGCGCCATTGACCATCAAACTCGCGTTGGTGAGCACGCCGTTCACGTGCGCCTGCACGATGCCGCGGTTGACACCGGGCGAAAGGCCGAAGTCGTCGGCGGAAACGATCAGTCGGCGAGGGACGCGCGCGAGCCCCATCGTGCACAGGTTACGAGTGCAACGGAGCGGCCGTGGCCGTGTTTGCGTTCCATTGGGCCCGCCACCACACCGCCAAGCCTACCGCTACCCAAAACAACTCGCGGATGCGGCGCAGCACGCCGGCAGCCAAACCTTTGGCCGGGTCGAGCCCGAGCAGAGCGAAAATGAACACCTTGCCGCCCTCTTGCGTGCCCAACTTGGCCGGAACGAAGAACAAGATACCGTCGAGCGTGGCCGAAAATACTTCGATGGCTAGAGCGAGCGACCACGTCGGCGGAACGCCGAGTAGCCACAACACAATGTACATTTCCACGACGCCGAGCGCCCAGCCAATGGCAAAAGCGACCACCGACAGCGCCATGCGACTCCCCTGACCGTGAAGCGACCGAATCTCCGCATCCAGGCGGGCGATGTGTTCGGCCCAGTGAGGCGCGCGCAACCACCCGGCACTTTGCACGAGTCGCAACAACGGAGTGAACATCCCGCGCCGCTGCCACCACACCAAGGCCGTGCAGGCCACGACGACGCCGGAGACACTGGCCCACGCACTCCAGCGGACCGCGTGCGGTAACGAAAACTGCGCCGCCACGATGGCTAAGCCGGCCGCGATAAACACGACTTGCCCCAACGTTTGCGCGAGTTTGGCTACAGTGAGCGAAGCCGCCACCGGAATGCGAGCGCTACGCCCGGCGAGCATTTCGAGCCGCACGAACTCGCCACCCACTGTGGCCGTCGGCGTGACATAGTTGATCGCATCGCCCGCTAGCCGCGCACGCAACAGCATGCCGAACGGGGGAATCGGGCTGTGCTGGGGGAAGGCCGATCGCCAGCCGGCCGTGTTCGCCGCAAATGCCAAAATTTCTTGCCCGATCACCAGCACGATGCCCCATCCCACAGCGCGCAAGTTGCTCACGAGGTCCGCCCATCCAAAACGATACACCAGTGCCAAAAACAGCAAGGCACCCAAACCCCAGAGTGTGCGTTCGGCCATGCGCGCCATGGTGGTGGTCTTTCTTACGTCCGTGTGGCCGCGTTGGCGAGCCCAGCCACGGAAATTTCCCGCCGCCGGCTTCCGCAACCGCGAGCCCCGGTGGCAACTCGCTCCATCGTGGCGGCGACCTCCAAATGTCTAATCTTCCGAGGGGAGCGCCGGACTTATCCGCACCGGCGGGCGATTTGCACCCGCGGGGGGTGCCGGGGCCGCAGCCGGCGGCGTCCGCGCCAGGACCAGTGCCAGCAGGGCAACGCCGTACGACCCGAAGGCGGCTCCCCACAAGAACCAGTGCAAGCGATCGAACAGCGCGAGCAGCAAAAGAAGATAGGCAAAATCGCGATTCATGAGAGCTTCCAGGGCCCGCTCGAGCCGCAAGCGCAGTCGGTCCGTGGCGCTCGCAGCGGGCAAGCAACGCTGTTGCCGCGAGAGAAACACGTAGCTCGCCCATCCGGCACACGCGAAGCCTCCGAGAAGGAGCACGGCGAGCCACCCGTAGGGCTGACCTGGATGGGTGCGCATGTAGGCCCAGCCGAGTGCGAGGAAAATGGCCGCGTGGACCAGGTTGTCGGTGGCAACATCCAGGACTTTGCCGAAGCGGGAGTCTCGCAGCGTCAACCGCGCGATCTCTCCGTCGCAGCCGTCGAGCACGCAAGCAATCCAAAACAGCAACGCTCCCGCCACGCCGCCGGCAAATGTGCCGCGGCTCAGGAGCCCGGCAGCCAACAACCCGACCGTGGTGCCGATGAGAGTGACGTGGTTCGGCCGAAGCCAACCGAGGCGCACAAGCCGGCGGCTCAGGGCGAGCGAGACGCGCCGGTCGAACCAGCGGGCAAGGAGGCCATCGGTGGCGGCCGCATCGCGGCGAATTTTTTCGCACAACTCGTCTTCGGCGCGCTTGGGTGCATCGAACGTGGTCATGCGCACGGCCACTTCGCCGTCGAGGTACGCGTCGCTTCCACCCGCTGGTCGGCCCGAATCCCACAGTGCTTCGTCGCCCACCCAGGCTGCAAGTGCGGTCCACCGGCCGCTCACCGCCACGACGACACCCTGCACGCGCCAACGTAAAACCTCGTCGCCGGCCCCTGCGCGCACGCGCTCCAGCACTGCGGGCGACAACGCGACGTCGCTCGGCACGATGACCCAAATTCCCTCGCGTCCGGACGGCTCGTGGAGGATCGCGGTGCCACCCAGGCGCGCGTCGTTGCGCAACAAATTTTCCACGGCCGGGCAGGGTTGCGGACACCATACGGCGATTTCTCGGAAACCGGCACGCTGGGCAGACAGCAAGAGTCGCTCGATCACCGTCAAGCCGGCAACCGACCAAAAACTCGCGCCACGAGGAGGAAGAACGAGCAAGCCCGAAGCGGAATCCAGAGACGGAGTCATCGGAGGTTGGGAATGGCGACCTTGAACGGGCGTCCGGCCGCCTTCGCGGAGCGATATGCATCGTGCAGCAAAGCGACACACAAGGCTGCTTCCGCGAGATTGTCGCGCCGTTCGGCCGGGCGCGCCAAGGCGGCGCGGAACTCGGCGATCACGCCATCGAACCATTCGGGGTGGTGCGAACCTGCGGCCGGTGACGGCAACTCGAACTCTCGCTCCCCCGTTTGGCCGCACACGTGCAAGCGCGTGTTCGCCAGCCGCACCTCGCCGTCTCGGGCCACGATGCGCCAGCACGTTTCTCTCGTGTTTCCCGCCCAGGTGAGGTGGATCTCTGCGGTCGAAGACGGGAAGCTCACCCGGCATGTGGCGGTATCTTCCACGGGCGTGTCGCGATACCGTTCTTGCGACATGGCGGCGGAGACTTCCTCGGGAAGTTCACCGATCAAATCGGCGAGGAGGTAAAACGCGTGCCAGCCGTGGTCGACCAAAATGCCCCCGCCCGCCAGCGCGGGATCGAGGCGCCACAGGCCACCCGCTCCCGGCGCACAACCTTGCCGGACGGTTCTCCACTCCACGTGATGAATCGGCCCCAGCCGTTCCCGCCGCATTGCCGCCTGCAAGGCTTGGTACGCTTCCGAAAAACGCCAGTTGTGCACGGTGTGCAAGATCACACCCGCCGCGCGCGCGCAGCGCGCCATCCAGTGAAACTCCGCCAGCGAGGTGGTCAGTGGCTTTTCGCACAACACGTGCACCCCGTGGCGGGCGGCAGCTTCAACGTGCGCCGCATGGGTGGCCGGCGGCGTGGCGATATCCACGAAATCAATGTGTTCGTGTCCGAGCAGTTCTTCGAACGACGGGTACACCCGCGCCGCCGGCAGGAGCTTTGCCGCCAAGGCGCGCCGCGCGGGGTCGGCATCGCACACGGCAACCAATTCGAAATCGTGCTGCCGCTGCCACGCAGGCAAATGGCCGTGGACGGCCACTTGCCCAAAGCCGGCAATCGCCCCACGCCAGACCCGCATCAATGCAGATCCCGTACCCGTGGGGCCACTTCCGCACAAACTTCGTCCAGAATCGCAACCCCTTCCCGGGCTTCCTCTTCGCTCAGCACCAACGGCGGATTGATCCGGATCCGAGAAAAGTAGCCCATCAGCAAAAGGCCGCGCCGCAGTGCCGCCAAGAAAAACTGTTCCATGACGGCAGCCGGAAGCGGTTCCTTGGTCTGACGATCTTTCACCAGGTCGAGGCCGATGAAAAGCCCGGCACCCCGGACATCGCCGATGAACTCGTACTTCTCCTGCAGCTCCTGCAACCCGCACAAAAGCACCTGGCCGACGCGATGCGCGTTTGCAACGAGATCTTCCTCGACAATGGTTTCCACCGTAGCCAGCGCGGCGCTCGCCGCGAGGGGATTCCCCCCGTAACTCGAAGACGATGCGCTCGGCCTGGAAAACGGTTCCGCCTGCGTCAGCTCCGCGCGGGCCAAAAGGCCCGTGACCGGAAAGCCATTCCCGAAGCCTTTACCGATGGTCACAATGTCCGGCTCGGTGCCTGTGTGCTCGCAACCGAACATCTTTCCAGTGCGGCCAAACCCCGTGATCATCTCGTCGCAAATCAACAAGGCTCCGCACTCGCGGGCAATTTCCGCGACGCCCGGAAGAAACTCCGGCGGCGGGATGACATTGCCGGCTGTTCCCTGCATGGGCTCCACTACAATCGCGGCCACCGCCCCCGCAGTGCTGCTGCGGATGGATTGCCGCGCGAACTCCAAACACAACAAACCGCAGCGCGGGTACTGGGCCTTGAACGGGCAGCGATAGCAATCCGCATACGGGACCAAGTGGGTGCCACCGGGTAGCGGTCCCCAGTGCTGCTTCCAGCTATCTCCGATCAAACCGATGACGCCGCCGGTTTTTCCGTGAAATCCGCCCCAAAAGCCGACCACCTCGAATTTCTTCGTGTAGGATTTCGCCAGCCGAATCGCTGCCTCGACGGCTTCGGCACCCCCGCTGTACAGTTGGGTGCGGGCTTGCGGCAGAGGTGCCAGGCGCGACAGCAAGCGCAACAAGCGAACCCGTGGACGAGTGGTGAAACTACCGACCACCAGCCGCGAAAGCTGCTCTCCAACCTGGCGGACAAAGCGCGGGTGGCTGTGCCCCAAGCTGGCCACGCCCACGCCGGCAAAGAAGTCCAAGTAGCGATGGCCATCGAGATCGATGAGCCGGCAGCCCTCGCCGTGACTCAATGACAATTGCGAAAGCTGAGCGATTCGTTGGATGCCCGGGGCAATGTACCGCTGCTCCTCGGCAAACAACGCCCCGGCGCGCGGACCAGGAAGCGACAGCTCGCCGGGCTTGGACGTCTCGGGTAACGACGATAATTTCATGCAACTTTGGCCTTCTCTGCACGGGCGTACGCCGCAATGGCTTCAGCCGCGTTTTGGCGGCAGGCTGCGTAGCTAGGCCAGTCATTCAAGTCAATCAGTTGACACTCCCCGTTCGGCTCGACGATGCAGTCGCCTCCGAAAACTTCCAGCCCAAATGCCCCCCCAGCTCGGCGTGCGAGAGAAGCAAGGCGGCGTTCCCACGGCGCCGCTCCTCCGTTTCCCGCCGTCGCGATGAAAAAGAACTGATCTCCCACGGCGTAAAATTTCACCGTGCGCCCCCTCACGTGCCGCTGCACAACGGCAGTGGAGATGCCGCGCGAGCGCAGTTCTCGCAGGGCCCGGCGCGCACCGTGCCTGCCCGCGACGAACTGCACATCGGCAGCGACCATGGCGTGCACGTCGCCGCGTTTCACCCACACCCCGGAAGCGTCGTCCACCCACGACGGCAACGCGGCCGCGTCCGTGGGCACCACGACGGCCGCCGGCGCTGCAATGCCCGCGTGCCGGAGCAGCTCGACCGCACGCAACCGATGGCAGTTCCGCACGGCCGCCACTGAATTGATCACGCGAATGCCTTGCGATTCCCAATCGTGCAGGCGAGCCAACGCTTCTTCCCCCTGAGCCATGCTGAGCACGACGGTACGGCGCGGCAACTGCGGCCAATGGCGCGAGCGGGGATCGAGCACGTCCACCACGTACTGCTCGCGCCGCAACAGCCCGGCCACAGTCACGAGGATGGCCGCATCGGCCTCGACCTTGCCCGGAGAAAACTCCGGCTCGCGCAAGACACAAACGAAGTCAGGCATCTCGCAAGTTTTCCTCGGTCACGAATCGGGAGGCGATGGCAAGATCGTCCGGACGGTCCACGTCGACGCACTTGCCCGCGGCAACGGCGCGCAGTTCATGGCCCGAAGCCAGCAACAGGGCCAGATACTCCCGCAAAGCTTTCAAGCCGTTCTCCCGTGCCGCCTGCACATGCCGGAACACATCGCGCCGCATGTAATAGAATCCGGCCGTCACCCAGCCACTGCCTCCGGCCGGCTCGCCGAGATCCGACACTCGCCCGTCCGGGTCGAATTCCACCCATAGGGGCTTTTCGTCGTGGACGAACGCCGTGACCGCCAGCGCGACGGTGCAATTCGGCCATTGCCGTGCGGCGCGGCAAAAGCGCTCCATGCTCGCGGGTGCCGCGATGGTATCGGCCGTGGCGAGCAGAAATTCATCGGAATGCATCAGTGGCTCGAGCGCAAATAGGCTTTCCATCGAGCTCGGGGTGTCTCGGTACACGAAGGCAAACTCCAAGTGGGGCCAATAGCGCCGGCAGTACTGTTCCACCGGTCTGCCGCGGTTGTTGAGAACCATCCCTACACGCCGGGCTCCGCAATGCACCAGTGCACTCAAGACATATCCGAGCAAGGGCCGGCCCGCCACGGGAACGAGAGGCTTCGGCAGCGTCCAGCCGGCTTGGTGCAACCGCTCTCCGCGACCGGCCGCAATCACTGCTGCGTCCATGACACGTGCTCTTCGAGCTCCACGAGCGCGCCGAGACAAATCACATTGGCGGGCAACGCGTACTCCTCCCCCCGCTCAGCCGGCCGCAACCATGCTGCGTGCAAGCCCGCCTGGCGCGCGCCGAGCACGTCGTGCTCCAGCGAGTCGCCCACATGAATCGCCTCCACAGGCCGCACGCCGAGACCTTCCAGCGCCAGCTCGAAGATTGCCCGCTCGGGCTTGCGCGTGCCGACGAGGTTCGAATCAACGATCACATCGAATAAGCTTGCCATGCCTTCTCGCGCCAACAGCACGGGTAAGTTGCCGTAGAAGTTGGAAATCACACCCAGGCGCACGCATCGCCGCCATCGTTCCAATACGGCTGCATGGGCGTGCAGCCGGCGGCGCGCATCCGCCACAAATTGCTCGACGATGCGTTCGCTCGCCCGCCGGAACGGAAGCGCGAGTTCCTTGTGCTGCTGTTCCACGTGGTACCGAACCAGCGCGGGCAAATCCGCCCGGCGCAAGGCCGGCTCGGCGTACGCGGCCCGCGTCGCTGCGCCAAAGGCGCGGGCAAACGCTTCCGCATCGCCTGCGAGGCCTTCGCTCTCGTACAGGCGCCAAAAACGCGCGCGCCAGTGATCCGAGCCGTCCAGCGTGCCACCAAAATCCAACGTGACTGCGCGAACCTTCACGAAGCGTGCACGCTAGCGAGGTCATCTCGGCAGGGCAACGAACCGCCGCTCGAAAAATGCACCGCACGTCGAAAGGGCGGGGATGGGTTTCCGTGAGCTCGGCAGCCACTACGCCGGCAATGTCCGGGAAGTTGGCTGCCCGGTTTGACAAAACCGTGGACTCCAGAAAAAGTAGCGTTCACTTCGTTTCGCTCGAATCGTGGAACAGCCATGCCTGTACTCGGAGAATGGTCGGCCCGCACGCGCACGCACAACCTGGCCCGGTTGGAACGGGAACATTTCGATCTCTTGGTCATCGGTGGCGGCATCACGGGTGCGGGCGTGGCCCGCGAAGCGGCGTTACGGGGCTTGCGGGTGGCGCTGGTCGAGAGGCGCGATTTTGCCAACGGCACCAGCAGTCGCTCTTCCAAGCTGATCCACGGCGGTTTGCGCTACTTGGCCCAGGGAGACGTGGGTCTCGTGCGCGAGGCGGCCACGGAGCGTAAAGTTTTGCGCCGCCTGGCCCCACATTTGGCCCGGCCCATCCAAATGCTCGTGCCGGTGTACAGTCGCGCCGGTTACCTCACCATTCGCGCCGGTTTGTTCACGTATGACCGCCTCGCGGGAGTCAGCAAGGAAGAACGCAACCGCATGCTCGACCGTGACGAAGCCTTGGCCCTCGAACCACTATTGAAGGGGGAGAAGCTGTACGGGGCCGGGCTTTACTATGAGTACCTGACCGACGATGCCCGCCTCGTGCTGGACACGCTCAAGGCAGCCTCTGCCTTGGGGGCGCTAGCGACGAACTACACGCCCGTGGTTCGCTTAGAACTGGAAGATGGCGCACTGTGCGGCGCGTGGATCGCGGACATATGGAGTGGAAGCGAGGTGCTGGTGCGCGCTCATGTTGTCGTCAATGCTGCGGGCCCTTGGGTGGACGAGGTGCGCGCCATGCAGGATCGAGGGTTGGAGAAGCGCCGCTTGCACCTCACCAAAGGAATTCACCTCATTGTGCCGCGCGAACGCTTGCCGATCGCGCGGTGCGTCGTCATGCCCGCTGCCGACAAGCGCAGTGTGTTTGCCATCCCGCACAATGATCTGGTGTATTTAGGGACCACCGATACGGACTACTTTGGTCGCTACGACGATCCGCCCATCACCGTAGGAGATGCGCAGTATTTGCTCGCTGCGGCCAACCGTGCATTGCAAGTGGAACCCTTGCAGCTCGCGGACGTGGTCGGCGCGTGGGCGGGGCTGCGCCCGCTCTTGCACGAAGAAGGGCGGAAACCGAGCGAGATTTCCCGCAAGGACGAAATTATGGTTGGCCCCACTGGGCTGATTTCCGTGGCTGGTGGGAAACTGACGACCTACCGCAAAATGGCGCGAAGAATTGTCCGCCTGGTCACCGAACGACTGAAAAACCGCGATGTGCCGCTGCCCCCGGCAGTGGCCGCCAGCGAGGAGGCGCCGTTGAGCGGTGGCGACTTCGAAGGCAGCCTGGATGCACTGGCCCAGTCACTGCAAGCAAAATGGAGCGGCGTGCGCCTCGAGGTTTTGCAACGGCTCGTTTCGCTGTACGGCAGCAACGCGGACTGGATTGCGGGATCTATGGTGGCCGACCCGGCGCTGGCCGAGGAAGCCCCGGGCGGCAGCGGACTCACGCGTGCGGAAGTTCTATACAACGTGCGGCACGAAATGGCGCTGACGCTGCAAGACGTGTTGGAGCGCCGCACGCGCTTGTTTTTGTGGGACCGCAACAATGGCTTGCGCTCGGCACCCGCCGTGGCCGAGTGGATGGCGCAGTGGCTGGACTGGCCGCCGGAGCGCAAGGAGCAGGAATTGCGAGATTACCGTGCTCACGTTGCGGACGTCAAAACGTTCCGCCCGAGCGAGCCCGACGCCGCAGGAAGCGCAGCCCATGCTTGAAACGGATCGGCAACTTCATCGGGAACGCTTGCAGCAGCTTCTGGGGGACGAACGTGTTGTCTTCGACGAAGTGGTTTTGCAAGCGCATCGCAAAGACACGTGGTTTCTCAACGTGTACCGGGCCTCTCGCGGCCGCCTGAACGTGCTGCCCCTTGCGGTGGTGTACCCGGATAGCGTGGAACAAGTCCAAGAGGTCGTTCGTTACGCGCTGGCCTACAAGCTTCCCGTAGTGCCCTTTGGCGGCGGCTCCGGCGTGTGCGGCGCCATCGAGCCTTCGGCGCAGGCCATCGTGGTGGACTTGCGGCGCATGGATCGCGTCGTCGAGCTCAATGAGCGCGCCCTGTTTGCCCGCGTCCAAGCCGGCAAAATGGGAGAGGCCCTGGAAGAGGAGCTCAACCAGCTCGGGTTCACTTGCGGTCACTTTCCGCAATCCATTGCCCTGTCCACCGTGGGCGGGTGGGTCAGTACGCGCGCTGCCGGCCAGTACTCCACCCGTTACGGCAATATCGAAGATCTGGTGTTGGGGCTCGATGTCGTTTTGCCCGATGGCCGCTTGTTGCGGCTGCCTCCGCGGGTTCGGTGGGGCAGCGGGCCGGATTTGCGCCAGGTGTTCCTCGGTGCCGAAGGTACGCTGGGCATCGTGACCGAGGTAACGCTCAAGGTGTTTCCCGTCCCGGAAAGCGCGCTGTTGCAGTCGTTCAGCTTTCCCGACATGGCGACGGGGCTGGAAGCCATCCGGTGCATCGTTCGCGCTGGCTGGCGCCCGCCGGTGGTGCGCTTGTACGACGCCGTGGAAAGTGCCCGCCACTTCCCCGAGGCGAGTAGCGGGGCCGACTGTTTGCTTTTGCTCATTTCCGAGGGTCCGGGCGCGCTCACCGCTGCCGAGGCCGCCGCGTGTGCGGGCGTATGCGCGGCATTGGGCGGGCAGGACCGCGGGCCCGATCCCGTGGAACGGTGGATTCAAGAGCGCAATCGTGTGCCCACGTTCGAGTCGCTCATCGAAAAAGGGTTGGTGGCAGACACCATCGAGGTCAGTGCCACGTGGGACCGCATTGCCGCCGTGTACCAGGAAGTGATTGCAGCGCTGCAGCGCGTGCCCGGGGTGCTTCTGGCCTCGGGGCACAGTTCCCACAGTTACCCGCAGGGAACCAATCTGTACTTCACGTTCGCTGCCCGACCTGCATCTGCGGAGGCCGGCGAGCACGTGTACCTCGATTGCTGGCGTGCAGCCATGGAGGCCACTCTTCAGGCAGGAGGCTCGGTGGTACATCATCACGGGATTGGGCGAGTCCGCAAGGCTTGGCTCGTGCACGAGCTGGGCGAGGGCGTAGACGTGTTGCGTGCGCTCAAGCTGGCCTTGGATCCTGCGGGGTTGTTCAACCCCGGCGCGTTGCTGCCCGACAGTTGAGCTCCGGCTGGTGGGAGGAGGGCGGCTATGCAGGCGGTGCTGGCAATCGACGAGGGAACCACGGGCGTGCGTGCGCACGTGTTCGACGCGGAAGGACGCGTGTTGGGCGAGGCGTATGCGGAGATTGCGGCGACGTATCCCCAGCCCGGCTGGGTGGAACAGGATCCGATGGCCATCTGGCACAAGGCTGTCGAAGTGTGTCGTGCCGCTTTGTCCCGCGCACGTTTGGCGCCGCGCGACCTGGCTGCCATTGGAGTGTGCACACAGCGGGCGACCACGCTCGTGTGGGAACGGGCCAGCTCCCAGCCCATTTACCCTGCGATCGTGTGGCAAGACACACGTACAGCCCGACGCGCATCCGAACTAGCCAGCGAAGGTGTGATCACCAATGCCATGGCCTCCGCCGCCAAGCTGGAATGGATTCTCGATCACGTGCCCTCCGCGCGCGTGCGCGCGGAACGGGGGGAGCTGTGCTTCGGCACGGTGGACTCCTGGCTGGTGTGGAATCTCACCGGCGGGCAAGCGCACGTTACGGACCATTCGAACGCCTCCTGCACGACCCTGTACGATCCGTTTCAAGGGACGTGGTGGACCCACGCATTGAGCGTTCTGCGCATTCCCGAAGTCGTGATGCCGGCACTGCGCTCGTCGAGCGAGGTGTATGGCGAAACCCCGCCGGCATTGTTTGGCGCAGCCGTTCCTGTGGCGAGCGTAGCCGGCGATCAGCAAGCCGCCATGTTCGCAGAGCTTTGCTGGGAGCGAGGTGCGGCCAAGGTCACCCTGGGCACCTCGGCGATGGCGGATGTGCACACGGGAAGCGAGCCCGTATTTTCGACCCGGGGCGCGTATCCGGTAGTTCTGTGGAGTTTGGGCGGGGAGCGCAGCTTTTGTCTCGAGGGCACCGCAATTGCTGCTGGTGCTGCCATTCAGTGGCTGCGGGACGGGCTGGGTGTGCTCCCCAATCTGCAAGATGCGGCAACGGTGGCTACCTCGGTTTCCGACAGCGCCGGTGTTTGGGCGGTGCCGGCGTTTCAGGGCCTGGGCACACCGCACATGGATCCGGCGGCCCGCGCCGTGATTGGTGGTCTTTCGCGAGCGGCAGGCCGGGCGCACGTGGTGCGCGCGATGCTGGAGGGGATTGCGTTCCGCTGCCGGGAGGTGCTGGCATCGCTGTTTGCCGATGCGGGTGTCGCTTTCCCGGCACGCTTGCGCGTGGATGGCGGGGCCGCCGCCAACGATGTGCTCCTGCAATGCTTGGCCGATGCCATTGGTTGCGAGGTCGAGCGCCCGGCGTCGGTGCAAGCTTCCGTGATGGGTGCGGCCTTCTTGGCGGGATTGGCCACGGGGTTTTGGCGCGAGCGTAACGAACTGCGCCAACACTGGCGAAGCGGCGGCGTGTTTGTTCCGCGCCTCGATGCCGCGCAACGCGAGGAACGATTCGCTCGCTGGCAGCGCGGTTTGGAGGCCGCCCGTCTGGGAAGCCTGTAAATTTAAAGGGGCGCCCGCGGGGGCGCTGCGTTTTCCGCGGTGGGGTGGGCCGAGGGCACACGCGGTGCACGCTTCCTTGACGATCAACTCGTCCCTCAGTAGGACCGCTGCAGCGTTCCGCATCCGGAACAAGGAGGACCCTCGCAATGGATTTTTCCTTCTCGCCGAAAGTGCAAGAACTCCAGCGCAAGCTGCAACAATTCATGGACGACTACGTGTACCCAGCCGAGCCCGTGTACCACGAGCAACTCCAAGCCGATCGCTGGGCGCAGCCTCCGATCATGGAGGAACTCAAGGCCAAAGCAAAGGCAGCGGGGTTGTGGAACTTGTTTCTCACCCACAGCCCCCGCGGACCCGGGCTGACCAACCTCGAATACGCGCCGTTGTGCGAAATCATGGGGCGGTCGCACATTGCCCCCGAAGTGTTCAACTGTGCGGCCCCGGATACGGGAAACATGGAAATTCTCGACCGCTACGGGACGCCGGAACAACAACGGCAGTGGCTCGAGCCGCTCCTGGCTGGGGAAATTCGGTCGGCGTTTGCGATGACCGAGCCGGACGTGGCATCCTCCGATGCCACCAACATTCAGTGCAGCATCCGGCGCGACGGGGATTTTTACGTGATCAACGGACGCAAGTGGTGGACTTCGGGCGTCTTGCATCCGAACTGCAAACTGTTGATCGTGATGGGAAAGACGAACCCCGATGCGCCCCGGCACCAGCAGCAATCGCAAATCCTCGTGCCGCGAGATACGCCCGGGGTAAAGGTCGTGCGGCATCTGCCGGTCTTCGGTTACGACGACGCTCCGCACGGACATGGGGAGGTCGTCTTCGAAGACGTGCGCGTGCCCGCCAGCAACATTTTGCTCGGAGAGGGGCGCGGCTTCGAGATCGCGCAAGGAAGGCTGGGTCCGGGACGCATCCACCACTGCATGCGGCTCATCGGACTTGCGGAGCGCGCTCTCGGTTTGATGTGCAAGCGCGTCAAGCGGCGAGTGGCTTTTGGAAAGCCGCTGGCGGAGCAAACGGTCACGCTGGAACGCATTGCCGAAGCACGCATCCGCATCGAACAGGCACGGCTGCTCGTGCTGAAAGCCGCTTACATGATGGACACCGTCGGCAACAAAGCCGCGCGCAAGGAAATTGCGATGATCAAAGTGGCTGCACCGAATATGGCGCTGCAAGTCATTGATTGGGCCATTCAGGCACATGGCGGCGCAGGCGTATGCGATGACTTCGGGTTGGCATACGCGTACGCAGGTGCACGCACGCTTCGCATCGCGGATGGGCCCGACGAGGTACACCGGAACCAAATCGCCAAACTCGAACTTGCGGAGCACGATTGAGATGAAGCGGCTCCACCGCGACGATTTATTTGGTTGGTCGCAGTTCAACGAGGAGAGGGACTTGGATTTTCATTCCGTTCTCTGGGTGCGCCCGGAGGGTAACGTTGCCATCGACCCCTTACCCCTCATCCCGCACGACCGCGCCCATATCGAGCGTCTCGGCGGTGTTGCATGGATCGTGGTGACCAACTCGGACCACGTTCGTGCCGCCGCGGACTTGGCGGATTGGACCGGCGCGCGCATTGCGGGTCCGCGCGCCGAGGCCGACACGTTTCCTCTGCTCTGCGATCGCTGGCTTCGGGACGGAGACTTCGTCGTTTCCGGGCTGCGGGTCTTTGAAATGCAAGGATCGAAGACTCGTGGAGAGCTCGCCTTATGGCTAGAACCCGACACCCTAATCACCGGCGACTTGGTGCGCTGCCACAAGGCCGGTTGGCTGTGCTTGCTCCCTGAAGGGAAACTCGAGGATCCGGCGGAGGCTCGCGCCTCGGTTGAACGTCTGGCTGCTCTCCCCGGCATCGAGGCAGTGCTCGTCGGCGATGGCTGGCCGGTGTTCCGCGACGGCCACGCCCGTTTGCGGGAACTGTATCAAAGCCTGTTACGCTAGCGGCCGACCAACCGCACTTCGGCGGCGTTACAGTGGCGGGTCGAGGCCCGCTGCCGCCTGCCCGCACCGCTCCCCTTGAATCCACAACCACCTCTCCCTTCCAGGGGGAGGTCGGCCGCAGGCCGGATCAGGGTAACGGCGGCCATTTTTGGCAGGTGGTGCGGGTGGTGGCCTGGGGGGGCGCGCCATCCCTAGCCCAGGGAGGCGTAGCCGCCTGGTGATCCAGACTCTCTTTGCCACAGGGAGAGCGGACTGTTCTTTCGGGAGTGGGGATGAGCATTCGAGACTTATTGCCAGCAAGGAGGCACTTCTCCCTTCCAAGGAAAGCGCGGCTGAAGGCCGGGTGAGCGTTGCAGCGTCCGTGCGGGAACTGCAGTACGAAGTCGCGGCACAGCGGTGGGGGCAGTAAAGAGCGACCCTCGAGATTGCGCGGGCGCGGGTTGCGCGGGGTGAGCCGTTTCTGGTAGGCATGACCGGTTCAAGGAATACTCGGAGAGGCCCAGTATGACAGAAGTCAGCATGAAAACATTGCTCGAGGCCGGAGTTCATTTCGGTCATCAAACGAGCCGCTGGAACCCGAAGATGAAGCCGTACATCTTCGGTGCCCGCAATGGAATTCACATCATCGACTTGCAGAAAACCGTACAGTTGTTCCAGCAAGCCTTTGCGTTCGTGCGCGATGTGGCCGCCCGGGGGGGTACGGTGTTGTTTGTCGGCACGAAGAAACAAGCCCAAGACGCTGTGCGCGAGGAAGCCGAGCGATGCGGAATGTTTTACGTCAACAATCGCTGGCTCGGTGGAACGCTGACGAACTTCCAGACGATCAAGCAAAGCATAGACCGCCTGAAAAAGTGCGAGGAAATTCTAGCCGATGAAAATATGGTTCAGGCTTTGACCAAGCGGGAGATGCTGCGCATCCAGCGCGAGCGCGACAAGCTCTTGGCGGCGCTCGGGGGCATCAAAAACATGCGGAAGTTGCCTGACGTTCTGTTCGTGATCGATCCGAAGAAAGAAGAAATCGCGGTGCGCGAGGCCAATAAGCTGCGGATCCCTGTGGTGGCGGTGATCGACACCAACTGCGACCCGGATTTGGTGGATTACAAAATTCCCGGCAACGACGACGCCATTCGAGCGATCCGGCTATTTTGTGCGGCCATTGCCGACGCGGTGATCGAGGGCAAGCAAATCCGCGAAGAGCAGGCCAAGGCCAGCGAAATGGAAACGCCGGCGGGTGAGGCCGAGGAGCCGGAAGCGGCGGCTGCCGGGCAGTTCGAGGCAGAAGGAGTGGGCGGATGAGCGAAATTCGTGCTGCGCAAGTGCGCGAACTGCGAGAGCGCACGGGCGCCGGAATGCTGGATTGCAAGAAAGCGCTCACCGAGGCGGGGGGCGACATGGACAAGGCCATCCAGATCTTGCGCGAGAAAGGCCTGGCCACGGCTCAGAAAAAAGCCGCGCGTGTGGCCAGCCAAGGCATGGTCGGCTCGTACATCCACGCCGGCGGCAAAATCGGGGTGCTCATCGAGGTCAACTGCGAGACGGATTTCGTGGCCCGGACGGACGAGTTTCAAGAACTCGTCCGCGATCTTGCCATGCAAGTGGCCGCCGCCAGTCCCCGCTGGGTGCGGCGAGAGGAAGTCCCTGCCGAGGTCATCGAAGCGGAGCGCAACATTTACCGGGCCCAGGCCGCAGGCTCGGGTAAGCCACCGCAAGTGGTGGAAAAGATCGTCGAGGGCAAGCTCGAAAAGTTTTTTGCGGACTTCTGTTTGCTGGAACAACCCTTTATCAAGGATCCCGATCGCACGGTGGGGCAGCTCGTGACCGAGGCCATTGCGCGCATCGGCGAAAACATCGTCGTGCGCCGCTTTGCCCGTTTCCAGTTGGGCGAGCTGTCGGAAACCTCCGCCCCGGCTGGTGAGCAATCAGGCGTGTGAACTCCGCTCACTCCGCTTCCGAGTCCGACCAGGCTCCACAGCTTCGCTATCGCCGTGTTTTGCTCAAGCTCAGTGGCGAGGCATTATTGGGCCGTGCCTCCTACGGCATCGATACTAAAGTCCTCGAGCGCATTGCCGGCGAAGCCAAAGAGGTGCACGACCTTGGCTGCGAGCTGGCCATCGTCATCGGCGGGGGCAACATCTTTCGCGGCATGGCGGGTGCCGGCCGGGGGATGGACCGTGCCACCGCTGACTACATGGGCATGCTGGCCACGGTCATCAATGCCCTTGCCTTGCAAGACGCCCTGGAGCGACTCGGGGTCAAAACGCGGGTCATGACGGCCATTGCCATGCAACAAGTGGCGGAGCCGTACATTCGCCGCCGCGCCGTGAGGCATCTCGAAAAAGGGCGCGTCGTCATTTTTGCTGCTGGTACGGGGAACCCATTTTTCACCACGGATACGGCCGCCAGCCTCAGGGCCGTGGAAATTGGCGCGCAAATCATTCTCAAGGCCACTACCGTGGACGGGGTGTACGACCGCGACCCGAAACAGTTTCCCGACGCCAAGAAATTCACGGAAATCAGTTACATCGAGTGCCTCAACCGGAACTTGAAAGTCATGGACTCCACTGCCATTTCGCTGTGCATGGACAACCGGCTCCCCATCCTGGTATTCGACTTGCGCAAGCCGGGAAACATTCGGCGGGCCGTAATGGGAGAAAGTATCGGAACCATAGTCCATTGACGCGAGGTGGGGCCCATGGCGGAAGCGGAACCGGTATTGGAAAAGCTCAAGCAAGAACTCGAAGGAACCGTGCAAGCCCTGCGGCGCGAGCTGGCGCGCTTGCGCACGGGACGGGCAACCACCGCGCTGCTGGATGGTATCACGGTCGATTACTACGGCACCCGCACGCCCCTGAACCAGGTGGCCACCTTGACCGCGCCGGAGCCCCGGTTGCTCGTGATCCAGCCGTTCGATCGCTCGCTGCTCGGCGAAATCGAACGTGCCATCCAGCAGTCGGACCTTGGTCTCAACCCCGTGAACGACGGAAAAATTATTCGCGTCCCCATTCCGGAACTGACCCAGGAGCGGCGCAAGGAACTGGTGCGCCACGTGCGCAAGATTTGCGAGGAGTACCGCGTTTCCGCTCGCAACCACCGGCGCGACGCAGTGGAGCGTTTGCGAGCGATGTTGAAAAACAAGGAAATCGCGGAAGACGACGAACGCAAAGCCCTCGAAAAGGTGGAAGCCCTGACGAAAAGCTACATCGAGCGCATCGATCAGGCGCTCAAGCACAAAGAAGCGGAAATCATGGAGGTGTGAGCGCCGTGCCCCGGCCGCTTCCGGACGACCTCGATCTCACCCGCCTCCCCCGACACGTTGCGATCATCATGGACGGCAATGGGCGCTGGGCGCAAAGGCGCGGTTTGAGTCGCATCGAGGGCCACAAGCGCGGCAAAGATTCGGTGCGAGCGGTGGTCGAGGCCAGCCGCCGCATTGGCATCGAGTACCTGAGCCTGTTCGCCTTTTCCACGGAAAATTGGGAGCGCCCCCGCCGCGAGGTGGATGCCCTGATGCGCCTCCTGCACCGCTACTTGCGTACCGAACTGCACCGCATGATGAAAAACGGGATTCGGTTGTTGGCCGTCGGCGATTTGCGCCGGCTCCCCGAAGGCCTGCAAGCGGACCTCGAAGCCACCGTGCAAGCGACGCGTGCGAACCAGGATATGACCGTCGTGCTCGCGGTGAGCTATGGGGGACGCGAGGACATCGTTCAGGCGGCGCGCTCGTTGGCCAAAGCGGCACGCGACGGCAAGATCGACCCGGACGCCATTGACGGCTCCGTATTTGCCAACCACTTGAGCACCGCCGGGATCCCCGATCCGGACCTTCTCATCCGCACGAGCGGCGAACTGAGGATCTCGAACTTTTTCCTCTGGCCGCTTGCCTACAGCGAAATTTACGTGACCGATACGTTATGGCCGGATTTTCGCGAGGCAGAATTTTACCAAGCGCTCATCGCTTACCAGCAACGCGAGCGCCGCTTTGGCCGCGTGCCGGCTGAAGGCGAACAGGAGCGCGTGCGTGTTGCGCGCTAGGCTGGCCACGGCAGCGGTGGCCATACCGCTCCTGCTGGTGGTGATTTTTGCGCCCGTTTCTTGGCCCTTGGCCACGGTCGTGTTCGTGGCTGGTTTGCTCGGGGCGGCCGAGATCGCCAACATGGCTTTCCCGCGCCACCCGGCGGAGCAAATCCTCGTTGTTGCGCTGACCGCGTTGGTGCTCGCAGCCGCATGGATGGGCCCGGACACACCTTGGCTGGCGCTGGCGCTGACCACAGACGTGTGTTTGGGGCTGACCTGGGTGTTGCTCCGCCGTTCGGACTTCGAAGCAGCCCTGCGCGACTTGGGCCTCGCGCTGCTGGGGGCGCTGTACGTGGGATTGCTTTTGCCCCACTTCCTTTGGTTGCACCGCCTTCCAGGTAACGGCCCGTACTGGGTCGTGTTCGTCCTCGCCATTGGAATGATTGGGGACACCACAGGGTACTTTGTCGGCAAATACCTTGGCCGCCATCAGTTGGCCCCATTGGTCAGCCCCAAGAAAACCGTGGAAGGCGCGGTAGGGATTGTTGCTGCCAGCGTGTTGACGGGCGTGGTTTGCCACTACGTCATTTTGCGCGAAGTGCCTTTGAACCACATCCTGTTCCTCTCCACCACCATGGGCGTGATCGGGCAGATTGGCGACCTTTGCGAGTCGCTCTTCAAGCGCGCCTTTGGGGTGAAAGATTCCGGCTGGATCTTTCCGGGGCACGGCGGCGTGCTCGATCGCATCGATAGCTTGTTGTTCCCCGCGGCCTTCGTGTACTACCACGAAATTTTGTTACGGGGGGCATGAAGCGCTAAGGGAGTTTGCCGAGGTTGCTTATGATTGCGTTTGCTTCGTTCGTTCACGGCCTTGCTCCAGTGGCCACCACCGTGGCCATCGCCATTGTCGTCCTCGGCCTACTGATTCTGTTCCACGAACTCGGCCACTTCCTGGTGGCCAAATGGTGCAGGGTGGGCGTGCTCAAGTTTTCCATTGGATTTGGTCCGGCTTTGATCAGCAAGAAAATTGGCCAAACCGAATACGCCATCAGCGCCATTCCCCTCGGCGGCTTCGTGAAGATGGTGGGCGAGGACCCGGACGAGGAGGTCGCGGAAACCGACCGCTCCATCGCCTTCCAGAGCCAGCCGCTTTGGAAACGTTTTGCCATTGTTTTCGCCGGGCCGTTCGCCAATTTGTTGTTTGCCTTTGTAGCCTTCGCGCTAGTGTTCAGTGTGTACGGGGCGCGAATCCCCACGAACGCCCCCAAAGTCGGTGGCGTCATGGCCGATATGCCTGCCGCCTTGGCTGGCCTGCAAGCCGGCGATGTCGTCAAGGCGGTGGATGGGAAGCCGATCGAAACTTGGGAAGAGTTGTCGCGCACGATTCGCCAAAGTGGTCCCAAAACCCTCACCTTGCTCGTGGAACGCGAGGGCCGACTTCTGGAGATCGCAGTGACTCCCAAGGAACGGGAAGAGAAAAACATCTTCGGCGAAGTGACGGGCAAGGCCTATTTGATCGGTATCGAGCCAGGCTTCGATGTGATCCCGGTCGGGCCGCTGGGTGCCATTCGCATGGGCGCGGAACAAACCGCCTGGTGGGTGGGAACGATTTTCTTGAGCTTGGCCAAGATGGTGCAAGGGAAGATCCCGGCCAGTGAAATTGGCGGGCCGATATTGATCGCGCAAACCGCTGGGCAGCAGGCCAGGCACGGTCTGGAAAATCTCATTCACTTCATGGCGGTCATTAGTGTGAACTTGGGGGTTTTGAATTTGCTGCCGGTTCCCGTGCTCGACGGTGGACACTTGTTTTTCTTTTTGATCGAGGCAGTACGCCGCCGCCCGCTCGACACCCGCTACCGTGAAGTGGCCCAGCAGGTGGGTTTGCTGTTGTTGCTCGCCTTGATGGCGTTTGCTTTTTACAACGATATTGCGCGCGTGCTGCGCTGAGGGGCCGCTATGCGCATTCTCGCGGTGGAAACTTCGACTTGGCTTGCCAGCGTGGCATTGACCGAAGGCGAGCGAGTACTCGCAAGTTGGGAACAGATGACGCGCGGGCAGCACGCGGCGGTGTTGCTCCCCGCTGTGCAGAAAGTGCTCGCCGAGGGCGGCATGGAACTCGATAGGGTCGGAGCGATTGCCGTGTCCGTCGGGCCGGGATCGTTCACCGGCCTTCGCGTCGGCCTGAGCGTCGCCAAGGGGCTTGCCTATGCGTTGAAGCTGCCAGTGATCGGGATCCCGAGCTTGCGGGTGGCTGCGGAAGCCGCGCCGGGGCACCATGAATGTGTGGCGGCCTTGTTGGATGCGCGCAAAGGCGAGGTGTACGCAGCGTTGTTCCAGCGCGTTGGGGAAACCCTCGATCCGGTCGGACCGAGCCAATTGCTTGCCGTGGACGATCTGGAAAACTGTTTGCCTCGCCGTTGCGCGATCGTCGGCGATGCCGTCGAGTCGTACGGAACCGTGTTTCGTACTCGTTTTGGCCCGGAGCGAGTGGTGCTTCCCTTTCCCGAATATGCCCCGCGGGCGCACATTGTGGGTCGGCTGGCGGCTCGGGAAGTGGAATGCCACGGGGTGCCGTCGTCGTGGCCCGACGAGCCGCAGTACTTGCGCCCCCCGGAGGCACAAGTGCACCGGCAGCGCGCGGCTTAGCCGCACCGCACGAGTTTTCACGGGTAGCGGTTCTCGTAGCGGTCCAGCGGCGGGGGCGCCAAAAAAACTGCGAGCCCACGACGCCGGCTTTGGCTTTTTGGGTTCTGCGAATCGGTGCGAGAGATGGCTGCTCGTTCGTGCGGCGCGACAGGGCACGGCAACCGAGTCATTCGTTTGACACATCGGTAGAGCTGGGCTATCGGTGAAGGTCGCTCGCTGGCTTGAAAGAGGAGCTCGCTATGGAGAGGAAAGACGAGGAGTTGATCCAACAGCTCATCGGCCAGGACGAAGAATTACGCCGCTACTACGAAGAACACTTGGAGCTCGAGCGGCAACTGGCGGAGCTGAACCGGCGGCTGTACCTCACCCCCCAGCAGGAACTCGAGAAGAAACGACTGCAAAAGCTCAAGCTAGCGGGGAAAGATAAGATCATGGAGATCTTGGCGCGCTATCGGCAAACTTCGCGCCCCTTGAGCGCTTGAGTTTCGCCGCTACGGTCGGTTGCTCGTAACGAAAAGCCAACACGATCCGGCCTTCGCCGGCTGGGTCTCTCGAGAGGTGTGATTGCACGTGCGGCATACAATTTCTGTTCTTGTCGAAAACGAGTTCGGGGTTCTCTCGCGTGTGGCCGGGCTGTTCAGCGCCCGTGCGTTCAACATCGAGAGTCTGACCGTAGCCGAAACACTCGATCCCACGGTTTCGCGAATCACCCTGGTGACCCGTGGGGACGACCGTGTGGTGGAACAAATCGAGAAACAACTGAACAAGTTGATTGGTGTCATTTATGTGAGTGACTTTACGGGCACGCCGCACGTCGAGCGGGAAATGGCTCTGGTGAAAGTTCGGGCGGACCAGCACACGCGTGCGGAGGTCATGAACATCGTGGATATTTTTCGCGGCAAGGTGATCGATGTGGGTCCCCAGTCGTTCATCGTCGAGGTGACCGGCGACGAAGAAAAACTGGCTGCATTGATCAACTTGCTTCGTCCCCTGGGTATCTTGGAAATCGTGCGGACCGGTAAGGTCGCCATGCATCGAGGCGCCCGCTTGATGGTGCCCGAAGAACTACCTCCGGAAGAAAAGGAAGAGAACGTCGCATGATGAAAGTGTACAAAGACGCGGACGCCAAGCCCCAATACCTCGAGGGCAAGAAAGTTGCGGTGATTGGCTATGGCAGCCAAGGGCACGCGCACGCGCAGAATTTGCGCGACAGCGGCATCGAGGTGGCGGTCGGACTGCATCGCGGTGGGAGTTCCTGGCCCAAGGCCGAGGCGGCCGGCTTTACAGTGATGGACACAGCCGAGGCTGCGCGTTGGGGCGATATTGTCATGGTGCTCGTGCCCGACGAGGTGGCCGGCAACTTGTACGCCAGCGAAATTGCTCCGGGAATGACTGCGGGCAAGTACCTCGCGTTCGGCCACGGCTTCAACATTCACTTCCGGCGCATCGTACCCGAGCCCGAGGTCAATGTGTTCATGGTGGCACCGAAAGGGCCCGGACACTTGGTGCGCAGCGAATTCCAAAAAGGGCGCGGCGTGCCCTGCCTTCTGGCTGTTCACCAAGACCCCAGCGGCGACACGAAGGAGGTCGCGCTGGCCTATGCCCAGGCCATTGGCGGAACTCGTGCGGGGGTGTTGGAGACGACCTTCAAAGACGAAACGGAAACGGATCTGTTCGGCGAGCAAGCCGTGTTGTGCGGCGGCCTGACGGAGCTGATCCGCGCTGGGTACGAGACTCTCGTCCAGGCTGGCTATCCGGAAGAGATGGCGTACTTCGAGTGTGTCCACGAGGTGAAACTGATTGTGGACCTGATTTACGAAGGCGGAATCGCCAACATGCGCTACTCCATCTCCAACACGGCCGAGTATGGAGACATGACCCGGGGGCCGCGCGTGATCACGCAGGAAAGCCGGGCGGCCATGAAGAAGATCCTGGAGAACATCCAAAGCGGCGCGTTCGCGAAGGAGTGGATCACCGAGTACGAGTGCGGAATGCCGCACTTCAACGAGCTGCGCAAAGCCGCGGCCAAGCATCCGATCGAAGAGGTCGGCGCGCGCTTGCGGGCGTTAATGCCTTGGCTGGCGAGCAATCGGCTCGTGGACAAAAGCAAAAACTAGCGCGCGCGGTCGGGGGCGAACCCGTGGGCCGAATTTCCTCGCACGACGCCGCCACCGATCAACCCCTCAACGTCTTCGGGCTACCGCTGGCGCGCGAGGGTCTGCCGCACATCATTGCGGCCATGTTTCTGACGGTCGTACTCGGCCTCTTTTTCGGCATTGCCGGCGCTGTCCTCGGAATTTTGCTGTTCGCACTCGTGGTGAACTTCTTCCGCGATCCGGAACGCATCCCGCCGAGGGATCCTCTGGCGATCGTTGCCCCGGCGGACGGCAAAGTCATTCAGATCGCCGACATCGAGGATACCCGTTTTCTCTCTGCGCCGGCCACGCGTGTGAGCATCTTCATGTCCCCTTTGGATGTGCACGTCAATCGGATTCCTTGGAGCGGGCAGGTGCTCGACGTGCGCTACCACCCGGGTAAATTTTTCCGTGCTTTTGCGGACAAAGCCTCGTTGGACAACGAGCAAACTGCCGTGCACGTGAGAGACGAAGAGGGCCGCCAGCTTTGGTTCGTGCAAATTGCCGGCTTGATCGCGCGCCGGATCGTTTGCCGGCTTCAGCCTGGAGATCGCGTGCAGCGCGGGCAGCGGTACGGGATGATCCTATTTGGCTCGCGTGCCGATGTGTATTTTCCTGCGGGCAGCGTGGAGGTCGCAGTGCAACTCCATCAGCGCACGCGCGCCGGTGAAACCATTCTCGCCCGATGGCGCTAGAACGGTCTCGTCCGCCCTTGCTCCAGCCACTGGAAAACGGCTCTCCGCTGCGCCGAGGGGTGTACCTTTTGCCCAATTTGCTCACCACCGGCGGGCTCTTCTCGGGCTTTTACTCCGTCGTGGCGAGCTTGCACGGGGACTTCCAGGTTGCCGCCATAGCCATTCTCATTGCCAATGTCTTCGATGCCCTCGATGGCCGCGTGGCGCGTTTGACCCGAACCGCCACGCGTTTCGGGATCGAGTACGATTCTCTGGCGGACCTGGTGGCTTTTGGCGTCGCTCCGGCGATGCTGATTTACTGCTGGGCGCTGGAGCCTTGGGGAAGTTGGGGCTGGCTTGCAGCCGCACTGTACCTCACGTGCGCGGCTTTGCGACTGGCCCGCTTCAATGTGCAATTCGATTCGGTGGAAAAACGCCACTTCGTCGGCTTGCCGAGTCCGGCTGCTGCCGAAGCCATTGCCGCAACGGTGCTGCTGTTTTACCGCTTTGGGGCCTATGGGCCGACGGACAAGCATTTGCTCTTGTTGTTGGTCACTTATGGATTGGCCGGTTTGATGGTCAGCACCTTTCCGTACTTCAGCTTCAAAGAAACCGACTTGTTGCGCCGGCAGCCGTTCTGGACGTTGCTCGTTGCCATTGTGCTTCTCAAACTTCTCGTTGCGGAGCCGCAAGTGTTCTTGTTCCTGGGTTTTTACACTTATGCCTTGTCGGGGCCGGTTCGACTGCTCTGGGTCATGGGCCGCCGAATGGCCTCGCGCCGCAAGGCTCATGGGAGTGCGGGAGCAGCGATTCCGGCCACTGCGGCCGAGAGAGAGGACGCCCGAGGGCGTTGACAAACCTGCACCCTTCGGGATCAAGAGACGTCAATGGAACTGCCTGCAGATGTCCAGCGCGTGTTCGACGAGTGGGGCCGCCGAGGGCACTTTTGCACTCTTGCGGAGGGGCATCGGATTTTTGCCGTGCAAGAAGGATCGGGGCCCGATGTCGTCCTGGTGCACGGGTTTCCATCTACGAGCCACGATTTCGCCGCGGCCCTGCCGGAAATCGTGGGACTGAATCGGCGCGTGCTGACCTGGGACCACCTGGGCTTTGGGTTTTCGGACAAACCCACCGATCCTGCCGTTTCCTATTCCCTCCTGGATCAAGCCCGCCGCGCTGGGGAAATTGTGGCGGCCCACGGCGTACGGCGGGCGCGTGTGATCGGGCACGATATGGGATTGACCATCGCCGTGGAAATGCTGTGCTTGCAACACGAAGGGAAACTCCCATTCGAGATCGAGGCGTTGGTGATGTGCAACGGCAGCCACCTCATCGAGCTGGCCCGGTTGACGCCGTTGCAGTACGCGCTGATGACCGACGAGGGTGCCGCCGAGTTTGCCCGCACGTATGACCCCGAGCGGTTCGCGCAGGGCTTTCGGTTTCTATGGGCAGACCCGAGTCGTACGCCCGACGTGGACATTCGTGCGATTGCGTACTGGATTCCGTGGAACGAGGGGCTGCAAGTGATCGGCCGCATTGCCCGTTACAACATCGAGCGGCGCACGTACGCCAAGCGGTGGCGCGAAATTTTCACGCGCATCAAGATTCCCATGCGCGTTGTGTGGGGAGAATTCGACCCGATCGCCGTGCCGGCAATCGGGGAAAAGCTTGCCGAAATGGCCCGGACTCACTGCTGGATCATGCGTAACGTGGGCCACTATCCGCAAATGGAAGCGCCGTCGGACTGGGTGGATTTGGTGATGAGCAACTGAGTTTGCGGGTGATTGCGGGCGCGCTGTCCGCCCACCCTCGCTCCGCCGCCTCCGCTAGCGCAGGCGCGTGCTTTCGTCGAGCTTGTAGAGACTGGCGGCATTACGGCCTCGCAGGTGCACGGCAGATTCGCGGGTGAGTCGGCGGCACAAGTGGTCGAGCTCCTTCACATAGTCGCCCGTGTGATCGCTGTGCGGAAAATCGCTCGCCCACAGAACGCGCTCGCTACCTACCGACTCGATCACGGCCGGCAAAAAGCTTTCGTCTGGGTCCGCTGCAATCCAGCATTGGCGGCGAACGTAGACACTGGGTTTTTCCCGCAAGGCCATGGTGATCCGCAGGGAGCCACTGTACAGAGCATCCATACGATCCATCCAGTACGGGAGCCACCCAGCACCGGACTCGAGCACGACGATCTTCAAGCCTGGAAAACGGTCGAAAGTGGCAAACTGGAAGAACGTCGAAAACGCCTGTTGCACCGCTTGAGGAAACAGCATTTGCAAATACCAGATCAGCGCCGGGATCCCCTCGGGCCACGACACGCCATCGAAGCGATGGTGAAGGCTACGACTGGGTGGATCCACACCTGTGTGAATGGCAATGGGAACGTCCAGCTCTTGTGCTGCTTCCCAAAGCGGATCGTGGTCGGGGTGCCCGTGCGGAAGGCCATCGAGGGTAAACGGCAACAGAAAACCGCCGCGCGCACCGCCGGCAACCGCACGGCGAAGCTCGGCAGCGGCGGCACGAGCATCGCCTAGACTCAGGTGCGCTACCGGCACTAAGCGCCCGCCAGAGTCAGCACAGAAGTCCTCGATCCAACGATTGTACGCCTGGCAGTGCGCCAGCGCATATGCGGGATCGGTGACTTCGGCTTCCCATTGCAAACCGAGCGTGGGGTAGAGGACGGCGTGGGTGATCCCCTGGCGATCTAAGAGTGCCAGGCGCGCTGTTGCGTCGTAGGCGGCCGGAGGAGCGTACGCCAGATACCGCCCCGATGTTGCTGCTTCTGCGAGTTGCTCCAGCGTCAGGCCCATCCCACCAATGCCGCCGAGCATCTCCGGCGTGGTCAGTCGGGCCGGACGGCCCTCGACCTCCAAATAGTCGCGGCCGTCTTCGCCGCGACGAATACGAATGGCTTTGTCCCGCCACTCGGGATCTATGTACCGTTCCCACAAGTCCGGGGGCTCGAGCACGTGGCCGTCAGCGTCCACGACGAATTCCATGTCGGTGTTGGTTACCCCACGGATGCGGGGCAGGTCAAAGGGTTCCAACACCATGAGCCGCCGCTCACTCCCTCGTTGCCCCCTCGGCCACCCAACAAAGCCCCCTGTTCCGAGCAACAAAGAACAATAAAGGACACCCACTTTTTCACCGGAGCCGGGGGGAGGAAAAAGAAGAAGAAAAAGGACACCCACTTTTTTCGAGCGGCAGCAATCTAGAGAAGGCCGACCTCCCTGCCCCGCGGAACGACGTGGCACACCCGCCTCCTCCGCGTGCACCGGTTGGCAGCTCTCGATTCTTCGGGGCTTGAGGCGCGCGAGCAGAGGGACAAGCGTTAAGCGGACCGTACGCCGGCGAAGGCTTCGCTCGTTGTTGCTCGCGCTGGCCCGTGGGGAGGGTAGCGCCCGTCAGAAATCCTTTAGGGCGTTGATCAAGTCCACAATCGCCTTCTTTCCGTCGGCGAAGTACATGAGTGTATTGTCGGCGGCAAAGAGGGGGTTAGGGATGCCGGCAAATCCTGGGGACAGTGAGCGCTTGACCACGACCACCGTGCGCGCCTTGTCCACGTCGAGAATCGGCATACCCGCGATCGGACCACTGGCCGCGTCCCGCGCGAGTGGATTCACAACATCGTTCGCACCGATCACAATGGCGACGTCGGTCTGCTCGAAGAGCGGGTTGGCCTCTTCCATGGTGAGCATTTTTTCGTAAGGGATGTCCGCCTCGGCCAGTAACACGTTCATATGTCCCGGCATGCGTCCGGCCACGGGGTGGATGGCGAATGCCACCTCGGTTCCACGCGACTCCAGCAAACGCATGAGATCGCGCACCGCATGCTGGGCCTGTGACACGGCCATGCCATAGCCAGGTACGATGATGACACGACGCGCACCGTCCAACAGCATGGCAATTTCTTCCGCGGTTGCGGCTTTGATCCGGCCTGCGTAAATGTCGTCCTGCCCTGTACCAGCCGCTGCGACCACGCCGACCCCACCAAACAAGACATTCGGAAGCGAGCGATTCATGGCTTTGCACATGATCTGGGTCAGGATGATCCCGCTCGCACCTACCAGCGAGCCGGCGATGATCAACATGTTGTTGTTCAACACGAATCCGGTAGCGCAGCCCGCCAAGCCCGAGTACGAATTCAAGAGCGAGATCACGACCGGCATGTCTGCCCCGCCAATCGGTATCACCGTGAGAACTCCCAGTATCGAGGCGACAAGAACAACGAGCCAGTAGAGCCACAACTGTTCCGGCTGCATGATCACGCCGATCCCCAGCACGATCGTCGCAAGTGCCAAGAGTGCGTTGATCCCATGGCGGCCGGGCAACAGAATGGGTTGCCCGGGCATGATTTCCTGAAGCTTCGCAAAGGCCACAAGCGAACCCCAAAAGGTCACCGCGCCGATCAAGCCCGAAGCTGCCGTGGCGATCGTGAGTTGCAATGTGACCGGCCGCTCCACGATACCAACTGCTTCGATGAGCGCAGCTCCGGCGACGAGCACGGACGCGCCCCCTCCGAAACCGTTCAGCAGGGCCACCATTTGCGGCATGGCGGTCATGCGGATGCGGTAAGCGAGCACCGCCCCAATGGCCGAACCCAGCACCAGCGCAACGAAAATCGCCCCGTAAGACAGGATCTGTCGGTCCAGCAAAGTGAACACGATGGCGATTAGCATGCCAACCGCCGCGATGCCGTTGCCTCTCCGCGCCGTGCGCGGATGGGCCAGTTCTTTTAGGCCCCAAATGAACAGTAGGGCCGCGACCAGGTACGCAATGTTGATCCAGGCCAATGACACAGCCTCATTCCTTTCTCTTGAACATGCCGAGCATCCGGTCGGTCACCAAAAACCCTCCCACGACGTTGATCATGGCAAAAACCACAGCGAGGAAGCCGAGAAACGCAGTGAGAGCCGTGTGTTGCATGCCGAGCGACAAAATCGCTCCGACGATGGTGATCCCGGAAATCGCGTTCGAGCCGGACATCAAAGGCGTGTGCAACGTGGGCGGCACTTTGCTGATCACTTCGAAGCCCACCAAAATGGCAAGCACAAAGATGGTCAGGATGTCCACGAAGTCGCTCATACCGTTTCCTCCTCGCGCAACACCTATCGCGCTTGTGCCAACGCCTCTTGCACAGCGGGATGCACCACTCGGCCTTCGTGTGCGACCAGTGTGCCCGCAGTGATCTCGTCGGCAAGATCGACGCGGAGCTCCCCCTTCGGAAACAAGTGCAGCAAAAAGGCCACGATATTGTTCGAATACATTTGGCTCGCATGGTGAGGGACCGTGCCCGCAATGTTGATCGGACCAAAGACACGTACCCCGTGGTATACAACGTCCTCACCGGCCCGGGTGACTGCGCAATTCCCACCCCGCTCCGCGGCCAGATCCACGATGACGGAGCCCGGAACCATTCCGGCCACCATCTCTGCGGTTATCAGCACGGGAGCTCGACGCCCGGGAACATTGGCGGTGGTGATGACGACGTCACTGTCCGCGATGACCCGCGACAGCAATGCACGCTGGCGCTCGTAAAAGCGCTCGTCTTGTGCTTTGGCATATCCGCTTTTGTCTTCCACATCTCGAGCCTCCAGGGGAAGCTCCACAAATCGCGCGCCGAGGCTCGAGACTTGCTCCTTGGCGGCAGGCCGAATGTCGTACGCCGACACGACTCCCCCGAGCTTGCGCGCCGTGGCAATGGCCTGCAGGCCCGCGACCCCCGCACCCAAGATGAATACTTTGGCCGGGCGCAGCGTGCCTGCCGCGGTCATCATGAGCGGAAACATTTTCGGTAGCGCATTGGCCGCTACCAGCACCGCTTTGTACCCGGCAATGGTGGCCATCGAGGTCAGGGCGTCCATGGATTGCGCGCGTGTGATGCGCGGCATCATTTCCACTGCGAAGGCACTGACACCTGTGTGCGCCAGCTGTTCGATCGTCTCCGGGGCTCCCAGCGGGCGCAAGAAGCCAACGACCACTTGGCCAGCGCGCAGCAACGCGAGATCCTCCGCCCCACGCGCCGGATTGGCCCCGAGCCCAAGCACTTGCACAATGATGTGGGCACGCGCGAACAATGCAGCACGATCGGGAGCAATCTTGGCCCCTTTTTCCTCGTATGCCCCGTCGGAGAACCCCGCGGCTTCCCCGGCTCCGCGCTCGATCCAAACTTCGAAGCCCACTTTGGTCAACGCCGGCACGGACGCTGGGATCAACGCCACCCGCTGTTCTCCGGGAAACGTCTCGCGCGGCACGCCAATCAACACCATTCCAATCGAACCCTCCTCACTCCGTGCATGGAGCACGCAAAGCGCGTGAGTGTAGCCAATCGCATGTCTTTGTCAGCCGGGGAAGGGGACTTTTGCGCACAAAGCGCTCGGCGCGTCCAGCCCCAACGCCCGGCGGTGGGACAATGAGGTGAATCTCCCGTTCGTTTCCCCTCATATGCGTCCTGTATGTTTCTCCCTGAGTGAAAGGACACCTCTCCCTTCCCGGCGGAGGTCGGCCGCAGGCCGGGCGAGGATAGGGTGGAATGGCGAGTGGCCCGGAGGCCGTAGGGGCACGGCGTGCCGTGCCCCACCACCCTGCTCGTCTCCCTGCACCCACCCCAGGGGTCGGGCGGCGCCGCCCTTTCCGGCAGAGCAGCCGTAATGGCGTCATGCCCGGTACGCGGACCCTCCCCGATCGCCCGAACGGCCCGCCCGCGCGCCGGACTCGTCAGGTCTCGGTATAGGTGGCCTGGACGGTCCGATCTTCCGCTCCGCGCCCCGTGCGCTCGGCTTCGATTTCGTGTTCCAATCGCTCGATGTCGCTTTGCGACAAGCGAAAGTACTGTGCTTGCGGGTGATGGAACACCAGTGCACTCACCGAGCCTTCTGGGTCCATCATGAACCCTTGCGTCAGGCGCACCCCGATGTGCTCCGTCACCGCGAGGAGCTCGAACAAAATTTCCTGGTCTTCGAGGCGCGGGCATGCGGGGTATCCAAACGAATAACGGCGCCCGCGATACTTCGCTTGAAAAAGATCCTTTTTGGTCGTGCTCGGGGGGTCGGGGAATCCCCACATTTCGCGAATTTTCTTGTGCAGCAATTCCGCAAATGCCTCCGCCCCCTCTAGCGCCAGCACTTGCAAAATGTGGCAACGCAAGTAGTCGCCCTGTGCCTTCCACTCTTCGGCAATTGGGCGCACGTCCGGACCAATCGTCGTCGCAAACATGCACAGGTAGTCCGCATGGCCCGATTCCGCGGGCCACACATAGTCCGAAAGGCAAAGGTACGGCGGATCGGATTGCCGCCCGAATCGGAATGTGGCGACCACGCGGCTGCCATCGCTGGTCAGCACGTGCAGGCGGTTTCCTTCGCTCGCTACGCGAAAGAAGCGGTACACGGCCCGGGCACGTAACTCAGGGTGCCGGACCATGAACGCTTGCACTTCCAGGACGCGTTGTGCCAGTTCCCGTGCGGTGCGCTCCCCGCGTTCGAGAGCTGCTTCGAAATCACCCTGATAACCCAGGTGGCGGTTATAGAGCATCTTCGGGTTGATGTACTCGAAGATCGTGTCGAGATCGTAGTTGTCCACCACGTGAAGTTTGAGGTCCGGCGGCAAGGGCACATCGGCCAGCGGTTGCACGTTCGAACGCTTGGCCACCGGCTGTGACACCGGCGGTGTCGCGCGCGCGCCCCCCTGGCCAAGTAAGCGCGCCGTCTCTTCGCGCAAGCGGCGCTCGAGCTCCGCGCGCTTCTCCGGGTCCACAACTTGTTTGGCGAGGTCGAGTCCGGTCATCGCGTCGCGCGCGTAAGCCACGAGACCCTCGTAAGCGGGCGCGATGCGCGTGCGGGTGAACTGGTTGGAGAGGGCAGCCCCGCCCACCAAAATCGGGCAGCGAATGCCGGCTTCTTTGAGCTCCTGTCCCGTCGTCACCATCATTTGCGCCGAACGCACCAGCAGGCCGGACAATCCGATCGCATCGGGCTGGTGCTCCCGGTAGGCGCGAATCAACTCGTGCGGAGGAACGTTGATGCCCAAGTTGACGATGCGAAAACCATTGTTGCTGAGAATAATGTCCACGAGGTTTTTGCCAATGTCGTGGACGTCGCCCTTGACGGTGGCCAGCACGATCGTGCCCCGCAGAGAGGTGGCGGTTTTCTCCATGTGCGGTTCCAAATACGCCACCGCAGCCTTCATGACCTCCGCCGACTGCAGCACCTCGGCCACGATGAGTTTGTTGTCGGCGAACAGCCGCCCCACTTCGTCCATTCCAGCCATCAACGGCCCGTTGATGATCTCCAGCGGAGAGCGTGTGCGCAAAGCTTCGTCGAGGTCCGCAAACAAGCCGTCCCGCGAACCTTCGACAATGTACCGTGCCAGCCGCTCGTCGAGCGACAAGTTTTCGTTCCGCGGCTTTTTTTCTTGTGGCGCTTTGGCACGAAAATGCGCGGTGAAGGCGCCTATGGGGTCCGGCCCGCGCCACCAAATCAAGTCCTCGGCGAGTCGCCGCTCTTCCTCGGGGATAGCGGGGTAACGCTCGAGCTTTTCCGTGTTGACGATGGCCAGATCGAGCCCGGCCTGCACCGCGTGGTACAAGAACACCGAATTCAGGACTTCCCGACCAGCCGGTGGAAGCCCGAAGGACACATTGGAAATTCCCAGGATCGTTTTGCACTCCGGCAGCGCTTGCTTGATCGCACGGATACCTTCGATGGTTTCTGCCCCGGAACCAATGTAGTTCGGATCGCCGGTGCCCACTGGAAACACCAGCGCATCGAAGAAAATATCTTCGGGGGGTACGCCGTACTTGCGGGTCAGCAGCTCGTATGCGCGCAAGGCAATGGCGAGCTTGCGCTCCTTGGTGATGGCTTGTGCTTGCACCTTGTCCTCGTCGATGCAGCCAACCACGAGCGCAGCCCCGTACGCGCGAGCCAACGGCACCACGCGTGCCAGACGGGCTTCTCCGTCTTCCAAGTTGATCGAGTTGATAATGGACTTCCCCGGCGTGCGTTTGAGGGCCTCCTCGACGACCGCCGGGTCGGTCGAATCGATCATGATCGGCACTTTGACCGCCTTCACCAGCACCTCGAAGAATCGGCGGACATCTTCCACTTCGTTGCGATCGGGATCTTGCAAGCACACGTCCACGACGTGTGCGCCCTTGCGCACTTGATTGCGCGCCACTTCGACGGCCATTTCCCACGCCCCTTCCGCGATCAGCTTCTTGAAGTGGCGGCTTCCGAGCACGTTGGTCCGTTCGCCCACGAGGATCGGGCGGGTATCCTCGTCAATGACCAGGGCTTCGATCCCGGAGACGACACAGCGACGGGGTACACTCGCACGCCGCGGGGCATGGCGCCTGGCCACCTCGGCGAGCAATCGGATGTGCTCCTTCGTTGTTCCACAACACCCGCCAATGATGTTGACCCACCCGGCGGCACAGAAGCGCTCCACTTTGCGGGCGAGGTCGGCGGGCGACTCGTGGTAATGCCCGTTTTCGTCCGGAAGGCCCGCATTGGGGTACACCGAAATCGGAAAGCGAGAAATTTCCGCAAGCACGCGCAAGTGGTCGGTCATGAAGTCCGGGCCGGTCGCGCAATTCATGCCGATGGCAAACAGGTCCCGGTGTGCCACCGAAGCGTACAAGGCCTCGATAGATTGGCCGGCAAGCATGGTCCCCATGGTTTCGATGGACACAGACAAGACCACGGGCACTGCTCGGCCCAACTGGGCAAAGGCGTCCTCGATGCCGAAGAGTGCGGCCTTGACGTTCAACGTATCCTGTTGTGTTTCGAGATACAGGAGGTCCACCCCGCCTTCGACCAACGCTCGTGCTTGTTCCGCGAAAAGTTCGCGCACTTGGTCGAAGGTGACACCGCCGGTCAGCGAAATCGTCTTTGTCCCTGGGCCCATCGAGCCGGCCACAAAGCGCGGCCAATCGGCTGTGCTGTACGCGTTCGCGGCGCGCCGCGCGAGCTCGGCGGCACGGAAGTTGATTTCATGCACACGGTCTTGCAGGCCGTATTCTCCGAGCACCAAGCGAGTTCCGCCAAAGGTGTTGGTTTCAATGATGTCGGCCCCGGCTTCGAGATAGCCGCGATGGATCGCTTCGATGACGTCGGGCCGCGTGCACACCAAGTGTTCGTTACACCCCTCGAACTGCGGGCCCCCGAAGTCGCCGGCAGACAAACCAAAGCTTTGGATCGCGGTGCCCATGGCACCGTCGAGCACAAGAATGCGTTGCTCCAACGCTCGGCGTAATGCGGCTACCCGTTCGTCCGCCTGCATGCCCTCACTCCATAGCCCAAAGCACCTTTGCCGCAACCCGATGGCGAAGCGCGCCGCAACGGTTCCGGGCCAATGGCGTCGGCTGTTGCGCCAGCGGTGCGGGCCGGATCCGGCAACGCGTGCAGACGCTGGAATTGTCTGGCAAAGGGATAGCCGCTGCTAGTAAGCTACAATCTTGCTGGGTCGTTATGCGGGCTGCCGTAGTGACACTGCTGTTCTTTCTCTCGGGCTTTACGGGCCTGGTCTACGAGGTCATTTGGGCGCGCTACTTGGCGTTGTTGCTGGGCAGTACGGCGCACGCCCAAGTCGGCGTTCTCGCCGTGTTCATGGCTGGGCTCGCATTGGGCAGTTCCTGGTGGGGGGCGAGGGCCGACCGCAGCATCCGCCCTTTGCGCTTGTACGGCTTTTTGGAAGTGGCGGTGGCTGTGGGGGCGGCGGGCTTTGCACTGGGATTTCCACTGTGGAGCGAGGTGTATTGGTCGCTGCTGGCCATCGCACCTCCGCCACACCCGATGGCCAAACTCGTTCCAGCCGCCACCTGCGTGCTGGCCATGGCGGTGCCGACGGTCTGCATGGGCGGCACATTGCCTGTGCTGACCAAAGCCCTCGGATGGAGCCGCGAGGGCTTTGGCCGCGGTGTGGCCTGGTTGTATGCGATCAACAGTCTCGGAGCGGCGCTGGGCGCCGCCGCCGCGGGGTTTGTGCTGGTGCCGCGCTGGGGTCTGGACGCACCGTTTTTCGCCGCGGCGGGGCTCAACTTGCTGGTGGGGCTCGTCGCAATCGGCGTGGATCGCCCTTCGGCGGCGCGGGGCGCGGCCCGCGCCGCGGGCCCGAGTCCAGCCGGTCTTCCGGAAACCCAATGGATTTGGGGGTACCGTTCGTTGATTCCGATGGTTGCCGCGGCGTCGGGCGCGGTGGCCATGACGTACGAAGTCGTGTGGATTCGTTTGTGCAGCTTGTCCTTGGGATCCTCGACGTATGCCTTTTCCATCATGCTGTGCGCATTTATTCTCGGCATTGCAGCGGGCGGACTGGTGTACACCCTCTGGGCGCCGGCACGCCGAAGGCCGCTTCAGTTTTTCATCGGCGCGTCGCTTGCCAGCGTAGCGATTTTGTTAGCCTGCTTGCCATTTTACGAGCGACTTCCGTTTCTCGCAGCACGATTGTTGTGGGCGGCCCGCCAATCCGGCTGGGGCTTTGCCGAATACCAATTGGCGAACTTGGGGTTTTGGATCGCGGTGATGTTTCCGCTGACGTTCACCAGCGGCCTCACCTTCCCGGCGTTGGCGCACGCGGCGGCGCAAGTCATGCCGGGACACGGCCGGCCGGTTGGAGTGGTGCTGGCCGCCAACACTCTGGGCACGATCGCGGGCACGGTCTTCGCGGGCTTGTATGCGTTGCCCTGGTTGGGCTTGCGAGGAACTTTCCTGCTCGCTGCCGCGATGACCATCGCTGTCGTTGCAGCGCTGGTTCTTGCCGATCGCCGGCGCCCATGGTTTCAGCGGGCGGCCGCGGCCTCTCCGATCGTGGCACTGTTCGTCGCCTACTTGTGGATGGTTCCCGCCTGGGATTTGCGCCTGCTCGTGGCGGGAGAATTCCGCCGCCACGAAGGCATCGGCCCCGATATCTCGTTTGCCGATTACCGGGCCGATTTTGCCCAGGAACTTCTGTACTATCGCGACGGGGCGACCGGCACGGTAACGGTGGAAAAAACCGCCGAAGACGTCATCTTGCGGGTGAACGGCAAGTCGGACGCATCGGCGCTGGGCGACCGGGAGACGCAATTGCTCATGGGGCATCTCGGGCCGCTCGTGCTGGGAAACGCCCGGCGCGTGCTCGTGATTGGATACGGCAGTGGCATGACGGTCGGAGCGATCGCGCGCCACCCCGTCGAAGCGGTGGACGTTGTGGAAATCTCGCCGGAGGTCCTCGAAGCGGCGCAGTGGTTCCGTCCGTGGATCCATGACGTAACGGGAGACGATCGCGTGCGCATTCACATCGAAGATGCGCGCACGTTCTTGTTCCGAACGCCGTACCAGTACGACCTGATTGTCAGCGAGCCGTCCAATCCCTGGGTGGCGGGGGTGAGTAACTTGTTTACCCGCGAGTTCTTTGCGCAGGCGCGGCAACGGTTGTCGCCGCGGGGCATTTTGCTGCAATGGTTTCACACGTACGAAACCAACGACGACACGGTGCGTCTGGTGTTGCGCGCGGCGGTGGAACAGTTTCCGGACGTGCGGTTGTTCCAAAGCAACCACGCCGACTTTTTTCTCGTTGCCTCGATGGAGCCGCGCCGGCTGGATCGTGAAGCCACACGCGCAGCTTGGGCGCACGCGTCGGACTTGGCGAGTGTCGGACTTACGCAATGGGAAACCGTACTGACCTTGGAAACCGCGCAACGACCGAGTTTGCTTGCCCTGGCTGGGGACGGACCGGTGCATACCGATCGGCGCCCCCTTCTCGACTTCTGGGCCGCGGAAGCATTTTATGCCGGTGAGGAGGCTTCGTTGCTTTACCAGGCTCGTTTCCCCAGCCATGAGGGGCGTTTGCTGCCGTTCGACCAAGTCCCGGTCGGCGCGTTCCGCGAGTGGGCGCGGTACGCGCAGCGCTACCACATGCTCGGGCAGCGCGCGCACATCCGACTGCTCGTCGCATGGCTCGCGCGAGAACCCTTGGATCCGTGGCTCCAGCAAGTGGGTGCCGAGTTCTTGCGGGTGTATTCCCGCGACTTTTTCGTGATGCAAGAACTGGTGGCTGCCGTGCAACGCGACGGTGTGACCCAGCACGATCGCTTGGCCGGATTGTTCGGGATCCTCAAAATTGGCCCGCAGCCCGTGAACGAACGCTTTCTCGAGATGCTGAGGCCCCTCGTACTCGACGGCGCAGGCGCACGCCGTGACATCGGCCTCGAACTCGAACTTGCCGAGCTGTATTTGGCCGCGCAGGCGTTCGACCGTGCCATAGAAATCCTCGACTCGAGCGAAGGCCTGCGGGTGATGGCCGATTCGGCAGAACTGTCGCGGCGGGCCTGTATCCGCGCCCAGGCCCTAGGGGGTTTAGGGCGCATCGCGGAGGCGCTCGTCGCGTTGGCACGCTGCCAGCCTACCGACCCGGCGGAGCGACAGCGGGTCGAACACCAGCGTCGCCTCTGGCAAATGCGTGTGACGTCGTTGCCGGCCGCCGCGCCTTGAGGGCACGGCTGGAAGGCAAAGCGAAATACTGGCCACACCGCACGCTAGAGCCGGGGCAGCACTTCCGAGCCGAAGGCCCAGATTTGTTCCAGTAACTCTTCGCACGAGCGGCTGCGAAACCGCACGCCCACGTGGCGGATGCCTAGCGCGGCGAGGCCACGGAGCAGCTCGGCAATCCGGTCCGGCGGGCCGCTCTCGCAGTTTTGGCGAAACTCCTCGGGAGGTCTTCCCAGGTACAGCCAAGGCGAGTTCATGCCAGCTTCGAACGGCTCGTCGCCGCGGAAACGGCGCCGCTGCTCTTTGAGGTACTCCAACGCCGCTTCCATCCCCATCTCGGGAATGCCTTGAGGCAGCCAACCGTCTCCGTACCGTGCGGCTCGCTTCAAAGCAGCAGGGGTCGATCCCCCGACCCAAATCGGGGGACGTGGTTGCTGCACCGGCCGAGGTCGAATGCCGAGGCCAGAAAAGCGCCAGTGCCGGCCGTGATGTTCCGGGTATTCATCGGTAAACGCAGCCAACAACGCCGCCACCGCCTCGTCGAGCAGAGAGCCCCGCTGTTCGAAGTTCACCCCGAGAGCAGCAAACTCCTCGCGCAAGTGCCCCGCTCCGACTCCGACGATGAGCCGGCCGTTGGATAGTGCGTCAATGGTGCACAGGGCTTTCGCGGCTGCCAAGGGGTGGCGATACGCGGGAATGAAGACGTATGTGAGCAAACGCACTCGTTGGGTACACGCAGCCAGGAATCCCAACGTGGCCACAATGTCGTACCAAACCGTGGACATGGTGGCGGCTTGAGCGCGGGGAATGGCCACATGGTCGCAAACGGCCACGTAAAAGAATCCAGCACCATCGCACGCCTGCGCCACACGGCGGATGTCTTCCGTACCCGCGTTGGCTTCCCACGGTTGAACAAAAAAACGACTTTGTGCGACAACGGGAAGCGCAAGCCCGCACGCGAGGCGACCGGGAGGGCAAACGGGCACCGCGGGGAAAACGCCGGCGGACACGGCCCACCTCAACCGCGCGCAGCCGATGGCGCTTCTGCCGCGGCCGGTCTCTGCTGGAGGGCAGCGAGCCGATAACGCGTCGTGCTGTGCACTGGGTCCGTATCGAAGCGCGGGATCACGTACTTCCCGAAGAGTTCCACCGATCGTTTGGCGACCCATTGAGGCTGCGTCGAGGCGAGGATCCCGAAGATAATTTGATCGCACCCGATATCTGCGTACTTCTGCACCGCACGGGCGCACTCTTCCGGGTCGCCGACGATACGTTGGCCGCTGCGAATTCGCTCTTCGAGTTGCTCGAGGGTCGGCTCCGGAATGGTTTGCGGCCAGGGCGGAATGTGGGCAGGGCGCGGGAACGTGTCCAGGTACCGGAACACGAGGCTCACGTGGTACATGTTCCCCATGTTGCACGCGATGCGGCGCGCCTCCTGGCCGTCCTCGGCGCACACAAGCTGCGTGACGCAAGCCACATTGTCGTTCACGTAGTCCCCGATGGGCTCGGCGTTGCGAATGGTTTTCTTGTAGACCCGAATGAGCGGCTCGAAGTCTTTCGGGGATCCCAGGCTAAAACACAGAGCACCAACCCCCAGGCGCGCCGCCTTTTCGAAGGTGGCGGGATTGCCGCAGGCCATCCACAAGGGTGGGTGCGGCTTGCTGTACGGTTTCGGGAGCACGTTGCGCTCGGGCATCGAGAAGTATTTCCCCGAGAAGCTGTAACGGGTTTCCCTCCACATGCGTAAAATCTCGGGAAATGCCTCGTCGAACATGGCACGGGTCGTGTCATTGTCCGGGATCCCAAAGCCCAGGAATTCTGTACTGGAAGAACCGCGGCCGGTTCCGAACTCGAAACGGCCCTCGCTCAGATGATCGAGCATGGCCACGCGTTCGGCAATGCGCGCGGGGTGATTGACGGGTGGGGTGATGTTGAAAATGGCGGAACCCACGTGAACGCGCTCCGTGCGTGCCGCGACGTACGGCAGGAAAACTTCCGACGCACTGATGTGGGAGTATTCCTCCAAAAAGTGGTGTTCCACCGACCAAACGTACTTGAAGCCATGGCGGTCGCAGTGGATGGCCAGATCCAGTTCGCGCATGAGGCGTTCGTGCTCGGCCCCCTCTGGGTTGGCCTCCATCTCGTGCCGCGGCACGTGCGCCTGAACGAACAATCCGAACTCCATCTTCGCCCTCTCCTTTCTTCCGAGTCACACTTGCGCCCGGCGCCCGCGCGCACTCCGCCGAGCCCGCGCTCGCCGGACTCTGCCGTCTTTCATGTCCTGCAGCTCCCGGAAGGCGGCTGCCAAATCGCACGCGAAGTCACGCACGTCGGGGACAATGTCAAAGTCCGCGTTCAGACCGAACAGCAGATGCCCATCGTAACGAAAAATGGCCACGCCAAGCCCTTGGTGGTCGAATAGGGGCACGGTCGGATAGCCGCGCAAAAGCCTGGCGGTGAGCAGATACAACGGAAACTGCGGGCCCGGGACGTTGGTCACAATGAGGTTGAATGGGGACATCCGCACGGCCACGCGCACGCCCAAGGTGAGGAGGGGATTCATGACCTCGGCGACGCGGGCGAACACTTCGAGCGCTCTTTCCTCGTGGGTGCGTTTACGCCGCTCCGTTTCCGCGACCAACTGCCGGTAGCGCACGAGCGGATCTGGCTCCGCAATGGGAAGGCTCATCAGCCAGGCGGAGACGCGGTTGCCCGTCGCACTGTGATCTCCAGGTCCCCGCAAGCTCACCGGTACCACCGCCCGGAACTCGAGACCGTCGAGGCTCACCATTTTGCGCAAGAAGTAGCGGCGGGCGGCCCCGGCAACCGTGGCCAGCACGACGTCGTTGACCGTTCCGCCCCAGCGATTTTTGATCTCTTTGGCGGCAGCCAGCGGCAATTCTTGCCAATCGAACCGCCGGTGAGAACCGATGCGCTGGTTCAGCGGCGTTGCGCTGGGGAAATGCAACCCGGAGCGCAGGAACGACCAGCTCCGGTCGAAGGCCTGAATCGCGTGACGCAGCGCCCGACCGGGCTCTGCAATCGCGGAGCGAATCTCCTCCCAGAGCCGTCGCGGAAGCTCGAGGCGCTCCCGCACCTGGTCGCGGAGCAGTTGCATTTCCGAAGGGGCGGGGCGGGGCCGCCACGGCGCTGGAGGGTCGAAGCGATCCACCGGAGCGGGTTGCAATAGGGTGGCCATCAAATCGACCCCGGAGACCCCATCCACAACGGCATGGTGCGTTTTGAGAAGGATCGCAAAGCGATTGTCGCGCAGGCCTTCGATCACCCACATTTCCCACAGGGGCCGCCGACGATCGAGCGGGATGGACATGAGCTGCCCGGCGAGTTCCTTGAGTTGTTCCGCATCCCCCGGTCGCGGCAGCGCTGTGTGGCGCACGTGGTCGTCGAGATGAAACCGCTCGTCGTCCACCCACACCGGGCTTCCTTCCCAAGGGACGTAGGCCAGGCGCTGGCGGTAGCGAGGGATCCAAGGCAACCGCGAAGCGACGTACTCGCGGATTCGTGCGAGATCTACTCCGCCATCAGGCCGGGTCAGCGATGCCGCCTCGAAGATGGTGACACCGCCGAGGTGCATGGGGGTGGAGCGCCGCTCGAACAGCAAGAAGGAGCGGTCGGCAGTGCGCAACGGCTCGTACCATCCCTCGCCCATGGCTGACCCCGGTCGAACTCACTCTCCCCACCCGCGAACGTCCACACCCAGCGAGCGGATGAATTCCAGCACGCGATTCGGGCGCAAGTAATCCGGCGGGCGATCGTACTGCCACATGCGAGCCTGGCCCGTGGGGGTCACAAAGCGCAGGGCCTGATGCAGCGTAAACACGACCCCGCGCCGACAAATTCCGCGCTCGTACCGCTGAGCGTGCTCCGGGTCGGCAACAAAGTTCATGGCATCGCACATGTGCACCATGTTGGTGAGGTTCCACTCGCGCGGGCTGAGGCTCACGTGGATGGCCAATGCCTCGGGCTCCGCGTGAAGTACCTCTCCGTTCCGCGCGGTCAGCCGCACCGCTGCCAAGCAACACGCACAGTAGCCCTCGATGCGCACTTCCTTGTCGCGCAGCGGTGGCATCATGGACACCGCCAGCGACTCCATGGCGCAGCCCGCATAGCTCAGGAAACGGCCATCCACGTGGATTTCGGCTTGCGTCGGATAGCTCGAAAACGGTGGCGCCTTGAGCAAATTCACGTTTTGCGTGGACAGATCCACCACGCACATCATACCGAGATCCAGCTCCTTGTAGGCCTCGACGATTTCCGCCCGACCCAGGCCGGTGGCTTCATGCACGGCCCGGAGGTTGGGCGCGCGCCCATGATCGCACCAATACTCGTACACGAATTGGCGAACCTTGAGGGCCGCATCGCTGAAACGGAATTCGGGCACGTTTTGAGGCATGCGCGTCTCCTAACAAACGTTCGTTGCGTACCCTGTTTGCCGGGTACAGTCAAACCCCACGAGGTGGCCCCGCAATTCCAGCGCCCCGCTTTAGAGATGCCGGTTTCGTGCCCTTGCCCGGAAGGTATCGCCCGGGAAGGGAAGCCGAGAGAAAGCCCGCCGGGGGGCGGCGACGCTGGCTCGTACAGGGTGCAAAGCCGCGGTGCGGCGCGGCCGATCGGGTCGCCGGACGACGCGCTGGCGGCGCGCCGAGCAACTGGCCCAGCACCGCACCACTGCGCAAAACGACCCATGACCGAGGCGCTTGGCAGCCAAGCGGGCTCTCGGTAGAAAGCGGCTCATGGCGGAGTTGCCTCTGGCAGGGAT
The DNA here is from genome assembly GCA_026004215.1 of Candidatus Binatia bacterium. GTDB lineage: Bacteria > Desulfobacterota > Binatia > HRBIN30 > HRBIN30 > HRBIN30. Next base: position 714,108 of record BPIR01000002.1, read on the forward strand.
ACGCATCCTGGCGGTAACGCAACTGGGTGCAGGCCCGTACGCGATGACGCTTCTGGCCGATCTCGGTGCCGAGGTGGTCAAAGTCGAGGACCCGACCACGGGTGGGGACGAAGCGCGGCGGGTGCCGCCCGGAGTGATCGAGGGCGACAGCTTGTACTTTCAGGCCCTGAATCGTAACGCGCGGTCGTTGACCTTGAACTTGCGCGTGCCCGAGGGGCAAACACTGCTCCGGCAACTTGCCCGCGTGTGCGATGCGGTGTACTGCAATTTGCGCGGCGACTTACCCGCAAAGCTGGGTTTGAACTACGCCGCCCTCGGAGCAGAAAACCCGCAAATCGTGTGTTGCTCGCTCTCGGCGTTTGGCACCACTGGCCCGCGCGCGGCCGAGCCCGGCTACGACTTTCTCATCCAAGCCCTTGCAGGCTTCATGGCACTGACGGGCGATCCCGATAGCCCGCCCCAACGGTGCGGCATTTCGGTGGCGGATTTTTCTGGCGGGTTGATGTCCGCGGTGGGTTTGCTGGCCGGGATCTTGCGAGCGCGCCGCACCGGAGTGGGGGGCGACGTGGACGTGAGCCTGCTGGATACGAGCGTGTCCATGCTGAACTACATGGTCACGTGGTGGTTCGCGCTCGGCCATCGGCCGCGACGTTTCGCACATGGTGCCCACCAAAGCGTGGTCCCCGCGCAGACGTTTCGTACAGCCGATGGCTATATCGTGGTGATGTGCATGAAAGAACGGTTTTGGCGGGAACTGTGCCGTTTGCTGGATCGCCCGCAGTGGGCGGCGGACTCGCGCTTTGCCACCATGGCCGAGCGTTTTGCCCACCGCGACGAGCTGCTGCCGTTGCTCGAAGACGAGTTTCGCCGCCGGCCCACAGGCGAATGGGTGGAGCGTTTGCGGGGGCACGTACCATGTGCACCGGTAAACGACTTGCCCGCCGCGCTGGCTGAGCGGCAGATCGTGGACCGCGATATGATCGTGGACGTCGCCCATCCCCATTGGGGCAACCTGCGCGAGGTGGGTTGCCCGATCCGATTTGCCGGCACCTCTCCGCGTTACACGGCAGCATCGCGTTGCGGTGCGGATACCGACAGGATCCTGCGCGAATGGCTGGGGTTGCGTGAGGCCGACCTGGAACGCTTGCGCCGCTGCGGTGCCATCGGAAGTTGAGGCAACGATGGACTTGCGGTTCACGCCCGAAGAGGAATCGTTTCGCCGCGCAGTGCGACACTGGCTCGAACAGCACCCCCCGCCGGCGGTTCCACCGGATCTCCCGCTGGTCGAAGAGGTGGCTTGTTTGCGCGCGTGGCAGCGCACGCTGTGGGAAGGGGGGTGGGTCGGCGTCCACTGGCCACGCGCTTACGGAGGCCGCGGCGCATCGTTGACCGAGAACTACATCCTGCAAGAGGAACTTGCCCGGGCCCGTGCACCGGAGCTGATTGGCCGGATTGGCGTGAACCTGGTCGGCCCCACCTTAATCGCGCATGGTACGGAAGAACAAAAGCGCCGTTATTTGCCGGCCATTCTCCGAGCGGATGAAATTTGGTGCCAGCTCTTTTCCGAACCTGGCGCGGGCTCCGACCTAGCCTCGTTGCGCTGCCGTGCGGAAGCGGCTCCGGGCGGGTTTTGGATCACGGGCGAAAAAGTGTGGACCAGCTACGCCCAGTTCGCCCATTGGGGCATTTTGCTTGCGCGCACGGGGAGCGGAGCCAAGAAAACCGAGGGCATCACGTTTTTCATCGTGGACATGCAAAGCTCGGGCATCGAGGTGCGACCGCTGCGCCAAATGACGGGCAGCGAAGAGTTCAATCAAGTCCGCTTCGAACGCGTTTGGGTGCCACGGGCTCAGCTCGTGGGCGCGGAGGGCCGCGGTTGGGCCATTGCACAAACTACCCTCTCGCACGAGCGCGGCACCTCGCCGCGACAACTCGTCATCCACCGCATTCTCCTCGCGGAGATGCTTCGAGCGGCACGGTCGCCGCAACTGGGCCCGCTGCCAGAGCCACCCTGCAAAAATCCTTTGCTGCGCCAAGAGCTGGCGCATGCTTGGATCGAGGTGGAAATTTTCAAGCTCCTCAATTGGCGCGTTCTCACCCGCCTCCAGCGCGGAGAAAAGCTTGGTGCCGAGGTCTCGGTCGTAAAATTGTTTTGGAGCGAGATGAGCCAGCGCATGCACGAAACGGCGATGCGGTTGCTCGGGCCTCGCGCCCTCTTGCTTGGCGACCCGCGCGCGGGGGCCCACGGGCGCTGGGGGCGCTCGTACCTGTATTACCGCGCTGCCACCATCTTCGCGGGCACTTCCGAAATCCAGCGCAACATTTTGGCCCAACGTGTGCTCGGCTTACCCCGCGAGCCTCGCTAGCCGGTACCGGTTATACCGCCGGCGCCTTGCACTCGGCTGCTTTTGTCGGCAAAGTAAGAATTCGGCGTGAGGCGTTAACGCCATCGTGGCCGCGGGAGGGTGGCATGAGTCGCAAGCGCAACGGTTCGGCAAAGGTACCCCGCAACGCAGCGACGTTCGCATACCGGCCGTTCTCGGTTCTCAAGGAGCTCGCTGCGTCCCTCGCAGCGAGCGAATCCCAGCCAGGCCGCACGCGTACCGGAAACTGCAACCGAGCATCGTCTCGAATCTCCAGCGCGACGGAGAGCGAACTCGATTTATTCTGGCGAGAAATGCAAGGAGTCCAACGGCTTTGGCCCGAGGGGCCGAACATGGTCGAACCTTGCCGGCCGACTCCGGTACCGCGGCCGTTGACCAGCGAAGACGCCGAAGTTTTAGCCGAGCTCGCCGATTTGGTGGCCGGCCATGCGGTTTTCGATGTGTCGCTATCCGATGAGTATGTCGAGGGTGTGGTCAACGGTTTGGACCTGCGCGTGTTGCAACGCTTGCGCTGCGGCGAGTTTGCATACCAGGACTATGTGGACCTGCATGGCCTCAATGTGGAGCAAGCCAAAGCAAAGGTGGACGCTTTTCTGGCAGCGGCGTTCCGCGAGGGGAAGCGTTGCGTCTTGATCGTGCACGGTCGTGGAAAGAATTCGAAAGACCAGGTGCCTGTACTGAAGACGCGCGTCACCGAATGGCTCGCGCGCGGACGATGGTCGCGCTTGGTGCTGGCCTTTTGCAGCGCCCGCCCGTGCGACGGAGGCACCGGAGCCTTGTACGTGCTGCTGCGGTGCCGGCCGCGCCAACGTGGCCAGGTGCGCGTGGCAACCGGGGTCAAATGGTAGCCGCGGATCGCGGCGCTCTGCCTATGGGCACCTTCGGGCTTCGCTGCTGGGCTCGCGCCCCGGAACCATCGGGATTGGTCCGGCAACGGCAACCGAATGGACAGGGGAGGTGTGCATGGAATGGCGAAAGAGAATTCCCTTTGCTGTGGTGACCGTGTTCGTGCTCGTGAGCATGGGAAGCGCGCAGCTACTGCCGCAAGGGTTACCCCTGGAGATGGCGGAAAAGCTGGTCGAGGCCAAGCAAATTTACGTGGCCACGCAGCGAAAAGATGGGTCCCGCAGCGAAGCAGCCCCGGTTTGGTTCGGGATTATGGAGGGGTGCATCTGGTTTACGACGAGCCCGGATAGCCACAAGGGAAAACGCATCCGGCGCGGTAGCCCCGTGTTTGTCTCGGTGGAGGGGAAAAAAGGCCCGTTTGTGCGCTTGCGAGCCGAAATCGTGAAAGATGGCGAGAAGGCCGAAGCCTTGGGCAAGATTTATGAGCGCAAGTACTGGCTTGCGTGGCTTGGCTTTTTCCGCCCGAGTGGAGAGCGAGTGCAGTCGGGAAAAGTACTGTTGATCCGACTGCTCCCCGAAGAGGCATCCGAGCCCGGCAGCAAACCGTAAACGAGGAGGCCCAAAGGGCTCGCACTGCGAGATCGACGAGACCGCCGGTGCGGTGGCCTCCCCGAGTGCGTTCACTTTCGTTGCTTTTCACCGTAGTCGCCAAATGGCGCGTCGCGGCGCCGGATGACTTGGCGGAACCCTAGCTCCTTGAAGCTCTCCACCCATTGCAGCGCCTCCTCGGTGTGGCGTGCAATTCCATCGAAGAGGGTGCCGAGCAATTGTGTCGGGCGAAGCCCCATGAGCTCGATGGTGTGATTGATCAGGATTTTATTCAACGCCAACTGATTGGCCGGGATGTATTGGAAGCGGCGCGCGTATGCTTCGGTTTCTTCCGCGAGGCGATTTGCGGGAAACACCCGCGAGCAAAGACCGATGCGCTGAGCAGTGGGCGCGTCAATCTCGTCACCCGACAGCAAGAATTGCTTGGCCCGCTCGAGGCCGACGCGGTATACCCACAACATCGTTGTCGGAGTGCCGAAGATGCGCGAGGGTGGATAACCGATGATGGCATCTTCAGCCATGAAAATGAGGTCGGCGCATAGTGCGAGATCGGTTGCGCCTCCCATGCAGTACCCGTGGATTTGCGCGATCACGGGTTTGGGGCACTCCCACAGGCTCATAAAGCGGCGTACGTTGTGCCCCATAAACGCAAGGTCACGAACAGGGTCCCACGCTCCCGGCCGGGGCGGGGGGTGCGGCGCAGCAAAGCGCGGGCGGAAGCCGGCTCCCTCTTCGCCCCCTGCAGTGAGGTCGTAGCCAGCAGAGAAAGCGCGCCCAGCCCCGCGCAGGATGATGCACCGCACCCCCTCGGAAAGGGTGGCCCGCTCGATCGCGTCCGCAATGCCCTGAATCATGGCCTCGTTCAGGGTGTTCAACTTCTCTGGACGGTTCAGCGTGATCACACCGAGCGTGTCGCGCTCCTCATAAAGAACCGGCTCTGCGCTCATGGGTCCTCCTCGTCTCTGGAGTGCACTGACTGTACCGGCAACATGCGCCTCTTTTCTCTGTTGCTGCAAGCCCGCGCCGAGCGCGCCCGCGGGGACGCGCGAAGAAAGCACGGAACTTACCTTTCGCGGACGGTAAGCTTTGGCATCCCCCGGGAAGCTGCTCCGGCCTCGATTCCAAGCCGCTGTTCCATCCCCATCGGCTACGCAGCGATTCCGAAGCCACCCCTACCTACCGCGCTCCCCCAATCATCGTGGAGCATGGGGGGAGATCGAGACGGGCAAAGGCGCCAGCTCGGGTTGGAGGCCTTCCAGGTTGGAGTACCAGCCTTCGTCCACGCCCGTAACCCGCCAAACATGGACCCGCAGGGTCGGCTCCTCTTATCCCCCGATCCCTCCACAATCGTGCCTTCACCTTGCAGAACAGTCCCTCTACCTGGAAGCTGCAGGGGCGACCTTTGTGGTCGCCCTACCCCTGCTGTCGGTGCGGGGAGACCAGCCGGGTGGTGGGGCAGCAGGGCACGCCGTGCCGCTACGGCCTCCGGGCCACTCGCTATTCGCCATTCGCCATTTGCCCCACCACCCGCCGCTTACCGCTCGCCGTCTCGGCCCACCCTCACCCGGCCTGCAGCCGGCCTCTGCCGACGGGCAAAAACAGGGAGGGCCAGCAACTCAGGATCACCCTTCAACGTTCGCCTTTTGGCCGCTTCGCCAGCAAGCCAAATGGTGCCCTTCGAGCCGCCGGCAGCCGCGCACGCACGAGGCTACTGCGCAATACCACCAAGAGCACCACCCACAACAACGGCCACGACCCGCGAGTTTGCCCTCGGCTCGCTGTGCAACCTTGCGACGGAGTTGGCTGGGGCCGCGCTTCGCGGGGGTAAATGGCAAGCAGGCCGGCGACATCGTCTGCCTGCAGGCGATCGATATTGCTCACCCGGGAATTCATGATGGCTACCACAGTTTGCGGCGGATTGGCTTCGTCCGGATGTGCCAAGCCCAGAACGTGGCCGAGCTCGTGCAACACTACCCGGCGGATGTCGTACACGGGTTCGGGCCTCCCCGTGGACGTGTCGAAGCGGATCGGCCCGTCATAGGCATTCCAGCGCACCTGAGCGTTAATGAACACCGGCGCGTTCACCATGGTTCCGGTGTCGGGGCGGTAGCAATTGTTGGTGAGCTGAATGATGTCGCCAAAATCGCGCCCGCAAAAATCGTTCGCGAAGATCACTGGGTTGTCGCCCGGCGGCCCGGTGTTGTCGCACGCGTGACCCGGACCCTGCCGGCCGCACGGATTGGAGAACTGCCCGCCAGTCTGGAGCGTAATTTGGACGTTGGCTCCCTGCGCGTTCCACTCGTTTGCGGCAAGGGCGGTATTTTCATCCCAGGTGCGGGTGCCGTTCAACAGTGGCCCGCGTGCTGGTGCACCCAGCAACGACTTCACGGTGACTTTGCCGTCGGGCCAGTAAATGCAGCGACTCGAAGGATTCGAAGAGTCCACGCGAATACAGGACCACGCCGCGAGCTGCTGCGGCCAAGGCCACAACAGAGCAAGAACAACCCCACCGCCGACCCACAACGGCGGTAACTTCATCGGACACCTCCGCTGCCTTGCCGTAGCTGGTCGCCGATCCAACGGCGAAATTCTTCCAGGGACACCCCTTTCGCCCGGGCTCGCGCCGCGCGCGGGGCAAAGCGCAGATTCCGTTGTTCGCGAGCCACCACCGGCAGGCCGTCGCAGCGCACCACCTCTTGGCCGCCGCCCTCGCTCGGTACGATACGAAAGTAGCCTTGATGAATCCCGACCACCGGAAACACTTCGCGCCCGTTGCCGCGCACGAACACCATCACCCGCTCTCCCACGGCAAAGGCCGGGAGGTCCAGCACCTGAGCCCGCAACCCGTTCTTCGTGCCGCCGAAGATGTCGAGCACGAATTCCGGCGATGGCCAAGCCCCTTTGTGAAGCACCAAGCGGTTCAAGGTGACCAGGGTTCGCTGGATACCCGTGGCATCCGGGGCTTCCTCGATCGAAGCTACCGTTCCCTCGACAATGAATTCCGACTGCTCGACCAATTCCCCGAAGTCTCGTTCGGCCACAACCAAGCCGGGGGCCCCGCGGGCACACCACAGCAGCGCAAGCGGCAATGCAACAACCAGGAGCCAACGCATGCGCGGCACGTTAGCAACTCGCTCCCTCGCTCACTAGAAGAAAAATAACGTTCGACGCGGCGGCATTGGGCGCTACCTGCCCGGCTGGAGTGTGCACTTTGCCTCGCGGGCCCACGCCGTCATGCGGAACACCGCGCTTGTTCCTCGTTCTGCGATATCCGGAGGCGACCGCACGGCACCACGGCCCTCGAGCGGCCACATTGTGGGAAATCCCGGGGCCGGCCGGCAGCCTAGGTCCGCGGTGCGTCCCTAGCTTCGATGGCCGCAAGCGGCCTTGTCGAAACCCGCGGCGACCGCGCGGCACGTGCATGTGCGCCCGCATTCCCGTGGAATTTTCCCTTGGCGGTCGAGCTCGGGCGGTGGGCGAGCCGCCGTGCTCGCAGAAAAGCCCCAAGGCCAGACGCACTTGCATGCGGGGGATGATACCCGACACCGCAATGCCCGGACCCATACGCGATCGCGACGGCTCGGTTTCGAGGAGGTTTCCGGCCGCTATGGGTTCGTGCTAGCCCGCCGAGCCATCTGATGTTAGCGTGAACCGCATGCCGGATTACCGACGCCGTGCGGCCAAGGAGGCGATGAGCCTCCGCTTCGATTTCCGAGGGGTGTTCCACCCGGGCTTCGGGGAGCCAGTGTCGCCGAGCGAAGCCACCCGTGACCTGAGGGCACCAGCGCAAGCCGCGCACGAGCGCTTGCACGCCCGCTACCGCGCTGGGGAGCTACCACAGCTCGCTTGGGTTGCCCAGCGGACGGGGTTGGCAGCGGTCAAACAACTTGCGGAAGAACTGCGCCAGCGGGCAAAAACGCTCGTGATCGTTGGCTCAGGCGGTACTGCGCTGGCGGCGCACGCGCTCGCGCGCAGCGTGGTACCGAGTTCGATGCACGTTGCGTTTGCCGACTCGATCGATCCAGATCCTCTCGGCCGCTTGTTGGACGAGTTGGATTTGTCCACCACCGTGTTCGTGCTGGTGAGCAAGTCCGGAGAAACGCCGGAAACGCTGGCGCAGTTCCTGGTTATCCGCGATCTGTTGCTGCGCCACCTCGGGGCGGTGGACTACATCCATCATCTCGTCGTGGCCACCGACGCCGACCAGGGTGCACTCCGCCAGATCGTTCACGACGAGGGATTTCGTTCGGTCGCCATTCCGGCTGGGGTGAGCGATCGGTTTGCGGTGTTGAGCCCGGCGAGTCTCTTGCCCGCGGCCATTGCCGGAATGCGGGTTGACGATCTCCTTGCCGGGGCGAGCTGGATGGAGGCACGCTGTCAGGAAGCCGACGTGTGGCGCAACCCCGCCTTGCTGCTCGCCGCGTGGCTGCATCGAGCGTACAGGCAACAGGGCCTGCGGCACATCGTCTTCGTCCCGTTTTGCCAATCTCTCGCGGCTGTGGCCCACTGGGCCAGCGAACTCTTCGTCGAGGCGTTGGGGCACCCTGCGAATCATGGGCCGCAACCGGGATTGCTCTCCTGGGTGCCCAGCGCCGGGCGCTGTGGCGACCCCTATTTGCTTGCGCAAACGCTTGCACGAAGGCCGCAGGACACGGTGGGGATTTTCCTCGCGGCCGCGGATCACGGGCGGGATTTGTCTGTAGCCGAGGCATATCACGACCTGGAGGCGATTTCCTACTTAGGGGGAAACACCCTGGGGCAAATGCTGCAGCAAAGCGAGCGTTCCCTGGAGGCGTTCCTGCGCCGGGAACGACAATGGCACATCGTAACGCGATGGCCGCAAGTGAACCCGTTCACGCTCGGGCAGTGGCTGTACGCCATGGAAAAGGCCGTTCTCTACTTGGCAGAGCTGCTGCAGGTCCAGTCCGCCACTGCGCCGGGCAGCGATGATTGGCGGCGCTTGCTCTACGGGGCACTCGGGCGTAAAGGGTTCGAAAGCGAACGGGAGGAGGTCGAGCGGCTCGGGCGGGACGAGGAGTCGCAGTGGGTGTTATAGGCGAGCCGCGCGCCTGTCCGTCCGTCAGATCCTTGCGATGAGCCCAGCCATGCGCGCGCAACATGCCAGCGAAGAGGTGCGAGAGTTCCGTGCCGGATCGAGGCGGGTGGCCATCCTGCCGCCAGAAATCCGCGACAAAATCGCTGCCGGCGAGGTCGTGGAGCGACCGGCGTCGGTGGTCAAGGAATTGGTCGAGAACGCACTGGACGCGGGGGCGTCGAACATTCGCGTGGAACTCGAAGAGGGTGGGCTCGGGGTCATCGTGGTGGCCGATGACGGCGAGGGAATGAGCGCGGATGACGCGGTATGCGCGTTTCAGCGCCATGCGACGAGTAAGGTCCGCACGCTCGACGATCTCGAACGCATTACCACGCTCGGATTTCGTGGCGAGGCGCTTGCCAGTATTGCGGCTGTATCTACGACCACGCTGAGCACGCGCCGCCGCGAGGACCTGGCCGGGACCCGCGTCATTGTAGAGGGTGGCCAGCTCTTGGACGTGAGCGAGGTCGCCATGGCGCCGGGCACGCGTGTGGAAGTAGTGGGCTTGTTTGCCAACGTGCCGGTGCGCCGAAAATTTCTCAAATCGCCGGCGAGCGAAGTGGGCCAAGCGAGCGAGTTCCTCACGCGCATCGCCTTGGCGTGGCCGCACGTAGCCTTTCAACTGCGTCACGGCCGCCGCGTGCTTCTGGACTTGCCGGAGGCCAAAACCCCCGAAGAGCGCCTGGCGCAAGTGTTCGGCCGCGAGCGGGCGCAAACGCTCCTTCGCTTCGAGGCCGAAAGCACCCTCGGGCAGGTACGCGGGTGGTTGAGTCCGTCGCAATTCAGCCTTCCTTCTCCACGGCAAATCTTCACCTACGTCAATGCGCGTTACGTGCGCGACAAGCTGCTGACGCACGCCTTGCTCGCAGGCTATCACACATTACTTATGACCGGCCGTTACCCGGCGGCTGTGGTCTTTTTGAATCTCCCGCCCAGCGAAGTGGATGTAAACGTGCATCCGGCCAAACTCGAAGTGCGATTTCGCCGCGGTGGCGCGGTGCACGAATTGGTTTGCCAGGCCGTACAAGCACGGCTGCGCGCTCAGCTCCCGCCGTTTGCCGAGAACGCAGATTCGAGCCCGCAAAGTGGGCTTGCCCTCGCGCCCACGCAGGAACCGAGCGCGTTAGCTCTGGGGCCGGCTTGGCCCCAGCCGTCGGCGGGGACGCACGTGCCCCAGTGGGTCCTGGACGTTCCGTGGCGACGCGAGCACCCTCAGCCCACGCCAACGCCAGTCGGCACACGATCCTCGAGGCCGCCGCAGTTCGCGCAACTGCGCGTCGTGGGTCAGGTATTTCACGGCTACCTCGTTTGCGAGGGAGCGGAGCAACTGGTGCTCCTCGATCAACATGCCGCCCATGAGCGAGTGCTGTTCGAGCGCTTGCGAGCGTCGTATCAGCGCGGCCCACTGCCGCAACAGCACTTGCTGGCGGGGGCGGTCGTTCCGCTCGAAGCGCATGCGCTGGCGCGCTTGATCGAATATTCCCAAGAAGTGGGCCGGCTTGGTTTCGAGCTCGAACCCTTCGGGAGCGACGCCGTTTTGGTGCGCAGCGTGCCTGCGCTGCTGGCACACCAGGATCCCGCCGAGCTCGTACGCGAGCTGGCGGAAGAACTCGTCGAAGTCGAGCAACCCAAAGGCCTCGATCGAGCCATCGAACGGGTATTTGCGCGCATGGCCTGCCACACCGCAGTGCGGGTCGGGCAAAGCCTGAGCGCCGAGGAAATCCGCGCGCTGTTACAGGCAATGGACGAGATTGATTTTGCCGGGCACTGCCCGCATGGGCGGCCGGCGTTTTTGGTGTGGCCGAAAACCGAGATCGAGCGGCTGTTTCGGCGGATTTGACTCGCTGGCCCAGACCGGACCGATACGGCAGGCAACCCATTGCTCATCGCGAACCCATGGATGCTCGCACCGCTGACGCATTCGTTTATCCGGCTTGGGTCCGCCTCATCTTGGCAATGTTGTTCCTATGGCGTTGGGGCGGCGTCGGGCTCGTGAGCCTGCTCGTGTTGTTTGCGACCGACCCCCCCGTCACCCCGCCCATGCTCGTTCGCTTGTGCCTGGTCTGGGTGGTCACGCCTGCGGTCCTTGCAGGTTTCACGCGGCGGTGGTTTCGCGCGCAAACGCGCAGCGAACCGGACCGCCTCATCGCGGAACTTCCCGGCCTCACCCTGGCAATCCCACGGGAACGCATTGCCGGCGCCCGCCCGTGGCAAATTCCCGTGCCCCGGCCTGGACTTCGGCTCCTTCTCCGCGATGGCGGCGTTTTGCGCGAGCGCATCGAAGTGGCTGCACCGCGACTCTGGGCTCGCTTGCATGGAATCGAGATTTCGAGCCCGTTGAGCCCCATGGCCCGAGGGACGCTGGCCTTTTCCGAAGCCCGCGCTCGACAACCGAAACCGCAGGCGTGGTACCTTGCGGCAAAGTTCGTCGTTTTTCCGCTGCTGCCGGCAGGGCTCTTGTTTCGCGTACACCAGCTCATCGCCTACGGAAGCGTGTGGGGGGAGTACTATCAGAGAGGCCTCGCTGCCTACCTGCACACGGGGTTTGTGTACTACGGAACGATAGTGGTCTACGTTCTGTTGTTTGCAGGGATACTCCGTGCCCTCTTCGAGAGCGCCCTCTGGCTTCTCGCCATCGTGACCGCAGAACAAGCGGAACGGCTACGACGCTGGAGCGAATACTTGCGGGAAGGGATGTATTACCTGGGAGTCATTCTCTTCCTCGCGATCCGCTTCTTCGGGTGGGGTTGACTCGCTTGGCCGGCGGTTCGGCACCCCCAACGGCGAGCAGTGTTTCCGGGTGGGCGCGCGGAGCGCCAGCGAACAATGACGCAGCGCGGGCCGGCATGGGCGAACCCCCACCAGGAAAGGTGATGGAGGACACTCAATACGTGACGCAGGCGACCCGAGTGCCTGCAGGCGACTTTGCTTCGATACTCCGCCAAAGACCGCTCGATTAGCCCTGCCGGCACACGCGCTGGGGATCGGGCGCCGCGCCCCATGAAGAGGCGCGGCGGCGCTATTCAGGATCCGCCAAACTTGCGCCTCCTCGGAGCACCGACGACCTGTTCCCGAACCGCTCGATCCATCGCGCCGCCCGAGGGGGCGTTCCACCATCACCGGCGTGAGCGCACGCGATGAGCGTCCGCGTACCACTGCATTGTCGAAGACACCGATCCTCGGGGGAGCATCGCTTCGATTAGAAAAACAAAGCCCGCGGGTCGCCGCTACCCGGTCGAGCGCCTGGGCAAGCTCTCGGCGGGTGTGCACGCGCACGCCTTTCCCTCCCAGCAGGTACGCCATGTCTGCGTAATGCCAGTCAGCCAAGTCATGGCAGCGCGACTGGGGTTCGAAGACACGCAACATTTCCCAGCCAGAATTGTGGAACACGAGCACGATGGGATCCCACCCGTAGCGCTGGCAATTTCCGAGTTCGAAACCGGTCATCTGGAAGGCCCCGTCCCCGACAAGAATGAGCGGGCGTGTTCCCATCGCCACCTACAAGCCCAAACCGGCGGGCACACCGTAGCCCATACTGGCGTAGTAGCCCGGAGCATTGAGGTGCGTGTACGCGATGCGCATCGCCACAAACACGCAATCTCCCATATCGGCCGCAATGGGATGGGCACCGTGCGCATCCATGAAGTCGTTGACGGCACAAGCAATGTCGTCGGGTCGAATGGGCGCATCGTCACGCGGCAAGCCGCGCGGATAGGGTTCGGGTGGAATGTTTCCGTGATTGCGTACCCCGAAACCGCCAACGTGGTTCCGCGTGAGGTCGAGCAACGCGTCCACGAAAGCGTCGAGCGGCACCGGGGCATAGGTGTGAAAGCCCAGAGTGACCCGCCGGTCCCCAGCGTGGATGGCGCAGCGCAGATTCAAGCGTTTGCGCGATGCCCCCAAGTTACTGTCGGAGAGAATCACTCCCAGAAGGAACAAACCGTCCGAGTTCTCCACGAGCTCCGTAATTTCCGGTTCGCCCGCGGCGCCCAAGTAGGTCCCGAGCGGGCGCACGGGGCCATCGGCCAGCAAGCCACGACCCATGAAACTCGTGACCAGGGGAAGCCCTAACGCTTGCGCGAGCGACGCAACCTTGTGCTCCAACCGGTAGCGTTTGACCTCTACCCCGACCATCATCACGGGCGTGCGAGCAACAGTAAGCCGCTCCAGAACTTCCTGAGCGCAAGCCGCAACGGTTTCGGGATCCACCACCGCGGGAGCCAGGCGGGGAAGCTCCTCGCACGGGGCATCCACCAAGTCGCGGGGCACCTCGATGTACACCGGCTGGGAAAAATCCCGTGCATTTTGCAACACACGAGTTAGCTCCCTAGGAGCCGCGAGCGGGCGATCGAGGACAGCCTGATCGCAGGTGACCTCGCGAAACACGCGATACTGGGACTCCAATGTCTTGCCTTGATGATGCAGCAGCAAGTCTCCCGTTCTTTCGCTCACACCCGGCGCGCCCGACACCACCACGAGCGGAGACTTCTCGGCCAAAGCACAAGCCGTGGCGTTGACCAGGTTCAAACCGCCAGCCCCGTAAGTGACAAAGGCGACCCCCACCCCTTGCGTGGCTCGAGCACAAGCGTCCGCTGCAAAACCCACGGCAGGCTCATGACTCAAGGTATAAATCGGCAACTTGCCGTACTGCTCCGCGGCGCGAAACAGCGGCAACGCAAAATCCCCCGGTAACCCAAAAATCGCCTTCGCGCCGTGCGCACACAGGGCATCGTCCAAAGCCTGCACCAGTTTCGCCATGTCTCGTGGTTACTCCGGCGGACAGAAAACAAGGGCACAAACAGCGGCCAACCGCCTCCAAAACTCGCTCAGAAGCGACCGCTTCGGCCTTGGGGGGCGCGTGGTCCCCAGACGTTGGTTCATCCGTTGTCGCTCGCTATACGAGGCCGCCGTGCGCCGGCAAATTCACGCGATCTTCCGGGAAAGCATTCGCGCCAAGCAAGCGTTTGTCCGCGAGCAAGCTGCCGAACTCGAACAAGCAGCACGAATTGTGGCCCAAGCGTTTCGCGACGGACACAAGCTTTTGCTCTTTGGCAACGGAGGAAGCGCCGCCGACGCCCAACACATCGCCGCGGAGTTCGTCAACCGTTTTCAACGCGAGCGCCCGCCGTTACCCGCGGTGGCACTCACGACGGACACCTCCGCACTGACGAGCATCGCCAACGACTACAGCTATGCCGAGGTATTTGCCAAGCAAGTGCGCGCCCTCGGCCGGGCGGGCGATGTGGCCGTAGCGATTTCCACCAGTGGCAATGCCGCCAACGTCTTGCGGGCGGTGCGCGCCTGCCGGGCACTCGGCATTTACACGATTGGTTTGACCGGTGGAGACGGCGGCAAACTGGCAAGGATGGCGCAACTGGTGCTGTGCGTCCGCGCCACCCGCGACACTGCCCGGATACAAGAAACCCACATCGTCATTGGCCATACTTTGTGCGAGCTCGTGGAGTGCGCACTGTTCGAAAGCGACTGAGGCCGCCGCACCATGCCCCGCAAGCCACCGACCCGTGCTGAGGACCTGGATTGGAGCGCTACCCGCACGTATCCCATCGAACAGCGCCCGTCCTTAGTTGCCGCTGGGGGCCTCGCTTCCCCACTACGCGCCGGTCTCAACCTGCGCGAGTTCCTCGAAACCTTGCCCGATTTCCTCGCGGCCCGAGATCTTCTCTGGGTGGCGAATGAACTGGCGCGCCGGCGGAGACAGGGGAAGCGGATTTTGCTCGGCCTGGGCGCGCACGTCATCAAAGTGGGTTTGAGCCCGCTCGTGATCGATCTCATGGAGCGCAAGCTCGTGGACGGCATTGCCGTCAATGGCGCAGTCATTGTGCACGACTTCGAGCTGGCCTTCGCGGGCATGACTTCGGAAGACGTCGCCAGCCACATTGCCGACGGTCGCTTCGGTATGGCCCGCGAAACCGGGGACTTCCTGAACCGTGCGATCGCCCATGCAGCTCCGGGCGAAGGCTTGGGGCACGCCGTCGGACGGGCGCTCGCTGCCGCCAAGCTGCGACACCCGGAAGTCAGCATCCTCGCAGCCGCGTATCGGCTCGGGGTGCCGGTTACCGTGCACGTGGCCGTGGGTACGGACATCATCCACATGCACCCGGATGCCGATGGCGCAGCAATTGGCCGGGCCAGCCTCGACGACTTCCGACATCTGGTCGCACTCGTGGCCGGACTGGATGGCGGCGCATTCGTGCTGCTGGGGTCGGCCGTGATCTTGCCGGAAGTTTTCGTGAAGGCGGTCAGCCTGGCCCGCAATCTCGGACACCGAGTATCCAAGCTGCTGGCGGTCAACTTGGACTTTTTGCGGCACTACCGCCCGCACGTCAACGTGCTGCAACGGCCCACTGCTCCCGACGGCCGCGGGGTTCACATTACGGGACACCACGAAATTCTTTTTCCCTTGCTGTGCGCCGCTTGGTTGGAGGCAATGCACGGGCCGCTGGCGCGCACGCGACCACGCAAGACCGGTCGGCGCAGCGCCCAGTCCTGAGTCCAAGCGGAGCCATTGCGTACCGGCGGGTCTCTTGGTGGAAGGTTTCGACCCTGGTCTTTGCCAAAAAAGTTGTTATTTAAGGCGGCCAGCGAAACGCCCTCGAAGGATGGGTGGTCGCCGGAAGCGCGACCCAAAATGACCGCATTGAAAAAGGAGGTGTGGACTATGAGGCAACGCACAGCGTGGGTAATGGCCTTAGCGCTTTCTTGGGGCTTGTCGGCTAGCCCGGTTCGGGCTGAAGAAGGCAGCAAAGTGCTGGCGGGCTTGGACCTGGGCGCGGCCATTCCGGTGGAAAAGACCAGCGATCGGCTCGATCTCGGTGGTACGTTCAGTCCGTTCGTGGGCTTCATGATGAACGACTATCTGGGGGTCATGGCGCAAGCGCAAGTGGTGGGCTTCCCGAACGACAACCGGCCCGGAATTCGCGATAAGGACGCCACTTGGGCTTTTGGCTTTCATGCCGGACCGCGTATCGCGGAACCGTTCGAACTCGGCGGCATGAATGTGGAGGCGTACCAAACATTTCAAGTCGGTGTGTTCACGGGCTTAGCCGGAGATACACCCATCAGCCGGACCTCGTGGGGGTTCTCTACGGGTGGAGGCCTCAACGTGGCGCTGAACGACGCGCTGAGCGTTGGCGCATGGGCGCGCTACAACCAGCTCGATCAGCGAGTCAATCCCACCAACGAGGTTCAGTTCGTCACCACCGGAATTGGCCTAACCTACCTTCTTCCGGTCCAGTAACGCGCACTGCATGCGTTCCACGAAGGCGTGCCGCCGCGGAGGGTGGCACGCCTTTCGTTTTTGTCGCACTTGCCGGCCGAAATGAGCGGCATCGTTGTTTTTCTTTTTGACACTCTCGTGTTGGTTGTCGCGGGGCTGGTCCGCGGTTTCAGCGGTTTTGGGTTTGCCATGGTCGCGGTGACCGGGCTCTCCCTCGTTCATTCTCCGGCGCGCGTGGTCCCGGCCATTTTATGTTTGGAAATCCTGGCCAGCATGCACTTGCTGCCGAGCATTTGGTCGCACGTGCGGTGGGGCTCGATTTTCTGGCTCGTGGCGGGAATGGTGCTGGGCACAGCGCCCGGTGTGTGGCTTTTGGCGCATGCCTCGCCAGCCTTGTTGCGGGCCTGGGTTTCCGTAGCTGTGCTTGCCGGTGCCACGGCTCTCACCCGAGAGCGCGCCCTGCCGGGGATGGAGGGCCGTGGCGTCCAACTGGTTGCGGGCGCGTGCTCCGGTTTACTGAACGCCAGCGCCTCGATCGGCGGCCCGCCGGTGATTCTTTACTACTTGGCCACTGCGCAGTCACCAGAACACGTGCGCGCCTCGCTCATTGCCTTTTTCGTCATTGCCGATGCCTTTGCTTTGGCGGCGATGGCCGCCATGGGGCTCCTCGGCCAAGAAGTCGCAATGGCGGCGCTGTGGTGGTTGCTGCCCGCTTTGGGCGGCGTCAGTCTCGGGCGGCTACTTTTTGAACGTCACGGGGCGCAGCACTATCGGCGCGCTGTGGTGGCCTTGCTGCTCGTTCTCGCTGCGCTCGGCGTCGGGCGGTCGGTTTGGGACTGGTACCGACCCGCCACCGAGCGCAGCTCGGCATCCACCGACGATCAAACGCCAATGATGGCGGCGAGCTTGTCGCGATGATGCACGGGATCGCCAAATAGCAATGCGCTGCTCTTGGCTCGCTTGAAGTACAAGTGCGCGGGATGCTCCCAGGTAAAGCCCATGCCACCGTGCACTTGGATGGTGTCGTTGGCCACCTGGAAAAAGGCGTCGGAACAGTACGACTTCGCCATCCGGGCCGCCGCATCGAGCTCGCCGGCGTCGCCTTCTGCGGCGCGAAACGCCGCGTGATAGGCTGCCGATTTCGCAAATTCCACTGCCACCAACATATCCGCGCAGCGATGCTTGATGGCTTGGAACGAGCCAATGGGGCGGCCAAACTGCCAGCGCGTTTTCGCGTGCTGCGTGGACATATCCAGGCACTGCTGGGCACCGCCGGCCTGCTCGGCAGCCAAGGCCACCAGGCCTAGTAAGAAGGCTCGCTGGAGTTGGGCCTCTACATCCGCGCTGGCCGCAATGCACTCGGCCGGCGTTTTTTGAAAGCGCACGCGAGCGAGCTTACGGGTGAGATCCAAAGTCGGCAACGCTTCGCGCTGCAAGCCATCCGCGCTACCGCTGACGCGGAACAGACTCAAGCCTTCGCGGGTGCGGGCGACCACCAAAATCTCGTCGGCTGTTTGGCCATCGATCACCGCCGTCTTCTCTCCCGTGAGCGTCCAACCGCGACGCCCGTGCTGGGCCTTGAGGCGCACGTCCGCTGGCTCCCAAATTCCCGGGCTTTCTGCCCAGGCGACCGCGACAATTTTTTTTCCGGCCGCGATTGCCGGCAGCAGCTCTTGTCGCGCTGCATCGCTGGCGGCCTCGCGCAATACGCTGGTGGCCAGCACGGCGGTCGAAAAGTACGGGGCGCAAAACAGCGTGCGGCCCATTTCCTCCATCGTGATCGCCAGCTCCACCGGGCCCAAGCCGCTCCCTCCGAACTCCTCGGGCACAATTAACGCGGTCAGCCCGAGTTGCTCGGCCAGTTGAGCCCAAGTGGCTCGGTCAAAACCTTCTTCGGTGACCATGAGGCGCCGCACCGTGGCTTCATCGGAACGGTCTTGCAAGAACCGGCGCACGGTTTGGCGCAACTCTTCGTGTTCGGGCGTAAATGCAAAATCCATCGTGTTCACCTCGCTCTTGTCCAGTCACGGATCGCAAGTGTGGCGTTGTTCACCCGCCGCGCGGAATGTCTTTCCACGGAATGCCCTTGTCCGTTCGGGGCTCGCCGGGCAGACCCAGGACTCGTTCTCCGAGGATGTTGCGCATGATTTCCGATGTTCCGCCCTCGATCGAGTTGGCTCGGGAGCGCAAGAACTGGTACTTGGCCAAGAGCACCTTGTCGCGCCGTTCTTCGTGTGCAGGGCGACGCAACGCGTAACCCGGTTCGTACACCAGCGCTTCCTCACCGAGCACGTCCATGCCGCACTCCCAAATTTTCTTATAAAGCTCGGCCTGGGCAAGCTTGCCGACGGAACCCTCGGGGCCCGGATTGCCGGCACGCATCATTGCGCGCGCGCGCAAGGCCGTCAGCCGCAACAGCTCCGATTCGATGTAGAGTCGCGTAATGCGATCCCGCAGCACCGCCGCTTCGGCCGGAGCGTGGCGCTTGGGTGGCCGCGCGTTCCACAGTTGCATGAGCACCTGGATCGGACCGCCCCCTTTTTGGGTGGAGCCACCACCGAGGGCGGTGCGTTCGTTCATCAGTGTGGTAATCGCTACCTGCCAGCCTTGCCCCTCCTGCCCGAGCATGTAGCGGTGGGGAATGCGTACATCGTTGAGGAACACCTCGTTGAACTCCGCCTCCCCGGTAATTTGGTACAGCGGGCGCACCTCTACTCCGGGCGAGTGCATGTCGAGCAAGAAGTACGAGAGCCCCTCGTGTTTGGGCACGTCCGGATTGGTCCGCGCGACCAACAGCCCCCACTTGGCCACGTGGGCCAGTGTCGTCCACACTTTTTGGCCGTTCACGACCCAATCGTCGCCATCGCGCACGGCCCGGGTCGCTAGCCCGGCAACGTCGGAACCTGCTCCGGGCTCGCTGAACAACTGGCACCAGATTTCCTCTCCGGTGAAGCACTTGCGCAACAAGGCCCGTTTAAGCTCATCCGATCCGTAGGTCATGAGCGTCGGAGCACCCATGCCGATTCCGATGGGGTTGATCGCTAAGTCATCGTACACTGTCTCAACGCCCTTGCGCAGTTCATCGGCGACAATGGCTTGCATCTTGGGGTTGATGCCTAAGCCACCGTACCCTTCGGGAAAGTGGACCCAGGCCAAGCCATGGTCGTACTGCGCCCCCCGAAAGGTAAACATGTCCACTCGGTCCGGGTTGTACTCGGCCTTGAGTTTGCGCACGCGCTCGCGCAGTTCTTCCTCGGTCATCGGTCGGTACTGGGACATCGAACTCTTACCTCCTCTTTCTTTTGGCGTGCATCCCCCAGTCACGGACTTTCACCGGCCCGTTGGGTTTCCCCTTTTGCCGGCTCGCCTGGGCAGACACTTGCCGTGGCACTTTTCGCGAAAATGCGGCTCAAATGCGAGAGGGGCCCGGTACTCCGCACCGAGAACACCCTCCAGGTAAACCACCAAATTATCCGGGCGCCTTCAGCAAGTCCAGGGCCGGGGGGCAGTTCGCGGAATCGGCCCACCCCGACCAAAGATGTGCTGGCACGAAGGTCACGAAGTCGCGCCTCCGCGCGCGCCAGCAAGACAAGGCACCAAGATCAGGTGCGGTTGGGGCAACACGGAAAAATCCGCCACCCGCACAACCTTGCCGGCATCGTTTGTAACTGTGCCGACTAGGTGCACGCGCTCCACGGTGATCGGCCCGCAAATTTGGTGGGAATCGCCGTCGCAACTCTGGTCCGGCGGCAAGGCCATCACGAACTCTCCCGTGACTCCGGCTACCTCGCCCTCGCTCAGCAGCAAGCCGCAACTGCGCAGCTCGGCCACGACAACCCAGCGCTCGCCGACACGCCGACACTCGGGATGAATCGAGCCCCCACGCACGCATGGACTTTCCGGCCGTTTGGTGCCCAAGGCCCGCAGCGCTTCGAGCGAAAACGCCCGCAAATCATGATCGAACGCGGAGCGCTGCGGATCCTCCGGGAAAAACGAGTCGGAAGCCTCTGCCGGCGAGACAGCCCCGGTTCGCTCGCTGCCGAGCCCGAGCCCCGGATCTGCCTGGATCGCCGAGGCATGACCCCACACCGGCAATGCCAACATCCACCAGAGTTGCCAGCGGGTGAGGGTATGGGCAAGGGATCGTACCGGACTCCGCATCCGCGACCTCGCGAGCGTGGTAAAGGGAACAACGCGGTTTTTTTCGCACATGCGAGAGAGCCACTATGCCAAACCAGTGCCAAGCCGCAGCCGGCCAACGGGATGCCTCACCGAGCCACGTATTCCGCGCGCGAACGCTACTGGGATAACGCCCCGCACCCCAACGCATGCGGGCACCGGAGTTTTCACCCCACCACCACCTCCATGCCTTCCCGAGCCGCAACGCTGTGGGGAAACAACCGCCGGGCTTCACGCTCCAGAGCGCGGATGGTGCGATCATCGTGACTCGGGTCATGATGATACAAGATCAAGCGTCGCACTCCTGCAGCCTGTGCGGCGGAGCAGGCCATGCCAATGGTGCTGTGCCCCCAGCCAACACGGCTGCGCGAAGCATCGCGGTACTCTTCTTCCGTGTATTGGGCATCGTGTACCAGCACATCGGCCCCGCGGGCAAAATGCTTCACGTCCTCGAAGCCCTGGCGGCAACTCTCGATGTCCGTGGCGTACACGACGGCCAAGTGCCGGGTTTCGATCCGGTACAACGCCACTCCCAGCTTGGGATGCGCTCGGCTAATGCATGCGCGCACAGTGACCGGCACATCGCCGGCGAGGCGCACCACGTCGCCATGGCCGATGGCGCGCAACTTCAAGCGGCCCGGGAGTTCGTCCAAAGCGACGGGGAAAAACGGCGGTGCCATGCTGCGCGCCAGCACACGATCCACACGCGCGCGGGGGAGGTTGGGGCCGTATACGACTGTGGTCCAACGGCGATCGTATACGGGCTGAAAAAATCTCAGTCCTTCGATGTGGTCGTGATGATAATGGCTGAGAAACACGTGCGCGGTTGCAGGTGCGGCTTCGCGGATCCATCGATGGCCCAACGCAATGAGGCCGGTGCCCGCGTCGAAGGCCAAGTGAAGAGTGCCCACTTGCACTTCCATGCACACGGAGTTGCCCCCGACTCGCACCGTGGTTCGCCCAGGCGTCGGATAACTCCCCCGCACTCCCCAAAAGCGCAGCCTAAGCTGCGCACTCCGCGCATCTTCCAACCCCATGGGCGTGCTGTGCGCCTACCAGCCCCGAAAGCCGGTTGCAAGCAAAAAGTGCCCGCGCGCCAGCAGGCGCGCGCCGCTGCGGATCGTGCGGCGACCCAAAGCCGCCCGGTTTCACTGGCTCATTGTTTCCGCCCGCAGGTAGGGTGAAGCAACGAAGCTCTGGCTCTTTTTCACCGATGGGATTAGATAAGCGCCCAATGGCTTCGGACGATCTCTTGCGGCGACTCGCCCTCGATGCGGACAAGCAACAACGCCGCCTGGAATTCCTCGAACTGGGCCCGGACGACGAAGAACGACTGCGCGAAGCTGGGGAACTGCTGGCACCGTGCGTGGACGAAGTGGTGGAAGACTTCTACCGCCACTTGGAGCGTTTCGAAGAAACCCGCAACCTCCTCGGCGGCCCGGATAGAATTCGCCGCTTGAAACAGACCCAACGCGCATACTTCTTGCGCATGTTACGGGGCCAGTTCGACGCGGATTATTTCGAAAGCCGGTTGCGTGTGGGCGATGCCCACCAACGCATCGACATGGCCCCGGAGTGGTACCTGGGAGCGTTCGCCCTGTACTTGCGGCTCGTCGTCCAACGTTTGCTTGCGTATTACCGTCATGACCCCGAACACCTTTGTGAGATCGTGGAGACAATCACGAAGGTGATTTTTCTCGACGCGAGCCTCGCGATCGATGCGTACATCGCCGGCGGCTATGTGCAGAGGAGGCTCGCCGATCAGCTAATGGTAATGGCGGAAGCTGCACAGCGGGCGCTGGAAGAAAAGACCGCATTGGAACAGGTGAAAACCGACTTGACCAACATGATTGTGCACGACTTAAAGGGGCCGATTGGGGGGATCTTGACCGTCACGCAACTGGCCCTGCGCAAACGCGGAGCGAGCGAAGAAACGCACCTGAAGCGGTTCGAGCAAATCCAGCGCAGCGCGCGCGACCTTCTCCGCATGATCGAGAACTTGCTCGAGATCGATCAGATGGAAGGTGGACGCCTGGAACTGCGCGTGGAAACAGTGGACATCGGCCCCTTACTCGAAGAGTGCGCCGCGGAGTATCGCGCGGCTGCAGAAATGGCCGGGCAAAGCTTGACGACCGATGTCAATGGCGAACTGCCGGTTTTAGCCACGGATCGGTGGCTGTTGCGGAGAATCCTCAACAACCTGGTCGTTAACGCCATTCGCCACAGCGGCCCTTCCTCCACCATCACCTTGGGTGCACGTTGCGCGGGCCAGTGTGTGGAAATTTTCGTCGCCGATACCGGCCGCGGGATTCCGATCGAGGACCAAGCGACGCTGTTCGACAAGAATCGCCGCGCATTGCGGGGCAGCCATCGGGAAGATACGGGCTTGGGCTTAGTCTTTTGCAAGATGGCAGCAGAGACCATGGGAGGCTCGATTGGCGTGTGGAGCGAGCCCGGTGCCGGTACGAAATTCGTGGTTTCGCTGCCGGTCACTTGAAGTTGCATCGCCGTGGGTAGCGGGGCTTTCGGTCGCCTGCGCCTCGCGCTTCCGACCGCCCGCGTGGCGCTTTGGTGATCGAAGTGTGCGGCTTCGCAGAGCGCAGTGTGCGCTCACATAGCGCCGCTTCCGGTGGCGCGTTCGGCGCAAGTCAACAGGAACCGCGCCGCTCCGATAGCGGTGGCGTATTCCGCATGCGGCGGCACAATAAAGCGGCAATCGAAGAGCCCGGAGGTGGCAAGAACTCGTTCGACGAAGGGACGCACACGCAACAACTTTCCGGTCAGGACAATGTCCTGTTGCCCGCTGGCCCGCGCCGCAAGCACGCTCAACGACACGATCACCTCCGCAATCATGTTGATGAGGCCTCGGGCCTTGTCCTCGGGCCGGGCATCCGCCCCAAACTTGCCAAAGTTACTGGCCGTCGCATGAGCCGGAAGGCGGCCAATTGGCCCTCCGGCAATATCACCCACAGTGAGGTCCACGTGCGCCAAATCACCGCTGGCCGCCAAGCGCTCCAGAGTATCGAGGCGAGAGACCTGCAACAGGTGCTTGGCAAGCCCCAATAGTGTGCCGCCCCCCACACCGGTACCGCCGACGTGTTGAATGTCCTCACCCTGCACATTGACCAGCGCCGTACCTGTGCCCAGCGAAACAACCAGAGTTCGGTCCTTGTTCGCCAGGGTGGCGCCGCCCACGCCAATGGCGACAATTTCCGAAACCTTGTGCACAGGAATGCCCAAGAGCCGCTCTCCGAGGTGGCGCGAACCTCCACCGGTGGCCGCCAACGCGCGCACCTCACCGAGTCCGACGGACAATTTTTCTGCAAGCTTGGCGAGGGCACCCGCGGCCGCGGCCACAGGGTCGTTGGCCTCGACGGTGACGACGTGTAACCCTTCGTCCAGGAAAACCGCATCCGTGGTGGATCCGCCGATGTCGACGCCAATGATCATGCGCGTGGCACTCCGCTATTTTGCCCGTTCACGCCTCGCGGGGCACTTCCAAGTCGAGCCGCAGGGCCACGACCCGCTGGCGGCGGCTTGCCGGGTAATTTTGCCATTTCGCTTTCGGCACTTCGTCATGGCCAACCTTGCGGAAACCTTCGCGCAAGAAAAACGCTTCCGCACTCGGCACCGTCGTGCACGCAAACACATAGTCCAACCCCAACGCGCGTGCGTCGGCGAGCACGCGGGCGAGGAGTTTCCGGCCAATCCCTTCTCCCTTGAAACGCGTGATGGTGTACAGCCCGACAATTTCTCCCGCGCGGTCCGCCCGATACAGCTCGGTTTCCAGCGCACAAACACCGGCCAGATGGTGCCTGCCCACCACGGCGCCGTAGGCCTGAAAGAGAAAGCGAGCGATTTCTTGCTCTGTGCGCGGTTTGAGTACTCCTTCTCGAACTCCACGGGACAACAACCGCTCCACCTCCGCGAAGTCATCGATCCCGAGCCGTTCCACCGAGCAGTAATCCGAAGCCGTGAACAACGTGCCCGAGCCAGTATACGTAAATAACTCTTCCGCCAGACCACTGAGACGGCAAAGGTTCACCGAACCCACCCCTTGCTGGAGGGCCTGACGGATGGCCGCAAACAGTGCCCGCCGGTGACCCAGCCCCGCCCATTCCGCCTGGCCCACGGCCAAAACGGCATCGAGCATGGCTCGATCCATGAAAGGAATCATGGCACCTTTGGGGTCGGCAATTCCACCCTCGGACTCGGCAAGAACCAGCTTGTGAACGCGTAACTTCGCCGCCACTTCCGCCGCCAACCAGGCAAAGCGCGTGTGTTCCGGCTGCGGGACCAGGACGACAAAGAGGCGCTCGTCCCGCAAGTACCGCCACGCTCGAGCAAGCCAATTGGTGCTTTCGAGATGGTCTCCACTGGGGTCGAGCACGGCCAAGCGCGACCCGCTCTCTTCGACAGACGAAAACAACTCTGGCGCCAAAGGAAAGCTGAGCCCTTGTTGTTGAACGAGCTTCGTACCCGCGGAAAGATCCTCGCAACCAACCAGAAGGAGCACTCGGCTGTCGTTTTGCACCAAGTCGCGAACAACCTCGCCCAGAGCCGGCCAAGCCGCACTGCGAGCGATCGCTTCCTCGGCCGCCACGGCAATCAACAAAGTCCGGCCTCGAAATTCCTCTAGATAAAATTGCTTCTCGGGGGCCGTATCCACTGCGTGTGCGGGGCCGGCGCGATGCTCTTGGGGCTGCATGGGGTCCGGGGAAACTATCAAAACCGCGCTTGCGGAGCGAGCGCGCAAGGCCATTGCGACCGTTTCGCGCCGTTCGGAAATCTCCGGCTGGCGGCATTGCAGCTTCGCCACAGTGGCATCCTGGATGCCTGCTCCGCGCTTTGGCGTGCTGCGGGCAACGTCTTTGCTTAGTGGCATTGCTTTTTCCGGTTTCCGGAGGTTTCCCAACTTTGGCTCAGCTTTACAACGGCTCTCAGCTTTTTGGACCACTGCTCGCCAGCCTCTCGCCAGAAAGTACGGTGCAGTTGCTCGAGCGCCTCCCCGTGGCGGTGCTGCTTCTCGACGGGGTTCGCTCCGTAACGTTCGCAAACGCTGTCGCTTCGGCCCTTCTCCGGCTCGCACCCGAGGCCATCGCGGGCCTCCCGGAGGAAGCGTTATGGGGAGTTCTCGGGGGGCACCCGGACCCACAAAGTACGCTCTCGACACACTTTCCGGAGAGTCGTGGCGTCATCGAGCGGCTCGATGACCGGGGCCAGCCGTCGGTGCTTTTGGTGCAAGAAATCGCCGTGAACCTCGGAGAGAAGGCTCAAGTCCTGTTGCTGCTTCACGACGTCAGCCAGCTCGCCGCTGAGCGCCTGGCGCTCGAAGAGTGCCGAGATCGGTTTCATACCTTTATGGAACACTTGCCCGGGGTGGCGTACATGAAGGATCGCGATGGCCGCTACGTGTACGTCAGCCCCACGTTCCAGCGCCATTTTGGCCAGCCGGTGGATTTTTACGTCGGGCGGCTGGACCGCGAGCTTTGGCCCGCTGAAGTGATCGAGCAACTGCGAGCCAGCGACGCAGTGGTGCTCGAAAAACGTACGGTGGTACAGGCCACGGAGCGCGTGCCGCAAAGCGACGGCACGCATTACTGGTTGTCCACAAAGTTTCCGATTCTCGGTTCAGGCGGTGAAGTCGTTCTCATCGGCGGGGTGGCGGTGGATGTCACCGAAGAGCGGCGCGCACTGGAAAGTCTCAAAGAACTGCAAAGAACAGCGCAACAGCGGGAACGACTTGCTGACGTGGGGGCGATCACCGCACAAATCTTGCACGACTTAGCGAATCCCATTGCCGGCTTGTCCATGCAGGTGCAACTGATCCTCCGCCGCGCCGGACGGGAACCGGATCGTCCGCTCGGCACCCTCTTGCAATCCCTCGCGCGCTTGTTCGCCGAAGTCCAACGTTTGGATACGCTGTTGCGCGAGTTCAAGGATTTTGCGCGCGAACAGCGGCTCGAGCTTGAGCCGGTGCGCCTGCGGCCGTTCCTGGCCGAGTGCGCCGCACAATGGCGCCCCGTTGCCCGTGCCCGCGACATTGCCCTCCACGCCGACCTTTCCAGCGAGCTCCCGATCATTCAGGCCGATCCGGAGCAGCTCCGCCGCGTGATAGACAACCTCGTGAAAAACGCCATCGAGGCGATCGAGCGCGGGCCGGGCAGTATTTGGATCCATTCTATGCTGCGAAAGCCCAAGCTCGTGCGCATCTCGGTTGTGGATGACGGGCCCGGCATCGCCCCGCACGTGGAACCCTTCCGGTTGTTCGAAACCACCAAACCATACGGGACCGGCCTCGGGCTGCCCATCGTGCGGCAAATTGTGGAAGCTCACGGCGGCAGTATCCAATTCGAGCCGCGCGACCCCCGCGGAGTCGCCTTCCACGTGGACCTACCCGAACATGGGCCGACCTGGCCCGCTTCCGCGGGCGGGCTGAACCAGGGTAGCTAGCACAAAGATAGCCCGGCCCCGATTTGGTTTACGCTGTCAGTTCGAGCATACGCCGCAGCGATCGCTCCGCTCCCTGGCGAACGCTCTCTTCCAACACGATTTCGTGCTCCATGTGTTCCAGCGCCCACAAGGTACGGTCGAGGGTGATCATCTTCATGAACTGGCAGAGCTTGCAGGCTTTGTAAAACTTCTTTTCCGGAACTTCGAGGAACAACCGGTCAGAAAGGCCGCATTCGGTGACCACCACGAACTCTGTGGCTTCGCTACGCCGCGCGTATTCCACCATTCCGCTCGTGCTCAGCACGGCATCGGCCAGCGCGATGACGTCGGCACGGCACTCGGGGTGAACCAACACACGCGCCTCCGGCAGAGCCTGTTTGATGCGCAAGATATTTTCCGGCGTGATTTGATGGTGCACGTAACAGGAACCGTTCCAAGTCAGCACGGTTTTCTGCGTGTGTTGCTGTACGTACTCCCCCAAGTGTTGATCCGGCACAAACAAGATGTGCTGGGCGGGCAGGCGGTTCACGATCGTGACCGCGTTCGATGAGGTGCAACATACGTCCACCACGGCCTTCACGGCGGCCGTCGTGTTTACGTAAGCAACCACCGCCAAATCGGGGTAAACCTTCTCCAATTCTGCACGCCGCTGAACGATTTCCTCGGCCGTCACGCTGTCAGCGAGCGAGCACCCCGCGCGCAAGTCGGGAAGAAGAACGGTTTTGCCCGGGTTCAGGATTTTGGCGGTCTCAGCCATGAAGTGCACGCCGCAAAATACAATGACGTCCGCGTCTACCCCCATAGCCTTGCGGGCCAGTTCGAGCGAATCGCCGACGAAGTCCGCGACTTCGAAGATTTCCGGGCGCTGATAATTGTGCGCCAAGACCACGGCGTTGCGCTGGCGCTTCAGGTCGCGAATTTTCTGGATGACGTCAGCCAAGTGCGCGCAAGTTTCCCAGTCGTAGTACTCCGGATGCGCCGGCGCCAGTTTGCGGTGCAATTCCTCGGCTAGGCTCGCTTGTGCTTCCATGGCGGATCCCACTGCGTGTAACCGTGCCTTCTAGCGCCCGCGATGCGGGAACCCAATGGGGTTGGACTATTCGCCCGTCGAGAAATGAAGCTTGGGGGGCCGAGGTGCACACATGTGCGGCCATGGGCGGACAGGGGAGGGACGGCTGTCGTTAGATAGGCGCGGAGTGGTACGGGAGCACCCGGGCGGCAGCAAACAAGCTACCGGGTTCCTCAGGGAACGTATGGCACCAGAAGCTGAACCGGTGCGGCTGGAAGAATGTGTCTTCGATCGGGGTGAGGAAGATCTGTCTCGGCCGGACTGCGTTGCGAAAAAGTTCGCCGGAGCATGCCACCGAACGTGTATTTCCGCACGCTTCCCGTAGGACTTTTCGCGGTGCTGGGCTCACACCGGACAATCGCTGCGCGGTGACAGATGTCGTCTCGCCGAGATTTGCACTCCCGCGAGCTGCGCGGCGCGGACGATGACTCGGGCAAGAACGTCGCGCACGATCTCTGCCGGCGGCATCGCCGGCACGCGCAGCGCCTCGCGCTACCGGCGCCCGCAGCGTCACCGACCCCCGTGGGCAGTTCATTCGCGGCTCGCTCGGCTGCAACCAGGAGCACACGTGCTGCCTGATCCATACGCTCGACGAATCGCGAAGGGGGGCCGATGCAAAAAGAAAGTGCATACTGACGCTGCGCTCCAGAGCGCGCGAAGCTCGCGCAGACCGGCAAGGACCTCGCCGGCAACGGCCCTAGCGGCACCTCGTCGCGCGAACACGGGCTACGATAGCGTGTCGGACACGCCGGCCTGCGGACCTCCTCATGCCCCGTGCGGCCCTGCGCGCGAGCTCCTCTCGGGCAATGCCCGCCCCGAAGACGCGCGGGCCTGAGCACTGAGCGAGCGGCTCCTACCGGCGCGAGCCTTCCCGCCGCGCGGCGCGCGCCAACCACCCATCGCTGCGGCGCGCCGCACCGGCCATCGGAGGAGGAGCGCAACCGGCAGGAAGAAGAGGCTGCGCCCCGTCGAACTCGAGCCGCCGCTCATGCCGCGCATGGCGCGCGTATCGAGGCCATCGCAGAGACCCTAGGATTTCTGCACCACTGGGATGAGATCCCTGCCGCGAGATGCCATCGCTTCCCCCTTTTCGCGGAACCTCGACAGTTTCCTCGTGGACCCGAACCGCGCGTGTCAGCGAGCGAAAAAATTTTCCCCCGCTCGCTCCCGCTCACCGCTCAGACACACAGGTCCATCGCAAACATGGGTCCGCCGCCGCGTGGACGGACAAAACACGCCCGCCCATCCACGCGACGCCAAAGAGCAAAGGACCAAACGGCCAATACAAATGTGACTAGCGGGCGCAACGAAAGCCGACGACGTCGAACCAATCGGACGGCTGGGCGTTGCCATTGACCGAGAGCGGACCGGCAGACGAACCTTGGAAGAAGCTGCCGCCGCGCAGCAGCGCACCGGGGCTGGTATCCGTCGTGCTCGCTCCCGATAGACACATGCTGTCATTGCTGAAGCTGCCCCACCCAGGGCACGCCGTCGAGAGAGGCACCCAGTCCGCCACCCACTCCCAGAGGTTGCCCACCATATCGAAGGCACCGTCGGATGACACGCAGTTACTGCGCGAGCCCGTTGCCGCCACTGGAGAGATGGGCGCTGTGTTGCAGTCCGTCGTGCCGTTATCGGACCCCGGGTCGGGCGTCCCCGCCACCGCCGCCTGCCATTCCGCATTCGACGGCAGCCGCTTGCGCGAATTCTTGCACGCCTGCTGCGCCTGGAACCAGGTGATGAATCTTGCCGGTGTCACCCCCGGCAGGCTCACCGCGAAGATGTCGGAGCAGCTCGTCTGCCCGTTGTCGGTGCACGGCGCGTAGTCGTCGCTCATTGTGCCGAGTTGCGTTGCCCCGCCGGCGGTCAGATCCGCTTGCGTCGCTTTACCCTTCTGCACCTTCTTTACCAGCTTTGCGTTGGTGCCCAGCGGGTCCGGTATCCGCCACACGCTCGCCTCGTACTTGTCCATGCACACCGTGCCCGACACCACCGCATCCGGCGGACACTTCTTTAGCGGCCCCGACGGCGGCCCGGCTGCCATCGCCGTCCCCGCCAGCAGCACGGCTGCCGGCACGCCCAGTCCTCGTACCATTGCGTTCATAAAACCTCCCGAAACACCGGAAGAAATAACCCACCGACCACCTACCCGGCCTTGCAGGTAGTCGGTCGTTCAGAATGCCACGGACCGTCTCACCCATCAAGAAACGTTGACCACAATCTCCCGCTGGACAACACGTCATGCGAGCACGGAAAAGGATGGACTTGTCAGCATCGCAGTTGCCGGCCGCCTTACCCTCCACCTGCGGCGCGCAGTGCGGCGCAGCGGAGCGGCGTCGGGTGCAAGCGCTGGTCAGCCGCCGCCGCTTTCTTGCTTACCGTATTCCGGGGGTACTCCTCGTGGTAGTCGAGTATCCTATCCCAATCGCGACGAACGCGAATCGCACCACCGCAGTGCCGGCACGATCGCTGGTACCACTGGGCCTGGTGCTCGCATTTGCAGCTCTTGCAGAAGCGCGGGCTGTGGTCCTAGTCCTCGTGAACGAAGATCTCAGCGCCCCGTTCTTCGCAGTTGACTGGCGACCCCTAGCTCATCGGCAGGTGCGTGCGCGCCTAAAAGTTCTTCTCCCAGACTCGGCCTTCTAGTCGAAGAAACTCGCTACCCATCTTCATGACGTGCATCTTCCGGTGTTGGTCGATGGTCACATACACCGCGGCGGGAACCTGCGCAACGAAGACCTTGGAGAGCGCGAGGCCCCCGTCGAAATCTCGCCCGTCGACCGGAACACCCTTTTCGAGAACCCGCATCTCGACCGGGGCCGGGGAACGGAAGTAGAGGAAATCCTCGTTCTCCGCTTCCAGGACGTATGTTCCATTGGGGAGGCGTACACCCTTTGTGGCCCGGTATTGGGGTGCATTGAGGAAGACCATGGGCTCAAGGAAAGTGACGGTTCGGCTGGGGTCATAGATAGGTACGACGTTGAACTCCTCGGCCGTGACAGGATCGAGCCGTATCAGCGCGCAGCTCACCGAACCGGCAGCCAGCGCCGCGACGAGCAGGATTCTTGTGAAGACGGTCACGCGGCGTGCTCCTTCGACCACGCGGCCCAACACCGGACATGTGCCGCGCGGCTTCCCCGCCGGCACCAAGCCTTCGTTCGGCCACCGTTGTTCACTGACGCCGCTCATGCGCTCCACTCGGTCGACTCCGCCGTGCGCGCCCGTTTGCCAGCCTCTTGATCTTGTGCCGCCAGACCTATCCCTTACCGGCCACCATCAACGCGTCCAAAAATGTCCGGTCGCTGAACAGTTTGTCCACGGCATCCTTCAGCGCCAGATCGAGTGCGGTTTTCGCGTTGGTTCCAGACGAAAGCAAGACATTTCGTACCTTACCCTCACCTGCGACCACTTTGGCAAAGGCGATCGTTCCATCGGACCTTTGCACCTGGGCGTGCATTGTGACCTCAGCCACCGCGTCGCCTGCAAAAAAGCCGATTTTAAAGTCGCAATAGCATTTTTGTAGCTCAACCTTTACGGTCACGGGCCCGTCGCCGAGTCGAAAACCACGACTGGAGTTCGCTGTTCACGGCGTACTTGACGAGCTCGGTCAAGTCGTTCTCCGCGACAATGGCCGCCATCTCCATTTCGTAACTGTTCTTCTTGCTGCTTACCCGGTCCTTCCTATTGCGGATATCATCGACGCTCACCCTCACGATCACAGAGTCCGCTTGTTCCATTTTCTGAACGTTCGCTTGTGGGGTGTAGTCAAGCCTGATCCTGTCCACCGTCAGGGCGCAACCGCTGGCCAATCCACTCCCGAGAACCACGAATCCCAATGTGACCAACCTACGAGCCATCATCTTTCACCTCCTTGTTTCCACAGCGATTCCTCCGCGAGCAATCCGAACGCCGAACAACAAAACTCAGCCGCCCGCCGGAGCGCCAGCGAGGGCGGCTCGGCTGCAGCGAGTGTTAGGCTGGTCTGGTGTGGTTGGCCACCTCGTACAGCCGCAGCCAATCTGACCATCGCAAAGTACCATGTTCGCCGAAAAGAACAACATTCTTCCCCGCGCGAAATCCAGCCGCTACCCGCCCGGGAATGCACAAGTGGATCCTACGCTTTGCTCGTCCTCTGATCTGTCCCCACTGCTCGGCGGCTTGGCCCAGGGTCATCACCTCGGGTCCGCCAAAGTCCGGCAGCCTCCCGGCCGGCCCCTCCGCTAAAGCGCGCACGAGTCGCGCCGCTACCTCAGAAGGAGCGACGCTCTGCACCTGAAAATCCGTCGGCAGCGGCATGATCAGGGGAAAGCGTGCCGCAGCGGACAAGAGTCCATCGAGGAAGGTGTGGAATTGCGTCGCTCGCAAAATTGAAAAGGGCACTCCACTCTGGGCCACGATCCGCTCGGCTTGCAGCTTGCAGCGATAGTACGGAAGCGGGATCTCCTCAATGCCGACGATGGAGACATACACGAGGTGCTTGACCCCAGCAACACGGCAGGCCTCGATCAGATGCCGGGTTCCCTCTACGTCAACGGTCGTCGCCCTCCGGGGATTGCTTGCCGCATGGATAACCGCCTCGACCCGCTCCACGGCTGCGGCCAGCCCACTGCCATTCGCAAGCTGGATTTGCACCCACTCCAGCCCTTGGGGGGTAGCGTGAGGTGGACCGTGGCGACTGCCAATGCGCACGAGATAGCCGGCCTGGACAGCCGCAGTCGTCAGCTCACGGCCAAGGGTTCCGTTCCCGCCGGTAATCAATATCCTCATTGCGGAACCATCGACATCTTCAGAGGCCCTAACGCCCAGGTTAGGCTGCCGGCCGCGCCGAAGACGTAGCCGGTCGGCTTGAACCGCTCGTTGGGCGTCGTGTTTGCGTCACGCGAAACCAGCGTCGAGGAACTCGCGAACCATTGGATGGATGAGGTCCGGCCGTGTCAGCAGAGCCATATGCCCGCCCTCGACGATGTAGCGGAACGACCAGTGAGGACAGGCTTGAGCGAAAATAGCAACGATCTCCCGAATGGAGAGTCGAGTGGCTTTGCCACTTACCACCAACATTCCTGGGGGTGAGGGTTTTCCATTCCTCCTTCAAACTTCCCTTCGACGAGCACAGGCATCTTTTCCTCCCCCGATGTGCCGATCGTGGCGACTGCGCTTTTACGATGCCCAACGTACTGCCCTCAGCCGCTGCGGCCAGAAACGCGACGTTGCCGCCTAGCTCGAAACGGCCCGCTGGCCGCGGTCGGCTGGAGTGCCGTGTTCGGCCCTTTAGAGCAGGCGCTCGAACTGCTCGACCGTGAGACGCGCCTGCTTCAGAATGTGGGATAGCGTGGAGCGCTTGATCGGCCGGTGCGCGGGCACCACAAGTTTCAGGGTCTCTGCCGGGATGTGCTTCTGCAGGCGGATGTGGCTGCCACGCTGAGGGACGACCACCCAGCCGTCGCGCGGAAGAGCCCGAACCATTTGCTCGTAGCTCAGGCCCGGCACCTTGCTCATAGCGCGATCTCGACGATCTCCCCTTCGCGAAAGGTGGCAATATCATCGTCCGTGGGCTCCACGTATAGCTGGATGGCCTCCTGGATGTTCGCGAGTGCCTCCTCGCGAATGTTCCCCTCGCTGATGCACCCAGGAAGCGACGGCACCGTGACCGCAAATCCCCCCTCGTCGCTTCGCTCAAGTACCACCCGCAGCTTCATGTTGGATTCCTTTCACCGCCCGCAATCCTACGCGCAAGGGGCTTTATCGGCAAGCCGAACGTTCCGGTTCAGCGGCGGGCCGCGCAGCGACCCGTCCGCTGCAGTGTGTTGTTCGCCCGCGGCCTGTCTACGCTGCAACCTGTGAGGTGCAATGGGTGCATCGGCTTGCCTTGATAGGAATGGCTGACGCGCAATAAGGGCATTCCTTTGTGTTAGCCGCCTGAGTGGCCTCTTCCTGTCTATGCAAAGCCTTGATACCTCGGATCAAGAGGAAAACCGCGAATGCCACGACTAGAAAACCGAGGACACTGTTGACGAAAACGCCGAACTTGATGCTAACCGCTCCAGCAGCCTTGGCCTCGGCCAACGCTGCGTAAGGGCCAGGTGTGCATCCCTACCTCGCGACGAAGAAAAGATTCGAGAAATCGACACCGCCCAGAAGAAGCCCGACGGGCGGCATGAGCATGTCGTCGACCAGACTCTTCACGATGGTCCCAAAGGCGCCCCCGATGAGGCGCGAGCGTGCTCGCGTGGGCGACTGGCCGGTACATCTGCAACGCCGATGGCGCGAAGCGTCCGCGCCATCGTTCGACATGAGCGGGGGGCCAAAGGCCGCGAAGCGGCCTCTGCAACGTCCGCTCGATGGAGGGGTTAGACCTCAGATCGGCCACGGGATCGCTCCACCTCGCGCCACATGAACCATCCAAGTACTAGCACCCACAGCAGCAGGATGAGGTTGGCGACCATATTGATCGCCATGGCGAGCCCAGAAAACCCCGTGTACGCGATCACGACGCCCGCACCCGCCGTAGGCAAGCCTCCCACGATAGGCAGGACAGCAAACCACTTCGGATAGGAGTCGTCGCCTAACAGGGCAACGCCGAATACGGTTGCAGTGATGCCCACGGAGAGACAGAACATACTGGCAAATCCAATCTCAACTTGACGGACGGCGAACGCGGCACGAAATGCGCTCTCCTTCCCCAGTGCTGGCGCTTTGGCCCAGGCGTCCACCATGGTCTTCAGGGCTATTCCATCGACAGCTTGCAAAGCAGCAGCCAAGGCTAAGCTTATGACCGCGCCGGCAACCGCGATCCGCGTCACACCTAAACCTTTTCTGAATTCCAGCTGCTGCGCAAGGAGCAACAGTGCCACCGCAATCAAAGCGACTCCCGCCAGCTGCACGAGGTGGCTTGCAACCCACAACCGATCTGCGGTGTACTCCGCAAATGCGGCGAGGGCGTCATTCGGGTCGGCCTCCATGGGATGAAGAAACGTTCCGACGAAAAGCAACCCGGCGCCCGCGATCGCGCACGCTGCTCCCACCTTGCTCGCACCAAACATCTGCATTCGGAGCTTCCTGTGCTCTGGGTCAAACGAGCTGCGGTTCAGCGGCGGCCCGCAGGTACAGCTCGGCTATAATGAAATGTCCGCCGTGCCGTCCGCTGCAACCGCTGGTTAGGCCGCCTGGTCGCGCTGAAAAAGAAGGTGACCGTAGCGCCGTCGTTCATGCACCGGCTACACTAGCCGGTGCTGGGTACCCCTGCCATAGGTAATCGCGAGCTCGAGTCCGGGCGTGCGGACCACCTGTTTGTGCCACGTGCCGCGCGGAACAATACAGCTGCTGCCTTCCCGTAGTTGCACAATGCAATTGCTTCACTCGGCTTCGAGGACGATGGCGATTTCTCTTGCGAGCAACAGCAGAAGCTCATCTCCAGCAGGATGCATCGCCCAGTTAGCGGTATCGCGGTGGGAACGGTAGATCGCTGTCAACCATCCGGTACCACTCGTCACCAGCGCTGCTCCGGGGTAACGCTGCACTACCGCTCATGAGGTCGCGCCAGAAGGACTCGGTTACCTCGATCGTCGGCGCATGACCACCATCTAAAAGAAAGACGTAGGTTTGGGTCAGATCGAACGATGAGTCTGTTTCCCTACTATACCTCCGTTGGGCGTCGTGATCACGTTGGCGGCCGAACGATCTGCCGCTCAGCCGCGCCGCGAAGCCGCGTCGGCTGGAGCGAGAGGTTAACCCGCCATATCTCTATCACGAGAGAAACGTTCGTAGTCATCACGACTACCAGTCCAAAGCCACGTCACTGTATCACCTTCAAGAATACCCAAAGCGCGATATCCGCCCGGAATTCTTGCAGACTAGACGATCTCTTCGGGATTGACGCATTTGAACTGGAGGGAAGGGTGAAAGGGATGCTGTGCCCACAGGCGATCGGCCTTCCTGGAGCTACGCTCGACACCTTCGTTGAGAAGCTCGCATGCTGCCCAGAAAGATGGCAAGGTAGCCGACTTCATCATCGCTCATCATCCATCGGTTGCGCGCGCCCTTGGGCAATTTCTCGCTTCGCACGACGGGCTGTTGCTACCGACTGAGGCTGGCTTCGCTCAAACAGCTCAAACAGGCTCTCCCAATTTAGTTCATCCTGTAGGTCTGCAAGATAATCGCGCAGATGCTCGACCACGTGCTCTTGCACCGCTTCGGGCAAGGATTCCGCCATTTTTGTCACTGTCATCATGGCTGCCGTAAACGCCATAGTTACACCTCTTTCAAGATCCTCATATGCCGCGGGGGAGTGGCAGTGCGACCTTGGCCTTGTGCCCGCCGCGGGCGGGCACAAGGCCCGCCCCGACAGACGGCCGGAAACGCGCACGCAAAGGGCATCGCCCCATGCAAACGGCAGCGTGATTGGACGCGCCACGGCCGCGATGGGCAGTGGCACAGCGCGCGGCGCCCGGAGCTTCGCCTCACGCAGTTCCCCTGCCCGCCGCATGTCCGGAATGAGGGCTACCGCTGCCTTGCGGAAACGTCCTCTCCGGTTCACGGAGAGGGGCTGCCTCCGGCCAAGTAACCGAGTGACCATTCGCTATTCGCTATTCGCCATTCGCCATTCGCTATTCGCTATTCGCTATTCCCCACTCGCCGTTCCATCCCACCCTCGCCCGACCTGTAACGCGCCCGCGACACTCTTGCGATGCAGGAGGGGGCGAATGCAGGCCGGAGTCCGCCCGTACGGATGTGCCGGGCAGTGGGTGCCTAGGCGCGGCAGTGGTCTGGATTCCCGGCAGGAAAAACGGTACGGGCGCGGCGATGTCATCGTGTGTGTTTTGCAAGATTATTCGCCAAGAAGCACCAGCGCATCGTGTGTACGAGGACGACAAGGTAATTGTTTTCCTCGATATTTTTCCGGTCAGTGAAGGCCACACG
This sequence comes from Candidatus Binatia bacterium, assembly GCA_026004215.1. Classification (GTDB taxonomy): domain Bacteria; phylum Desulfobacterota; class Binatia; order HRBIN30; family HRBIN30; genus HRBIN30. The sequence continues at coordinate 750,896 of BPIR01000002.1, forward strand.
TTGGTGGTGACCAAAACGCACTACTCCGACCTATTCGAAGCGGATTCCGAGTCGCTGGAAGCAGTCGCCAAGGTGGCCAAGAAGGTTGCGCATGCGCTGCGCGAGGTCGTCCGCCCCGCGGGGCTCATGGTATTCCAGCTCAACGGCAGTGCTGCCGGACAGACGGTGTTTCACTATCACATGCATCTCATGCCACGCGCACAAGGAGAGCCTTTACGGCTCCACGCGCGGCAGCCCGGGGACCCCACTCGCCTGGCCGAGCTCGCAGCCAAGCTGCGCGCCGCCTTGCAATCCGCATAGCGGAGCCGCGGGCGAATCGTGCGCCTCGGCTAAGATGCGTTCCGCGCTGCGGATGCCGTTCAAGAGATATGGCCGCGCCGCCTCGGCCAGCACGAGACTGGGATCGAGGCGCTTGCCCAGCCCTTCCGCGGTCATTAGCGCCAAATTCACCATCGTCATGTGCCCCCGCGCCTGCACGCGGTGACGGCGGAGAACGTCGAAAATCCGCGCGATATCGCGGGAAAACTCGGTGGACGCCATATCCCGTTGCCGTAGCTCGGCGACCAATTCCTCCATCTCGCGCTCGTAGCTGGTGTAGTCCGCCACTGCCTTGAATGGCGCATGCTCGAAAAACAAACGGGCGACCCGACGACCGTCTCCCTGAACCAAGGCCAGCAGCGTTTCGGCGGTGATCTTGCGGTCCGCAGCCGTGAGCTCGCCCACAAGTCCGAGGTCGAGCAAAACGATGCTTCCGGGCGCTTGGAAGCGAATGTTGCCGGGATGCAAATCCGCGTGCACGAACCCGTGCTCGAAGACCATCTTGCCCACACAGCGCACGCCGGCACGCACGATGCGGCCGCGGTCCACCGGCGCGGAGTCCAGTTCCGACTCGTGCAAGCCGTGAACAAATTCCATCACCAGCACAGCGTCTGTACACGCTCCCGCCACCAAGCGGGGGAAGCGGATGTCGGGGTCTCCCGCAAAATGATCTTGAAACCGCTGATTGTTGCGGGCCTCGTTCCGCAAGTGGGCCTGCCGTTCCACGGCCTCACAAAACTGCACGATTTGCGCGCGCAAAGACACGAGCCGCAACGACGGCACGAGCCGCTCGAGCCAAGTTGCGCAAAACAGCAGCACCGCTCGATCGAGTCGAATCTTGTCGAGCACGTCGGGGCGGCGAATCTTCACTGCGACCTCTTCGCCCGTCGCCCGCCAAACAGCGCGATGCACCTGCGCGACGGAAGCTGCGGCCACCGGCTCCACCGAAAACGAGCAGAACAGCTCCGAGAGAGGCCTTCCGAGTTCGCTTTCCACAATGGCCCGGGCTTGGGAAAAAGGAAATGGAGGGACACGATCCTGTAATGCGGCCAACTCGCGGGCGAACAGGGGCGGCAACAAATCGCTGCGACTGGAGACAATTTGTCCAACCTTGATAAACGTTGCTCCCAAACGGGTGCACAAGCCCACGATGGCCTGCCCCAGCGCTCGTTCCCTGGCTCCGTTCTCGTGGCGCAAGCGCCATCGAAGCCATAGAAAATGGCCGCTCGCGAACAGAATGGCGGTGGCTATTTGGACGACGCGCCGCACGACGAGCGCGGCATGCCGGACGGAATGTGCCGCGGGTGCGAACTCTCGCGGCGCACCGGCCATGGTCCGACTGCCAGCAATCGGGCCGCGTGTCATATCGCGCTAGCGCCCACCCGAGATCCGGAGCGGCGCATCTCAAGAAGGGGGCGCTCCGACAGTCGTGTTCTGCTGTTCCGGTGCCAGGACGGCTATCAATCGAGCAGCGACCTCTTCCGGGCTTCCGGTCGCAGAGACACGGAAATACTTGGGCGCGCGCCCATCGCCGGTGGCCGCCCACTCGCGGTACCACGCCACCACTGGTTCGGTTTGACGCCGGTACACTTGCAAGCGCGTGCGCACCGCCTCTTCGGAATCATCCGCGCGTTGGACCAGATCTTCTCCCGTGACGTCGTCCTTTCCGGCAACTTTTGGCGGCTGAAACACCACATGATATGTGCGGCCGGAAGCAGGATGGACGCGCCGCCCGCTCAATCGAAGCACAGCCTCGGAATCGTCCAAGTCCAGCTCGATCACGTAATCGAGCAGGACTCCGGCCGCACGCAACGCCTCGGCTTGCGCCGTGGTCCGCGGAAAACCATCGAGAATGAACCCGTTCCGGCAATCCGGCTCTGCGAGTCGCTCCCGCACGAGCTGGATGACAATTTCGTCGGGCACCATCTCGCCCCGGTCCATGTGAGCACGCGCCGCTTCCCCTAAAGCAGTTCCCGCGCGCACTGCCGCTCGCAGCAACTCCCCCGTTGAGATCCACGGGATCCCATAGCGCTCCGCCAGTCGCGTCGCTTGGGTGCTCTTGCCCGCTCCTGGCGGGGCAATCAGGACAATCCTGCGATCTCTCTCTTGTGCCATGGAACCAACCTCACTTATGAATTTCTCCGCTCTTCACCCGGCGGACGGCGATCGGCCGCGTTACACCTCAGGAGTGCTGGGGTTCAAGTGTTTCCGTACGCTCGCTAAGTCAATGGCAACCTGTTTAGACACCGATGTGTCCCGCCAACTCCGGATGGAGCAGGGCTCGAAGCTCGCTAACCACGCGCGCGGCCTCCTCATGGGAGCGGCCCAATAGCAAAAGCGCCTGGTTTCCCAAGGCCAGCCCGGCGGCCAGGTTCTCGGGGAACACTGCAGTCACCCCGGCGCGGGCCAATAACGGCAGCTCCGACTCTTCCTTCGCGCTCACCACAACCGGCACGCCGGGGTTGCGCTCGCGGGCATGACGCACAATGCGATCCACCAGTCGCGGATAGCTGAACGTCACAACCAGCAGCTTGGCGCGGGCCACCCCTGCCGCATCGAGAAGCCTCAACCGGCCCGCGTCGGCCAAAATCACACGATGGCCACGCCGCTTGGCTTCGTCGAAACGAGTTGGGTCCGCTTCGAAGGCAACGTACGGAACACCTGCAGCCTCGAGCACGGCCGCCACCTGCCTTCCCACGCGACCACACCCGAGCAACAAAACGTGATTCTCGAGCTGTTCGCTTTCCGCTTGGATCCATGAGGCTTGGTCCAGTTCCGCGCTGGTCGCCCGCCCCCGGGTGATGCGCCGGCCGAGCATTTCGTTGCGACCAATGAGAAGCGGCGCGAGACCCATACTCAGCAAAAGCCCACCCAACAGCGGTTGGGCGACGCGTTGTTCCAAAAGGCCTCCGTGCGCTGCCTGGGTCAGCAGCAACAGCCCGAATTCACCGCCGTGTGCCAGGATGGCTGCGGTGCGCACGTTAACCGTGCGCGACCAACGCAGCAGCAGGCCGACGATAGTCACCAGCAAGGCTTTTCCGACAGTAAACAGCGCAGCGGACGCCAGAACGCTCGGCCAGGCGCCGGGAAACAGGCGCGTATCCACCGTCATGCCCACAGTGACGAAAAACAGCCCCAGTAGCAGTTCCCGGAAAGGCCGCACGTCGTCTTCGATTTGATGGCGAAAGTCGGTCTCGCCCAAAACCATACCGACCAAAAACGCTCCAATCGGCGCAGAGAAACCCAGCGCGCGCGCGGCAAATCCGGTTCCCAGAGCGAGCAGCAAGGCAGTCAACAACATGAGCTCGTTGGAGCGCATGCGCGCCACATTGCCCAGCAAGCGGTGCAAGATCGCCCGCCCGAAAAACGCAACCAGGACCACGGCCAGCGCCACCAACAGAAAACGCCCCGCGATCTCCCATCCGGCCACACTGACCGGATCCGCCCGCAGACCCACGAGAACGAGGAACGGTAAGGCGGCGAGATCTTGAAAAAGCAAGATTCCCACGACCAGCCGGCCGTGGTGCGTGAACAACTCGCCTTGATCCGCGAGCTGTTTGACGACCAAAGCGGTCGAGGACATGCTCACCGCGCCACCCAACAGCAGCGCGGCGCCGAAATCCATCCCCGCCAGCAAGCTGGCGCTCGCCACGACAAGAGTCGTCAGGCCCACTTGTAACGCTCCCGCCCCGAAAACCGCTCGCCGAGCACCCCACAAGGTCGAGATCGAGAAATCGAGCCCGATGGTGAACAGCAAGAACACAACTCCGAGCTCAGCCAAAAAGCGCACTCCGGGAGAGTCGCCGACGATGTGCAATCCGTGCGGCCCGATGACCAAGCCCGCCAGCAGGTAACCGAGGACCACGGGCAAGCGAAGCCGCACACACAGCCACACGCCCGCAGCGCTGGCCACAACCAACGCCAACGTTTCCACCGCAAATTGCTCAGACATCGGGTCGCGTCGGAGGTTCGCTCTTCGCCCCCAACCAAAGAACGCAGCCTAAGGCCAAGGTCATGGCTGCCAAACCAAACATCTGCTGCGGAGTGGTCGCCGCGATGTCGAGCACAATGAACTTACGTGCCAAGGCAAGCAAGGCGATCCACAACACTACGCGAGCTTGGACGATGCTTTCCTGCCGGCGCACGACATACAGCACGGTGTGATTGAACTCCAAGGCAATCAGCAGAGTGAGGATATCGCCAAAGACAGTCTGAAAAACACGGTGGTCGAGCGGATTCCAAGCTTGCAACAAAAGGCTGCCGACCACCGAGACACTCAGCCGCACCAAAGCGACAAGGATCACCAGGCCTACGAGGCCCGTGAGCACGAGCGCCACCAGGGTTTCAAAGCGCTGATACATTGTCTGCACGCGCCAACGGGCGCGCAGCTCATGCCACCAGCTTTCCCCTCGCTCCATGTCCCCTCCTCCTAGGCCGGCGCTGCGCACGGCACCCTCAGGTGGCCAAAGCGACCGCCACCCCGGTACCGGTATGCCTCTTGGGCGCGCAGGACTGTGCAAGGGAATGGGCTCACAACGTTACGCTCAAACTTCCCCGGCTAACGCTTTGCGCACGCGCTCTTGAATCACACTGGCAATTTCCTTGACGCGGCGCGGTTCGAGGCCGGTGACCAAAGCCACTTCGGGAATGGAAAAACCCTCCACGAAGTGCAGCTCGAAGACATCCCTCTCGGCGCGCGGCCAGGATTGTACCAGGTGTTGTACCGCCTCCAGCAACTCGCGTCGCTCTACCGTCATTTCCGGGTTCGGCGCCGCTGGATCTGGCACGAGTTCACGCAACTCGGTGATCACCGGCTCGAACTCGCGCACAATGATATCCAATGGCTGCTCTGCGTCGTAGCCAGCCGCGAGATCGTCCTCATCCGGTCGTTTTGCTTCTTGATCCACGAACACCCGTTCGGCAGCGGCACGTTGGAACATGCGCCGACGCCGACGCAGTTCTTCGTGCAGCAAGCGGAAAACCCACACCAACCAGCCCACATTGGCGGGTTTTTCTCGCCAGTGACCGAGGACATATTGCACGACCGTGTCCACCACGCCGCGAGGGTCCACTGCGTGCGGCGGCAGGTCGCCGCTGAACTCGTCGTGGCGCACGTGCCGGCGCACATGTTCCACCAGGCGGCGATACTGTCGCTCGAGGAAATCCACGATGACCGCTCGCGGCTCTTGGGGCCCTTCCCCCTCGGGCAAGGGCTCGGGAGCAAACCCCACAGCCCGCACCTGAGCCAAACGCTGGCGGCGCGCCTTGCGCTTCCATTCTTCCTCCTTGCGCTGGTGGCCTTTGACTTTCTCCACTTCCCGCTCCAGCGCGTCGAATGCGCGGTCCAAGGACAAGATCGGCTCCGGAGCGTTCTTCTCGGTATGCAGGATATGTTTGGGCAGACGCAAAGTCAGCGACGTGGTGTAGAGCGTGCGATGGGGGTTTTTCTCGATCAACACGTGCAAGTGCACGCCATCCGGCGGGTAATCTCGCAGGTGTTTTCCCAACCCTTGCACGCGGCGCGACAACTGCTTGCGCAACAGCGGATGCCCGTGCAAGTTCCGCGTCACGAGATTCCACGTAAAGGGCACTCCGAGCCCTTGCTCGCCTTGCACCTCGTTCGTCACGATTCGACCTCCTGAAAAGAATTCCTTCCTGGTTACCGACGGCACCAGCCCACTTGAGCCAAGCCGTCCAATGCAAATTGCACCGCGATGGCCGCCAGCAGTAGCCCCATCAAGCGATTCAGCAGTTTGAGCGCGAGGGGGCTCACGCGATGAATCCCATGCACGGCCAGGGCGAGAATCGCGTAACTCAACAGCGCCACCACGGCAATGACAAAGAACAATGTCACCCGCTGCACCACAGTCTCTGCTTGATGAAACAAAATCAACGCCGTGGAGATCGCACCCGGACCGGCAAGCATCGGCACAGCCAAAGGGCTGACCGCAATATCGTCCTTAGCCGCACCCGCAAGCACCTCCTCGTTGGTTTCCTGCGAGGCGGAGCGCTGGCCGTGGAGCATGTCCAGCGCGATCCGAAGCAGCAATATGCTGCCGGCAATTTGGAACGCACCCGGACTCACGCGCAAGTAGCGAAAAATACCCTCGCCCAACAAAGTGAACACGGCCAACACGCCACCGGCAACCCCGCAGGCTACCCGTGCGGTGCGCAACCGGGCTTCCTCGCTTTGCTCCGGAGTCATCGCCAAAAATGCGGGAACCACCGCAATCGGATCTACGATCACGAACAGCGTCGTGAATGCCAAAGTCGTGTATTCGAGCCATCCCATCGGCGAGCAACACCTGCGTCCCGCAGCCTCTCACGGGTACTCGCCCGAAACAGTCCCGTGCGTCCGTCGTTCGGCAATTCGCCTTGGCCCAGGCAGGTACTCTACCGAGGGCACTCGGCGAACGGGTTGCGGGTACAATTCCATCAACTCCAAGACTTCACTCGGTATGTCGCTGCGCACCGGCAACCCCAACTCCCGCGCCTTTTGCACGGTAATGGGGAAATCATGGGTCCATGTTCCGGTCGAGAGCAACTCTGCAAGTCGCTTGGCTTGATCGGGGGTCTGGCTGCGGGTGAGAAGCTCGGCAACGGCATCCCTCACCTGGCCTATGGCCTTCTCGGCAACGTCGGCGAGGATCAGGGTCTGGTCGTCCACTTCAGCCACGGGCTTTTCCCGCACAACTTTGAGTAGGGAAGCCGCGGGATACTGCCCGAGTTGAGGGTCGACCGGGCCGAGGACCGCATGGGGAGACATCACGATTTCGTCGGCCGCCAGCGCAATCAGCGTGCCTCCGGACATGGCGTAATGCGGGACAAAAACCGTAACCTTACCTTTGTGTTCCCGCACCGCACGCGCAATTTGCAGCGACGCGAGAACCAAACCACCGGGGGTATGCAAGACGATATCCAAGGGGACCTCGGGATCGGTGAGTTCGCATGCACGCATCACGGCTTCCGCATCTTCGATGTCAATGTATCGCATCACGGGGAAGCCCAGTAAGCTCATCGTCTCCTGCCGGTGGACGAGCAAAATGACACGCGAACCCCGCCGCTTCTCGATGCGGGCAATCAGGCGCTGGCGCGCACTTTCGAGCAGGCGCTGCCGCAAAATGGGCTGCAATGCGGAGAAAATAAAAAACAGCCAAAATAAATCACTCACACCCACGGACGCACCTCCTGCCGGAGTCGAAACAAATCGAGGACCCATCTACCGCAGGATCGCGGCTTCTGCCAGCTTTTGCAGCCTCCGGGCCGACTCCACCCGCGGGCCCTTCCGCTCTGATCGAGACGACCTCTACGGAGAGAGCTGCTAGCGCTAGCGAACCTGGACGGAAATCTTCTTCGCCGGGGTCAGCTTCGGTAATCGTACTTCGAGCCGGCCGTTGCGGAATTTCGCCTCGGCAGCCGGCACATTTACCTCGGCCGGCAACGGGATCCAGCGCGTAAACGCACCATAGGTACACTCGGAGTACCAGAAGCTGTCGCTCCTCTCTTCCCGCTCTTGTCTTTTTTCGCCCCGCAGCACCAAGTAGTCACCAACCACCTCGAGCTGAAAATCATCCTTGCTCAGGCCGGGCAACTCCGCCCGAATCTCGATCGCATCCGCCTTGTCTTCCACTTCGATGGCGGGCCAAGTCCAACCGCCCCATGGAACAACGGTGGCGCTCTCCGATGCCTCGTGAGGACTCTCTGCTCTTTCGCGCCGGCGAAACCAGCGGGTCAGTGCATCCTGAACATCGTTCCGAAGCTCGAGCAGGGCATCGCGCCAGCGTTCCGGAAGCCACCGGGCCATGATCGCCTCCTTTCGGTATGCTGAAGAGAACCACCAAACCCGGCAGCGGGCCGCTCGGCTAAAACTGGCCCGCTGCCGAAGCCTCGTTCAGCTCACTTTGACTTCGATCTTTCTGGGTTTGGCCTTTTCTGCCTTGGGTAGGTGCAAGGTCAGAACCCCGTGCTTGAAGTCCGCAGAGATTTTCTCCTGGTCAATGACCTCGCTGAGTTCGAACTGGCGAAAGAATTGCGGAAGCTCGAACTCGCGCCAAACGACCTCCCCCGGAACTGCGTGTTTGGGGGTCGCACGGATGGTCAGGACGTCTTCCTCTACCCGGACCTCAAGGTCATCCTTTCCCACGCCGGGCAAGTCCGCAACCAAAACGAGCTCCTCCGGGGTCTCGTAGATATCCACCGCGGGAGCCACGTACCGATCTTCTGCGCGCGTGGCCTCCCGGCTCCGTGCGGGTTGTGCAGAACCGCTGGTCGGGGAAACTGTTTTCTCTGCCATGATCGTTCCCTCCTCGTTTCAAATTTGTCGTCTCCTCAGCCGACTTGCACCGCAATGGCTTTGGGCTTTGCCTGCTCCGCCTTCGGCAGCGTCACGAGCAAGACACCGTTGCGGTACTCGGCCTTGGCTTTGCCCTCGTCTACCTCGACCGGCAACTCGATGCGCCGCGAAAACTTTCCCGAGGATCGCTCTTCGCGATGGATCGCCTCGGTCTTGCCCGTAACTGCGCGCGGTTTTTCGCCGCTAATCGTCACGCTATTTCGCAGCGCGGTAATGGTGACCGAGTTCGGGTCCACCCCAGGTGCGAGCACCTCGATGTAGAACGCGTCCTTGTCTTCGTACACGTTCACCGGCGGGTAGCCCCGTTCGCCGCGCCCCGGCCACAGGCCACTGCGCAACAGCGACGGGAAGCGCAACCCCGCACTTTCAAAGGCACGATCAATTTCGCGCCGCAACGCTTCCATTTCTTGCCATGGATCCCAACGAGCCATTTCCGTTCCCTCCTTTTTGTTGAGTTTCCTTTACTCGATCGTGACGACGAGCGGCTTTGCAGGTAAGCACCGATCGGACCACGTCAAGCGATGGACTCAATAGGAAAGAAAATTTTTTTCGCTCTCGATTCCGAGTGGACGAGTGCATGCTTCTCGCCCAAAAACGAGAACCTTCGACGCAGCGCCCCGCTTCGTGACGGCGCGAAAATGGCCCCATAGCAGGCGATGTGTTAGCGGTGGCGGACGTTACGATGCGCACGCGACAAGGTCAGTCCGCCAGGCGAAAGACCACCCGCACAAAGCCGGATGTCCTGTTCATGCAACCGCCCAGCGTGGCGCCCCGCGCCCGCGGGAACATTTTACTTTTGAGTGCCTGCTTGGTCCTGTCCGGCGCGGCTAGTCTAGCGCTGGAGGTGGTTTGGATGCGCGAGCTCCGGCTGGCGCTCGGCTCGACAACGCTTGCCTCCAGCAGCATTTTCTTTGCGTACATGCTCGGGCTCGGAGGCGGCGCTTGGCTTGGTGGCGGGCTCGCCGCACGAGTCCTTCGGCCGGTCCGCCTTTACGGTCTACTCGAACTCACCATCGGGGTTTGCGCCTTCTTGGTTCCCTGGATGTGCCGTACTGTGGTTGCCGAGCTCAACCAGTGGATCGCGAGCCTGGATTTTTGGTCGGCCACCTTGGCACGATTTGCTGTGAGCCAACTGGTCTTGCTGCCACCGACTCTGGCCATGGGGGCCACTTTGCCGGTGGTGGTCAGCGCCACGGATGGCCGCGGCGCAAGCGTGGGAACGGCAACGTCCGTATTGTACGGAGCCAACACGATCGGAGCCGTCGCTGGCGTGTTCGGGGCCACCTTCGCGTTGCTGCCCCGGCTGGGCCTGAGTGGGACGAACCTGGTTGCCGCGCTGGCGGACATTCTCATCGGGGTGGCCGTGTTGGTGTGGGACCGAGCGCAAGCGGCGGGCACCAAACCCTCGGTCCTCGCGGAGCCACGCGATGCGTTAGGGCCAGCGCCTGTGGGAGGATTCCGGCTCGAGGAGGGTCGTTCCGTTTGGGTACCGCTTGCCGCCTACGGGGTCATTGGGTTTGTGGCCTTGGCGTACGAGGTGTGCTGGACGCGAGCCCTGGCCTCTGTGTTCGGCTCGTCGTCGTACGCATTCGCCTCCATGCTCGGGAGCTTTTTAGTCGGCATCGCGCTGGGGAGCTTGGCCGTACGGCACTGGCTGGAACGATGGCACGCTCCGGAATTCGTCACGGCGGTGGTCGCGCTCGCTCTCAGCGGGGCATCCCTGGTCACCTTCCAGCTGCTGTTCGTTTTGCCGGATTGGTTTCCCTGGTTGTTTCTGTATTTCGGCGCCAATTACCCAGCGGCAGTGTGGGCGAGCATGATTCTCACCACTCTGGCCCTCCTGCCCCCGACGTTTCTTTTCGGTGCGTTGTTCCCTTTGTTGGTCACCCTCGTGGCTCGCTCGGGAGCGCGACACGGCGCGCGGGCGGTGAGCTATGCGTACCTCTCGAACACCTTAGGTTCCGCAGCCGGAGCGTTTGCCGCTGGCTTCCTGATGCTTCCACTCCTCGGCTTGGAAACCAGCCTGCGCGGTTTAGCGACGGTGACCATTGGGACCACAGTCGTATTCACCCTATGGCAGCGCGAGCGAGCGGGAGCTGCACGCGCGGTCCTTCTGGGGCTCGCGGGCATACTGGCAGCAACCGTGTGGGGAGTCCTCCCCGGCGCCCGGCCAGAAGCGCTAGCGCGGGGAGTGTTTCGGTTTCCGATTGCGGAACTCGACGTGGGTGTTGCTCCGGTTGCGCTCCGCGGTCCGCTCGATGGGGAATTGTTGCTGTACCGGGATGGATGGAATGCAACCGTCTCCGTCCATCGCATTCTCGGCGAGCTCAGCCTACGCGTGAATGGCAAAGCCGACGCCAGCACTCATGGCGATTTAGGCACGCAGGTATTGCTGGGACACCTCGGTTATTTTTTCCGGCCGGAGGCCCGCGAGGTCGCTGTGGTTGGGCTGGCGTCGGGAATCACCGCGGGCAGTGCAACGCTGCATCGAGCAGAGCGCATCGATGTCATCGAGATCGAGCCAGCCATGAAAGAGGCTTCTCGGTTTTTCGAGCACGTCAACCACCGGCCATTGGAACATCCAGCCGTGCGTCTCATCTTCGACGATGCGCGGACCCTACTGGCCTCCAAGACCCAGGCGTACGACTTGATCATCTCGGAACCTTCCAACCCATGGATGAGCGGGTCGGCCAACCTGTTTACGCGCGAGTTTTTTGCTGCCGCACGGCGGGCGCTCCGGCCGGACGGCTTACTGGTCCAGTGGTTGCAACTTTATGCGATGCCCGAAGCTGCGGTTGCCGCGGTGTTGCGGGCGGTCAGTGAGGCATTTCCTTACGTATACGGCTTTGCGCCCGGCCACGGTGACACGGACTTCATTTTGGTTGCTGGCAACGAACCGATCCGCCCCGCGCACTTTCCGCAATGGGAAACGCTTCCGTTCGCCGCACGCGCCGACCTCGTTCGGGTGGGCCTTTTTGACGGGGATGATGTCCGCGCGCTGCTGTATTTGTCGCCGAACGGGGTCCAGGCACTTGCGGCAAAGGCTCCGACGATCAACAGCGACGACAACATGTTCGTCGAGCTCTTGGGGCCGCAGGCGCTTTACGACCAACCTACGAACGAAGCGAACTGGGCCATGGTGGACCAACAAGCGGCAGAAACGGCTGCATATTGGCGCGACTTGGCCGAGATTGGCGGCGCTTCTCCGCTCGCGGAGCTCGCTCTGGCCTACCTGCGTCGCGGCGGGCGCGCACTTGCCGAAGCTTTGCTTCCCGAGATCGAACGCGCGGGCCATACTCCGCTTTCCTCGGCCGTACGGGCGCAATTGGAGTTCGAACAACGAGAGCCCGATGCCAGTGCGCTGCAACGCTTGAGCGGGACACTTCGAGAAGTCGTATCACGAGCCCCGACATCGTATTCGGCCCGCTACTTGTTGGCCAATGCGGAGTACGATCTCCAAGAGCCCCTTCGCGCGCTCGAGCAAATCGAGGTGGGGCTCCAGCAGCGCCCGGCAGATATACGGTTGCGGCGTCTCCGGTTGCGAACATTGCTCGCGCTGGGACGCTTCGCCGAAGCTTGGGGGGAAGCTGAACAACTTCTCGCCACGGCGCTCCCGCAACGAGATACCGATTTGTACTGGGATGCTGCGCAGGCGGCTTGGCGCGCAGGACGATTTCGAGAGGCGGGCCGCTGGATCGAAACCTATCTCGACTTTCACCCTGACTCGCCCGAGCAGTGGGAGGCCCTCGCAGACATTCGTACCCAGCTTGGCGAACATGCAGAAGCGGAACGGGCCCGGACCAATGCTGCACAAGCGAAACGCAACTTCATTCTGGCCCTACACATGCAAGCACGCCGGGCAGCGGTGGCCGGAGTCCGCGACGAAGCCGTGAACCAGTTACGCACGATCGTGCTCCTAGATCCGAGTTACCTCCCGGCCAGACAAGACCTCGAGCGTTTGCAGCGCGGCCAATCCCTCAAGTTTTAACCTGGACCTCGGCCGAGGTTTTATCGCCAATCTCCGAAACCGGAAAGTACACACACACGGTCGTGCCGCGCCCCAAGGTGCTCTCGATCCGCAGTGCGCCTCCGTGGGCTTGCATGATGTGTTTGACGATCGCCAGGCCAAGGCCCGTGCCGCCCAGCTCGCGCGAGCGCGCGCGGTCCACGCGATAAAAGCGTTCTGTGAGGCGAGGAAGATCGCGACTCGGGATCCCAGCACCGGTGTCCTCCACACACAGTTCTACCCACCAGCCTTCTGCGCGCTGCACCCGCAAATGGGTTCCGCGCGCCACGGCGGCAACCTGGCAACGAACCCGAATGCTGCCATTTTCGCCGGTGTACTTCAGCGCGTTGTCGATCAGGTTCACGAGAACTTGCTCGACTCGGTCCGGATCGGCCCGTACCTGAGGAAGCTGGGGCGCACACTCGCACTGCAGGGTGACGTGCTTTGCCCGCGCTTGCGGGGCAAACGTCTCGAGCACACGCTGGACGACCGCGGGCATCTCGACCGAGCTCAGGCGCAATGTGGCGCGCCCGAGTTCGAGGTTGGACAACGCCAAAAGGTCATCCACTAAGCGGGTCAAGCGTTCGGCGTGCCGCTCGATCACAGCGACGAAACTCCGTGCTCGTTCCGGATCTCGCAGCGCGCCCGCCAGCAGAGTCTCGGCGTAGCCGCGAATGGAAGTCAAGGGAGTTCGGAGCTCGTGAGACACGTTCGCGACGAAATCTCGCCGCGTGACCTCCAGCCGTTTGGTCTCGGTGACATCCCGAGCAACCACCAACCGTAGCGTGCCCTCCCGTCGTGGTGCGGCCACGGGAGCGACCCGCACTTGCAGGAAGCGTCCATCCGCGAGCGTGACCTCGCCTTGGGTGGCCTGGCCGGTCTCCGTGCTCGTCCGCACCAAAGCCAGCAAATCCGGTTGGCGCGCAATCTCGAACAATGGTCTTCCCCGCAGCTCTGTCTCTTCCCCAAAAAGTCGTTGGGCCTCGCCATTGCACAAAATCACGTCCCCCCGCTCGTCGAGCACCAACACGGCCTCGTGCATGCTACTCAGGGTCGCTGCCAATAAGCCGCGTTCTTGCTCGGCCGCGGCCAGGCGCCGGTGATAACTGTGAACGAGTTCGGCAATCGAGCGTTCCAGAGACCCGAAGAGCCAACTCGGCCGCGGAATGATCGCACTGGGGCTGGAAGTTTCTATTCGCTTCAGTGCTTCCACCGAGGCCCGCAGTTCTCGCACACGGCGGTAAAACAACCCCAAGGACAACGTACCCGCAAGCACCAGGACAATCCAGGCTACGCCCGCAATCGCACTCGACACTTCCGTTGTCTCGACGGTCAAACCCGATGCCAGAGCCGCCGTTCTTGTGCCGTCACCGACTTCGATCCAGCGCCCTTTCGTCGAACTTGTACCCCACCCCGCGCACGGTGACGATCAGTTGGGGATGGGCATCGTCCACTTCGATGTGCTTGCGCAAGCGCCGAATGTGCACGTCCACCGTGCGAGGCTCCACGTGGGTATCTTCGCCCCAAACCATGTCGAGAATTTGCAATCGGTCCCACACACGGTTGGGGTTTTGAATAAAAAAGCGCAACAGCTCGAACTCCTTGCGCGATAGCTCCACGAGGCGCCCTTCGACGAAAACTTCGTGGCGATCGAAATCGACGCGCAGCCGGCCGCGCTCGTACACCTCTGGAAGCCGCTCCGGAACTTCCCCCATCCCGCTGCGACGCAGAACGGCGCGGATGCGAGCTAAAAGCTCGCGCACGCTAAACGGCTTCGTAATGTAGTCGTCAGCCCCAAGTTCCAAGCCGACAATGCGATCGGCCTCATCTGCTTTGGCCGTAACCATCACCAGCGGCACGGCGCGCAGAACCGGATCCTCGCGTAACTTCCGGCATACCTCCAACCCAGACATCCCCGGCAAAGCGAGATCCAACAAGACCAGGTCAGGAGTTTGCCGCCGAGCCTTTTCCAGCGCGCTAGCGCCATCCGTTGCGGTGCTCACCGCGTAACCTTCCTGCTGCAAATTGAACCGGAGGAGCTCGAGAATATCCGGGTCGTCTTCGACAACGAGGATTCTGCGCCCTTGGGGCATGGGCGACAAGAAGTTCAAGGAATCCACTGCAAGGGAGAACGACATCATTCGTTCACACAGACGGCGGGACGATGTCCAAATGCCGAATGCTTTTGCCACGCACCATGAAGACCACCATTTCGGCGATGTTGGTCGCGTGATCGGCAATGCGCTCGATGTACTTGGCGACAAACATCAAGCGAATTCCGCGCGTGATCGTGTGAGGATCTTCGACCATGTAGGAGAGGAGCTCCCGAAACACCTGATGGGTAATGGAGTCAATTTGGTCGTCATCCCGGCACACTTTCAGTGCGAGGTCCACATCCTCGTTCACGAATGCGTTCAGACACTCGCGCAACATGTCGAGGGCGATGTCCACCATGCGGGGAATATCGATGAAAGGCTTGAGAGGAGGTTCTTGATTGAGCTCCAGTGCCCGCTCGCAAATATTGACCGCCATGTCGCCAATCCGCTCCATGTCCGTCGTAATCTTGAGCGCGGTGGTGATGAGCCGCAGGTCGCGGGCTGCTGGTTGGTGCAGTGCGAGAAGCCGCAAGCACAACTCGTCAATTTCGACGTCGAGGCGGTTGACGGTGTGATCCCGTTCGATGGTTTGCCGAGCCAGCGCGTCGTCACGCTGCACCAATGCCTCGGTTGCATTGGCGATTTGCTTCTCGACCAACCCACCCATCTCGAGGAGTTTTTGATGAAGTTGGCGGAGTTCTTCATCAAAATGACGGTCCGTATGCGTGCGCCGTTCCAACGTGGTGTCCTTTCCCTTCTCAGCCAAAGCGGCCGGTAATGTAATCCTCCGTCTCTTTTTGCTCAGGGTTGGTAAAAATTTTCGCCGTCGGCCCGTACTCCACCAACCGGCCTAGATACAAGAACGCGGTAAAGTCGGAGACCCGAGCCGCTTGCTGCATGTTGTGTGTCACAATGACAATTGTATAACGCCCCTTCAAGTCATGAATCAGCGCCTCGATCTTGGCCGTGGCAATGGGATCGAGCGCCGAGCAGGGCTCGTCCATGAGCAACACTTCCGGCTCCACGGCCAAAGCTCGCGCGATGCAAAGGCGCTGCTGTTGCCCGCCAGAAAGGCCCAAAGCGCTCTCATGGAGGCGATCCTTGACCTCGTCCCAAAGAGCCGCTTGCCGCAAACTGCGCTCGACGATTTCGTCCAGTTGCCGCCGGTTCCGCGTCCCCGCGATGCGCGGACCATACGCCACGTTTTCGTACACCGATTTTGGGAACGGGTTGGATTTTTGGAACACCATGCCTACCCGTTTGCGGAGCGCGGTTACATCGAGACGGGGATCGTAGATATCGAGGCCATCCAGCTTGATCGTGCCGCGAATGTGCACTCCGTCAATCAAGTCATTCAACCGATTGAAGCAACGCAGCAAGGTGGACTTTCCGCACCCTGAGGGCCCAATAAACGCCGTTACCTGATGGCGGACGATGTCGAGGCTAATGTCCTGCAATACCCATTGCTGGCCGTCGTAGCTCAGCGACAGGTCGCGAATGCTGAGCACAGCGTCCCCGCGAAGGGCCTGATCTGTTCGCTCATCGGTCTTCTCTGCCACGCCGGCGCGCTCCTGCAACCCAGCACCGGGAAGAGGCGCAGCCAACGGCGTGCTCGGTATCGCGCGACTCATCACCAGGACCTCTCAGAACACTCCACCCGCGAGACGACGCCGCACTCGGGCGCGCAATAAAATTGCCGCCAAGTTCAGCGTGACCACGATTCCTACAAGTAACAAGGTGGTCGCGTATACCATGGGTTTCGCTGCTTCGATGTTCGGCGACTGAAAGCCAACATCGTAAATATGAAAGCCGAGGTGCATGAACTTTCGCTCCAAATGGAGAAATGGCCAGTGCGCATCGAGCGGCAAGGTTGGAGCCAATTTGACGACCCCAGTGATCATCAGCGGCGCCACCTCGCCCGCACCCCGCGCCATAGCCAAAATGAGGCCGGTGAGCACGCCGGGCAAAGCTGCCGGAACAACCACGTTCTTGATCGTCTCGAACTTCGTGGCCCCCAGCGCGTACGAGCCCTCCCGCATTTCTCGGGGCACGGCCGCCAAGCCTTCCTCGGTGGCCACGATCACCACCGGCACGGTGAGCAATGCCAAAGTCAGCGATGCCCACAAAATTCCTCCGGTACCAAATGTCGGTGCCGGCAGGCGCTCGGGGTACAGCAGCGCATCGATGCTCCCGCCCACGAAGTACACGAAGAACCCCAACCCGAACACCCCGAAGACGATGGACGGCACACCGGCCAAATTGTTGACAGCGATGCGCACCAATCGCACCCAAAATCCAGCCTTCGCATACTCCCGCAAGTACAGTGCGGCGAGCACCCCAAACGGTACCACCGCTACACTCATGATCAGTACCATCAGGACGGTGCCGAAAATCGCCGGAAACACCCCTCCTTCGGTGTTGGATTCCCGCGGGTCACCGCTGATAAACTCCCACAATTTACTCGCATAGACGCGCAATTTTCCCCAAACGGACAACGTGTTCGGCCGATAGGCGCGCACCACCGAGGCGAGGACGATCTCCTTCACGGCGCCGTTTGCCGCCCGCAACGTCAACCGCTCCTCGTTCACTTGGGCACGCAATGCCTCGAGTTGGCGGTGCACCCCATCGTATTCCGTTTGTAACTCGGCGATACGAGCCAGCACGGCCTCGCGCTCGCTTGCGGGGGCGCGGCACGGTACTCCAAACGTCGCAAACGCAAACGCGCCTCCTCGATGGATTGGTTAATGTCCCCGAGCTGCTTGCGCTCGATCTCTTGAATTCGTGCAGCCAACGCTCGCGCGGCGGGCAGCCTCGCCATCATCGCTTGCCAGGTGGCCTCAGGTCCGGTGGCAACCGTCGTTTCCCCTATCCGCAAGCCATCCACCCAACCATAAAAATTTCCCCATTCCTCCCGTTCGAGCGTGACCAGGTCGCGAGGGTAACGAACTCCGAGGACGGAGCTCGACGGTAGCCAGCGAAAGTCCGCGCCCCAAAAGTCGCGATTGCCCACCTGCACCAGGATGCGCCGCTCGCCTCCGATACGCCCCTCGGCATCGGGTAGCGACTCCTCAGCGCGAATCGAACCCACGACAACGCCGCCACCCACAATCTCGATTTGCGCCACAGCCCGCGGCCAAAAGACGCCCAACGCCTGGCTCAAGATCAGCGCCAGCAAGCCCACGATCATCATGAGCGCAGTGGCCAGCGCTCCCGCAGTCAACCACACGAATGGATCTCCAGTTCTCCACAGGCGAGCAAGGGCGGCAGTCATCGGTCCCTCTTACATTTGCTGGTAGCGCTCGCGCAGTCGCTGCCGCACGATTTCCGCTAGCGTGTTGACCACGAAGGTGACCACGAACAACAACAGCGCAGCGAGAAACAGCACCCGGTACAACGTGCTCGCATACGGCGCCTCGGGAATTTCCACCGCAATGTTCGCGGACAAGGTCCGCATCCCGGTGAAAATATTCCATTCCATCACGGGAGTGTTGCCGGTGGCCATGAGCACGATCATCGTTTCGCCGACGGCGCGGCCAAATCCAATCATGACCGCAGAAAAGATTCCCGGACTCGCTGCGGGAAGCACCACCCGCATCGCCGTTTGCCACGGTGTGGCACCCAGCGCCAACGACGCAGAGACCAAACGTTGCGGTACGTTGGACAACGCCTCCTCCGTGATCGCAAAGATCAGCGGAATGACCGCAAAACCCATGGCCAGACCCACCACAACGCAGTTCCGCTGATCGAACCGCGCGCCTAGTGTATCGCTAAGCCAGTGCCGGAAATCGCCCCAAAAGAGGACCCGTTCGAACCAACCGCTCGCAGCCCAACAACCGATACCCAAAGCGCACAACGCAACGCCAGCCGCCACGACCTCGAAACCGTGCGGTAATCCCCCCCTCCAAGAGCGCGGCGCAAAGAACCATGCGGTTCCCAGAAGAGCAATCATGAGCGGGGCGCCCACCAGCGCGAGCAGAAAACCAGGCATGTGCCGTTCCAGCGCTGGGGCCAACACCAAGCCGGCGACGAATCCCAGCACCACGCTGGGCAACGCCGCCATGACCTCCACCGTGGGCTTCACCACGTTGCGCACCGCAGGGGGACTGAAGAGCGCCGTGTACAACGCGGCTAAGACCGCGATCGGCACAGCGAACAACAAGGCATACACCGTACCTTTGACTGTACCGAACAGCAGCGGGGTCAAACTAAACTTCGGCTCGAAGTCGTCGGTCCCTCCCGTGGACTGCCAAACATACTCCGGCACTGCATAACCCTCGTACCAAACCTTACCGAATAAAGTCCGCAGCGTAATCTCGGGGTGAGGGTTGTGGATGCCCCAACTGAGCAGTCCGCCATCCCGGCTCAAGGCAATGATCCCATCTGCTTTGGGAGCGAGCACGGCCCCGACCAACGGGGGGCTATCGAGATCGAGCTCGCACAAGGTTTGCTCCGAGGTCGAATGCCGCAAGGCGATGTTCCCCTGCCGATCCGTCGTCACGAACCCTTTGTCGCGCTGCGATACATGGATCCATGCAACCGGAGCGCGATGGGGAACGAACAGGTGGATGCGCTCGAGTTGCCAACCCGAACGGTCGGCACTGCCGCGCACCGGCTGCCAAACGGACACCCGACCCAGTTGATCCCCGACGACAAATGCCTGGTCTCCGAGCAAGTACGCGAGCGCGGTCACCGGGATTGGCTCGCCGTTCGTGGCGGAACGTTCATCCACTCGAACAGGGGAGGCCGGGTCGCTCAAGTCCCACATTTGGATTCCGCCATCTTCCCGGCCCACCAAGAGTCGGTCGCCTCGCCCATTGAGCACCAGCACGTTGCCTTGCACGGTGGCCACAGTGACGCGTCCCTCAGCGGATTCTTCTTCGCCAAACAAACTGGTCGAGGCACGGCGCCACCACAACTGGACCGTCCCTCCCCCTCCAAGCCAGGCCACGGTGACGTTGCCGTCGCGAACTACGGAAGCAGCAAAGACCGCCGGCGTTTCTTGCGAAGACACCAGCGGCCACTGTCCGAGGAGATCCACCTTTGCATCGAGCCGACGCGTGCCCGCATCGTACTGGGGCTCTATGCGCAACCGCAGCGCCAACAAATGGCCGTCGTCTCTCCACAGATAGATCTGATCCGGGCCCACCCGCAGCGCCGACCGGACCTGCTGACCTTCTGTCTGCGGCAACTGCAACCGCTGGAGAAGCGCCCCATCCCGCAAACGAAAAAACTCCATCACCCCATTGGCCCGAATGATTTGCGCGGACTCGCGGTATTCGTCGGTACTGACATTCACGATTTGCGGATGCACAGGTATGGCAACTCGATCCACACCCACAACACGCGCACCGCGGGCGAGGGGCCAAGTTTCCGTGCCCAAGAACACCAGCATGGTCACAATGCTGGCAACCGTTGCGAGCCCGCCCAAAGCCACCACAGCGCGGGCCGCCAAATCGGTCCAGCGCCGCCGAACTGTCCGAGCAGCCCACAACGCGGCGCGTGCGGCTTCGGTTTGCACCCCGTTCTCCCTATTCCCGTCTCACTCCAGCTTTGCCCGCTCTGCCTGCACAACCTTTGCAGGCAGCGGCAAGTAACCATCCTTCACCACGATTTCTTGGCCTTCCTTCGAAAGCACGAACTTCAGGAACTCCCGCACCAACGGATCCAAGGGCTTCCCAGGCTCTTTGTTGATGTACACGAACAAAAAGCGCGCTAGAGGGTAACTTCCCTTGTACACATTCGCTGCGCTGGGTTCCACTGGCGGCACACCCTCTTTGGGCGCGAGCGGGAGTGCTTTCACCCCGGAAGTGCGATAACCAATGCCGCTGTAGCCAATACCGGCAGGGTCTTCACTCACGCCTTGCACGACAGAGGCAGAACCCGGCTGCTCCTTGACCTCATCCTTGAAGTCTCCTCCGCCGAGGGCATGCTCTTTGAAAAAGCCGTAAGTACCCGACGCCGAATTTCGACCGTACAGACTGATCCGCCGATTTTCCCACACGCCCGTAAGCCCGAGCTGTCCCCAGAAATCAATCGAATGGGGATGACCTAAACGGCGGGTTTTCGAGAAAATGGCGTCCACCTGGGGCAAGCTCAACGAAGAAATCGGGTTGTCCTTGTGGACGTACACGGCCAAGGCGTCCACGGCTGTTTTGATCTCGGTGGGCTTGTAACCAAACTTGGCCTCGAACTGATCGCGCTCGGTTTCTTTCATCGGGCGTGACATCGGGCCTAGTTGTGCCGTGCGCGCAATCAAAGCCGCCGGAGCCGTGCTCGATCCTTTTCCTTCGACCTGAACCTTCACGTTCGGGTACACTTTGGCAAACCCCTCGGCCCAAAGCGTCATGAGGTTATTCATCGTGTCGCTGCCCACACTGTTGAGAGCGCCACTGACCCCGCTGACGCGCTCATACGCAGGCAGTCGCGGGGTCAACCTGCACCAACTCTTCCGCATGCACACGTGCCGCAAGAAGCGCAGCAGCGACGACCATCCACAATCTCTGTCTCGAGTCCATCGAAGCCCTCCTTTTTGTTCCAACCTTCGAGTTCGCTTCCGGCTAAAAAATCACCTGAAGCTGTGTTCGCGCTTCCAGATCCTGCCGATCTGGTCCCTGAGGCACCTGGGAGACGACTTCTCCAACGTCCGCCTGTACTTTCAGGGCATGCTGCCAGATAAACCAACTGATCGCACCGCGGTACTCCTCCTGGCGATTCCCTGGCCCATCGGGATCCACCCGCGCATAGCGGGCCGCAACTTCGACCGTGCGAGGTATCACGAAGTAACCCGCTTGCACATTGAATCCGTGCGTTTGCGTCGTCCCCCGCGGGGCACCGAACGAAGTTCGCGTCGTTGCCGGCTGGCCAAAGAGCGCATCCGTGATCGTTAGCCGTGGCGTTTTGTCGTCCCGCGTCTCGAAGAAGTAGTCTCCCAAAAGGGATGCACCTTCCCACTTGAAGTGAACGTCGGCGGTGGCCCGGTGATATTCCGCTTCCGAGATGGTCACGGTGGTGCGCTGGCCAATTTGCGAGGTAATGACTTGGCTCGGGTCACGAGGGTCCGGAAACGACGCCGTCAGCGCCGACACCGACGAGGAACGGGCGCGAACGACATTGAAAACGTACCCACCCCCGATACCCACTACGGGATGGGGAGTCTGCTCTACAGTCCGATTCCGAATACTTCATGGGGCCCAATGGCATCCAGTACACCCGCGCGGCGCCCATGTGATCCGAATCTTCTTTGTCGGCCCGGTTTCGCCCCGTTCCGTTGAACACCCCTGCGGCATATTCGAGCCACGGCTTCTCTGCTCTCGCCCAGAGCACCGTGCACGCTCACGCCCTGGTCGCGGACCAGCGAAAATCTCGTGTTCGTGATTGCCCGATCCACGAATTGCAACGCCCCAGACGAGGTGAGCTCCGAACGGTTGAACGGGACCTTGTATTGGCCAACTTGCAACGGCGGCAAAGGGGAAGTACGCAACGTCCACGAAGGCGTCGTCCAACTCCGGCCGTTGCGTGTTCGCCGCACTGTCGTGCCCCCCCACCCAATCGGCTTGCAACTTGTACTTGAGCCACGGGTAAAACGCATTGCCATTCAAGAACAACTTGAAGCGGCGAATGCGGAACAGCGAGTTTGCGCTGGAGCCCGGCACGTCCGGGTCCAAATACGTGTACCGCACCTGCAAGCGGTTGCCCAGCGCCATCGAAAACCGCGGCTTTTGTGTGTCCTCGCCGTAAGCTGCCGGCGCGGTCTCGCTGCTGCTCCACTGAAATCCCGATCCTACTTTGTAGCTAGGCCCGGCACTGCCGGACGTTTTTGTAACTGTGCCGCCCGCCGCCGGCGTTTCGGTCTGCGTTGCAGATTGGCGCAACTCCGCACGGCAGCGAGAGGCTTCCTCGGCACTCAAAATCCCTTTTTGCTGCAACGTATCGCACAGGGTGCCTGCGCGAACCTCTTGCCAGGCCACCAACGTGGCCGCGCATACGACCAAGACCTGCCTCGATTTCATCACGCTCTCCTTTTCCGAAAACGACAGAATGGAGACACGAACTACACGGAAAGCGTGATGAGAAGCTTACGTTTGTGTTACAAAACCGTGAAATCGCTCTGGATGTGAGGAGTTCGATTCCGAGCTCGCTATTCCCTCGAAAGAGGATTGGCGACTCGTGCCCCGCACCGCCGAGCATCCAGCTTGTAGCCAACGCCGCGCACGGTCACGATCGCGCTCCCCGCGCCCTTGCGGCCACCCAAATGCGTCCGCAGCCGCCGAATGTGGACGTCAATCGTTCGTCGGTTCCACCGCGTCCGCCTCGCCCCAAACGGCCGCAATGATCTCCTCGCGACGCCAGTACCCGGTTCGGATGGCGCAGCAGCAACACCAAGATCTCGAATTCCCGCAAGTACACTTGCACGGGCTCGCCATCCACGGTCACTTCGTATGCGTCGAGGTCGGCACAAATCGCGCCGCACTGCAGCACCTCGCCGCTCCCGGTTCCGGCATCACCTGGTACGCCCCATTCTTGCGATTCAGACCGGCGCATGACTCAAGAACCCCCCGCCGCCAAAGGTTTTGTCAGGGGCGCAATGGTGACGGCTCCGGCCTCCCGCGCCACATCCATCGCTTGCACCACCGCGCCGTACGCCACTTCATCTCCCGCGGTTACGAACAGAACATGGTCATCTCGCGCCGCAAACATTCGCGGCAACCGCTCGCGCAGCTCATCGAGCGTCATGGCTACCCCATTGACCTCCACGCTTGCCCCTGAGAAGTCGACACGTAACACCAGCGGGGCTTCCGACTCGTTGGGTTGCTGGACCTCCACCTTTCTCCTGCTTCGGGGTATGCACCCAAAACTTGCGGTCCAACAACGGCGTGACGACCATGAAGATGATCAGCAACACCAGCACGACATCCACCAGTGGCGTGACATTGATCGTGGGTGCGGGTTGCTTCCCCTTGGGAGTTCCCACCTGCATTGCCATGCATCATCCTCCCTCCGGCGGATCGCCCGCGCTCCCCTTGCGCTGGTTCACCAGAAGCGAAGCTCCGGGGAAACCAGCTTGCTGCACGCTGGCTAACACCTCGCGCACCTTCGACCACGCGACCCCCGCGTCCGCACGCACCACCACGCGCCGGTTCGCATCGCTCTGCCGCAACCCGAAGAGCACGTCCGTGGATCTCTTCGCCTTCGAGCTTCTGCTCGCCAAAGTAGGTCTCCCCCGAGCGGGTGACCGTGAGAGACCATGGATCCAGCGTGGCTTTGTGTTCCGGGTCCGCATGGTACACCCGCGGCAGTTCCACTGGCCGCTCCTTCCTGCATCTGCGGAACCACCACCATGAAGATGATCAGCAGCACGAGCACGACGTCCACGAGCGGCGTCACGTTGATTTCCGGTTCTACGGCGGCGTAGTGGCCGCGTAAGCTGCGCCGCTTCATGCCAACAGCTCTCCTCCGACAGCGATGCTCGGCGATCCGTTCGCGACCCGCGGACAACCGCCAGCGGCCGGCGCCGCCGCTGGCGCCGTCACCGCCAACTTGCCCGACGCCTCCAAGTCCTCGATCTGGTCGAGCAACTCGCCGAGCGCATTTTTGAGCTGCATTTCCTCGGCGTTGGCCCGCGCCGACAGAGAAATTGTACGCCAGCACCGCCGGAATCGCGACGGTGAGCCCGAGTGCGGTCTCCACCAAAGCTTCGGAGATGCCTCCCGCCACGGCTGAAAGCCCACCGCTGCCTGTGTCCGCAATTCCCTGGAACGCCGAGATGATTCCCAGCACCGTGCCCAGCAAACCGACGAACGGCGCGATCGAGCCCACGGCGGCTAAGACGGTAAAGCCGCGCCGCAGCTCCGCACCCACCTGCTCCAAGTACCGCTCCATGTGGCGTTGCGTCTTCTCCAAGGGGCTCAGGCCGCCGGCGTGGTGGTGCGTTGCGTGAAAGTATGTCTCCAAACCTGCGCCCATCACACGCGCCAAGTACCCTCGCGAGAAGGCTTTGCTCTTCTCCGCGACCGCCCGTAAGTTACCTTCCGCGCGGAGCGGACGTACTACGCGCGCGAAGCGCCGCGACGTCCATCGCGACCACGTGAACGTAAGCAGACGCTCCAAGAAAACCATGAGCGACAAAAAGCCCATGACCAACAACGTGCCCGCCACAATGAGTGCGGGCGCACCCATGTGCTGCCAGAGCTCTTGCCAAGTGAACTGCATGAACGGTCCCTCCCTACGCTTGCAATTTGAATGGAATCTGGATGATCCGGTACACCGTGATGGGCTTGCCTTGGTACACGGCCGGCTTGTATCGCCACTGCCGCACGGCACTCACGGCTGCAGACACAAACGGTTCTTCTCCCCGCAGTACCGAGACATCGGCCACCGATCCATCGGTGGCAATCACGACTTTCAACACCACTACGCCCGTTCGGCCCTCGGCCCGCGCTTCTTGCGGATACGCCGGCGGACGATTGCTGGGTAGCGGCGCCGGCGGGTCCGCATTCTCCGGCAGTGCAATCGCTTCCACGACGTTCGCCCCCGCCACTCCACCTTCACGTCCGGCAGGATCGCCCCCCAAGGCGGGATCGCCCACCACCGCCACACCTTTATCTTCCGATGGGTCCGCCTCCCGCGGTGCCTCTTTCGGCATCTCCTTCGGTGCAACCAGCGGTTTCGGGGGCGGAGCCGCTTCCACCTTTCGCACTTTCAAGCGCTTCGGGATCACCGGGGCGGCTGCAACGGGTGCCGGTTCTGCGACCGGCCGCGGCGGCGGTTCGACCTTGGGAGGTACCAGCTCCTGAAAGGTCACCTCCCGCGGCTTTTCGGGTTCCGGGCGTTCCGGCGGGGTCGGCGGCAGCACAACCAGGGCGTAAAAAATGGCGGCGTAACCGCCCAGCGCAAGCAGCGCCGCCAGCCACCAATTTTGGCGAGGGGCCGGGCCCTCCACATCGTAGCCGCCAAAAGCTCCCCAGCTCATTTCCGATGCCGTCGTCGAGTTGCGCACGGACTGATGTATCGCAGAAATTTCCTACGGCGCCGTGAAAAGAACGTTACGAATTCTTTAAACCTGCGCGGAGCATCAACGCCGCGTGAAGCCCTGTATCCACCGTCGCGTCCGGGCGGTTGCCTGCTGTCGCAACTCGGGCGCGCACGTGCGCCTCGGCTCAATCTCTATAGTACGAGAGCATCTTTACCTGCCCGGAAAACTCCACCACGCTTCCGGGTTCCAACTCGACCGTCTCGCCCTGGGCGTCGCGGAAGCGCAGCTTCGGATCCCGATACAAAGTGTAGCCCGCCCGCTGTTCGACCTTGTCGGGCAGTTCTACCTCCTCGAACTTCAACGAGCCCATTGGACAGGCAGCCATCAAAGCCGCGAGCGCGTATGCGCTCTTCGTCCGATGCAAGCGGGTGAAGTACTCCGCTTTCGCCGGTGGCATGGTCACCAACGGTTCGCCCACCGGCACCGATCCTGGAAGAATCACGTTGCGGTACTCATCCTCCGTTACCAGCACTGCCAAGAGCCGATCTCGATCCTGCTGGCACAGTGCAGTGGCAACATCCTGCAAGAGTCGCCGGACAGCCACCGGGCCCGATGCAGGCTGCACCGTTTCCGCCGAGGCCGAGCGTGTTTCGCCTCGGCCGCAGGCAACACCCGTCGCGACACAGAGCCACAGCACCAGCGCCGCTTGGGTCCTGCGCCCGGCTGCCTTCGCCCCTATCCTGTCTTCCCTTCTCGTTTTCCTCATTTTCCGCATGGTCCTTGCTTCTCCAACTCCGCGCACAGAAAAGTGGCGGGGCGCCGCCGGCACCCCGCCACTCCAGAGCATCCGCCGAAAGACGAGTTACTGGGTCACCAAGCTGATCCAGCCACCAGGCGTGACCATCCAGTTCGTGCCGTTCGGGTCGAACGCGCCAATGTACGTAGCGCTATCGAAGTAGGGGTCGGCAAACAGCGTCCCGCAATCTACACCACCTGAAACAGCCGCGACATTGGCCGGGCGCGGATCGACCACCGCGGGCGAGGGGAACGTGCCAATCGTCAAACCCGGATCGGCGGTGGAGACTTCCCCTGCCGCCTGCAGAAGCGCCATGTACTCACAGGAATTGCAGGCGGAGCCGGTGTTTCCCGAGCCGGTTTTGTTCCGGCAAAGCTCCGTTCCGCCCGTGCCGTTATTGAACAGTAAAACCGAGTAGTGGCGGAGAATCGGCGCCGCGCCGCCCAGGGTGAAAGGCGAGCCATCACAAGTGGCGACCCCATCCGTCCGCGGGTTGCCGCTCACGAGGCAGGTGCCGCTGCAAGCATGTTGGCCAGTGGCCGCATCGCGGAGCTGCAACGCCGCATCGTCCATGCCCGTGATGAGCACGTTGGCGAGCCGTCCGCCTGTGCCCCGCCGGTGGAAAAAGCCGAAGAAGTCGCCCGACGGGTGCCCCGCCTGGCCTTTGCCGCCAACGATGGTGACGTTACAGAAGCGCGGGTCCGACACCGGGGTCGCCGTGAAATTGTTTTCATTGTTATCGGTTTCGAAACCGTGGCTACCCGCAGTGTCGAGGTTGCCGGCGTACTGTGCGCCGAATGCAAATTGCACCTTGGAAAGCGTGCCCAACTGCCAGTCGAGCTGGTCGTCGGCGTTGGCGGTGGCCACAAGGTACTTGCTGTTGTTCGTCCCACCGAACCATTCGAAACCATCATCCTTCCCCATGTGCGCCTGCAACCAGTCGAACTGCGTGCAACTCCCCAGTGCGTTCATGGTCCAGACGTTCAACTCGTTGTCGGGCGACAACTCGCGGCCCGCAAACTCGGTTCGCACATAACGGGCAATGCCGCTGCTTTCGTTCAGGATGGGGGTGGCACCGCCACCGAATACCACGCCCACCAAACCTTCCGGTGTTCCCGATCCTCCGGGCAAGTTCACGATCGAGCAGCCTTGAAAAGCTACTCCACCCCAGTCGCCGGCCTGCCGCGAGCCCACCGGTTGATCCGAGGTGAACACGATCGGCGCATTCGGGGTGCCTGCCGCGTTGATGCGGGCAGTAAACGGGTTTCCATCCGAGCAGTCGCCTTGCAAAAACACCAGCGCCGACGGACTTCCATCCGACGAGACTTTGCGTCCCTTCACGACCGCGCCGGGCCGAACTGTCACCACTGTGCCCGGCTGCACGAACACCGTACCGTCCACAAAGTACTCGCAGCTTCCCAGTACGACATTGCTCGTGATGTCCTCCGAGATCGTACTTCCGCAGGGCAAAACCGGCCCCGGGCTTGCGCACATGGGCACCACGTTGCGGTTGCAGCCCGGGCTAGTCTCGTTCAGCACGATCACCGCGTCGTTGATGTTCAACGTGCCATCCAGGTTCACATCCGCACAATTCAAAATTCCCTGACCGCCGCAAGCCGCACCACACGCGGGATCTGCAGGGTTGTTGATGCACTTGAGCATCAACGACACATCGGCCAGCGTAATCCCCCCGCCGTTGGGGTCCCCCGTACAGACGGCATGCACCGAACGAGCCCCTCCCCACAAAGCGAGCGCCATGCCCACTGCAATCGAAACACTCCGACAAACCATTGACCGTGACTTCATTCTCGTTTCTCCTCTTTTACGCGTACTTGCCGAACTTACGGTTCGGTGACCGTGACCGTGCAGCTCACGCCTTGCACCGGATTCCCGCTCAGGTCCGCAGCCGACTCGACCTCGCAACTCGTCAGAGCGAACTGCGACAAACACGCTTCCGTGGCCGGGCAGTCGCTATCCGTCTGGCAGTTGATCCACTGACTCAGGCTGCACGAGCGCCCCTGGGCCACGCACTTTTCTCCGCACGTGCCGTTGCCCACGCATTGCGCGTCGGACGTGCAGGTCGTGGCGCCGTCCCCCGTGCACTTGTTTGCTGGTTGGCAACCGGAGCACGCGGGAGCCCGGCAGTCGTTGGCGGATGTGCACGCCTGCGCGGTGGTGACACTGCACAGGCCCTGCGGAAACGCGGGGCGGCATACGTCGAAGGAGATGCTGGTCAACAAACCCGCTGGAAATACCGGCCGAATCCAAAGCCGAAACCCGCACAGCATCGTCGAGATCGAACGCGTCCAGAAACGCCACCGGCGACGTGAAGCGCCCAAGGTCAATGTCCGCGCCGTTTTCATCGATCCCCGCATCGAACCGCGGGTAGCGAACTAAGACGGTCACGCCCCCCAATGAGATCGGCGTGTTCAGGTTGACGTTGACCGTACGGGCGTTTGCGTTCGGGGTCCCCTTGGTACAGTTTTCTCCCGGGTACGCAATGGTGGCCAGGCTCTTCCCTTCGGCCAGCGCCGCTTCCACGACACAGTCGGGCAGCGGATCGCAGCTACCCACTTGCGCACCCGTCAAGCCCGGGCAGGCCGCCTGGATCGCCGCCTTGCGCCCGTTGAGGAACGTGGCAAGGGCTGAATCGTCCAAACACGAAGACAAGTTCAGCGCCGAACCTGGCGCCGCGCTCTTCTGGCACTGAATCGCGGCGTTCATCATTTTGTCGGCGATCGCGCGGCGTGCCGACGAGATGACTTTGAAGCACTTGCGCTTTACCGGGTCGTTTCCAAGCGTCACGTTTCCGAGCAATTTGCTCGCACGCTCGCTTGCCAGGGAACGCAACGACGGCAACTTGTTTTCCAGCGTATCTCCCGGCAACGCATCCGTCGCCGCTTGCGCCGCCGGCTGCGGGCACTTGGCAGCGAGCTTCTCTAGGGTTTTTTCCTCCGCGCGCGCATACTTGCCGCCATCGATGATCGTGAACGGGAAACCCTCGACGTTGTTACACAGGCCGCCGGGCACGCCGACCTTTTGTGCCAGTATGTGGCACTTCTCCTGACCCGAAGCGGCCGTCTTGCCTAAACTGCGCGTCTCCGCACCGATCGCGGTGTAACACTTGGGCGCGTCTTGCGCCGACACCGGCAATCCAGCGCCGAACAGGCCCGACGCCGCCACCGCGGTGGCAACCTTCTCTTCCAACCGATTCTGAATTTGCTCCAACTTCGCGTGCACTGGATGCACCATACGCATTCCTCCTCGAGATGGTTTTGCTTGCGTTCTTTCGGGATCGAGCGACCCACACCTTTCCCTCTCCGGGACGCGATCTGCCGATCACCGAATCAGCCTGGCCCACGTTGCACGTTCCATGCGAATCCCATGAGTTCTCCCTCCTCTCGCGAGCCTGCCGTTCACCGGCGATTCCCCGTGAAACCGGCTCGCGACGTTCCACGGAATCTGCGCTAACGGCGGCGCGAGATTACTCCGGAAACGTGAACGTTCGGTCACAGGAGCGCGAACTTTTCGCAAAAAAACAAACCCACACGTTTCACGAATTGTTCACGCTCGCGTAACCTCCGCCCAACATCCGCCTGCTTTTACCCTGGCCCCGTGATCACTTCCGTCATTGCCGTTATGTTCCCGCGCCGGTGGCCTAGCTCGGCCCGGATCTCCATCCTGTTCGCCATCATTTCCTGCGCTCCCGTGCCGCTGTGGGCGCAGGCGGCTGCGGGAACTTTGCAAGGCGTCGTCCGCGACCAACAGAGTAAAGAGCCGGTAATAGACGCGGGCGTAGAACTGGTCGGCACGGGCAAGCAAACGCGCACGGACCTGGACGGCCGCTTCAAATTCACCGTGCCGCCCGGGCGCTACGAGATCCGGGTTTTTGCACCGTTTTACCGCAGTATGCGCGTGCAAAATCTTATGGTGGCTGCGGGGCAGGTTACGGAAACCGTGGTCGAGCTCCTCGCCGAAGGAGAAGCAGCTACAGAAACGGTCGAAGTGGTTGCGAAGGCGGAGCGGGGCAGCGCCCGCGTGCAAATGGAACTCCGGCGCGAGGCTACGAGCGTCAGCGAAAACATCAGCGCGCAAGAAATTCGCGTGAGCCCCGACAGCGACGCCGGAGAAATTGTCCTGCGACTGCCGGCGGTGGTAGTCAAGGACGACAAGTACATCAACGTCCGCGGTTTGAACGAGCGGTATTCCGCGGCGCGACTACAAGGGAGTCGCCTGCCCAGCACGGACCCGGAGCGGCGCGTCGTTCCCCTCGATCTCTTCCCGGCCGAATTTATCGAGTCGGTGTCCCTGGTCAAAACGTTCCAACCAGATTTGCCGGGCGATTTTTCCGGGGCACTGGCGGACATTTACCTCAAATCGGTTCCCGAGGAGACCGGCCTCAGTGTCGGGCTCGCATCCGGGCGTGAATACCAACGCGAGCTTCAAAACTTTCGATACGTATCGGGCAGCCGGCCCGGCCGACTCCTTCGCTTTGGGCGAGCACTTTCGCCGCTTGCCGGACATCGTTCCGGACCGAGCATCCGAGGTGAACCGCACCCCCGCACGGGCGCAAGCGTTTGCACGCGCCTTCGACAATATCTGGGAACCGTCGCGCATCTCGGCGCCACCGAACTTGGGCTTCAACTTTTCCGCTGGAACGCGCTGGGGACCTCTCGGCGTCAGCCTCGCAGGTCTCTACCGAACCGAGTACAAGCGCCAAAACCTGCTCACCTCCAACGTGCTGTTCGCAGGGGATCGGGCGGAGGTTGCGGACCGCTTCGACAATCGGCTCAGCACGTTCGAAGCGCGTCTCGGGGGACTGCTCAACAGTGGCTACCGTTTCAACGAGGAACACGAAATCTTCTTCCGTGCGCTCGTGAACCGCAACGCCACCGACGAGACGCGCAGGTCCCTCGGCGTAGAAGACTCGACCGGCCACACGCTGGCATTTACCCGCTTCCGGTACACCGTGGACACCCTGGCCTTCGGCCAACTCGGTGGCCAGCACCGCATCGGCGCTAACCTCGGGGCCCGCTGGCGCACCGCCTATGGCTACACGACCCAAGATCAACCCGATGGGCGGTTGCAGACCCGCGATGTGACCGAGGGGAACATTTTCATCAATAACAACTTCGGCGGCCGGCGCATTTTTGGCTTCCTGGAAGAGCGTCTTACGGATTCCGCCGTGGATTTCGAGCTCCGCCTTCCCCGAACCGCCTGCGGTGCTGCCGCGGGCCGCCCGCTTGTTGCGCTTCGGCCCGGCGTACACGTTCCGCGAACGCGACCAAGGGCTACGCCAATTTATCTTCGATGTGAAGGACGTTCCCGAGTTGCAACGCCTTCCGACAGAGGAAATTTTTGCCCCGCAAAACCTCGGCCCAAACCCGTTCCACCGCGGTGTGGGCTTCCGCGAAGAAAGCAAGCCGCGCGATTCCTTCTCGGCAAACGAAGAAGTTGTCGCGGGCTATGCCATGCTGGAGTTGCCGGTCTACCGGCGCAGCGAGGAGCGGCACGAAGTTCTCCTGATTGGCGGGACCCGCACCGAGTATTGGCATTTGCGCGAGCGCTTCTTCGCCGCGAACGCGAAGCGGGTTCCGCTGACCAAGACGGAATTGGACCCGCTCCCGGCCCTGGGGCTCCGCTACCGACCGCGCACCGACATGAATGTGCGCCTGTCGTGGAGCGAGACATTGACTCGCCCCGATCTGCGCGAACTTTCCCCCACGCAATACCCGGAACAAGGTTCGCTGGAAACCAAAGCCGGCGATCCCACGCTGCAAACAGCGGCGATCCAAAACTACGACGTGCGCTGGGAGTGGTTTCTTAGCCCCGAAGAGCTCTTCTCTGTGAGCTTCTTCTACAAGGACTTCACCAATCCGATCGAACAGGTAATTTTCTACGAAGGGGCCAACCGGGTGTTCAAGCCGCGCAATGCGCGAAGCGCGAACGTTCTCGGTTGGGAACTCGAAACACGCGTCGCCGCGAGTCGTGCCTGGCAAAAGCTCGAAGGCCTGTCCTTCTTTACCAATTTTACTTGGGCCGATTCCGAAGCCCAGATCCTTCAAGACTCCGGGTCCATCCGCAAGCGCACGTTGCAAGGCCAGGCACCGTTCATCGTGAACGCAGGCCTGAATTACAAGCATGCGCGGTGGGGCGAAATCCGGCTTCTTTACAATACCGCGGATCGCCGGGTGGAAGCTGCCGGCCCGCCAGACACCGATCCGGTCACCAAACAACCGTTGATCCCGGAGGTGTACGAGGAACGCCGCGACCAACTGGACGCCGCCTATCTCACCACCGTGCACCCGTTTTCCGCACCGATCCAAGTCAAGCTCACGGCCGAGAATTTGCTGAACGACCAATACGTGTTCACCCAAGCGGATATCGTGCAGAAGCGTTTCACGACCGGCGTAAAAGTCAGCCTGAGCTTGACTTACACCTTTTGAAGGTGGGGGGAACTATGATGCCGAAACGGTCCAAGCCCAAATGGATTCTCGTGACCACAGCCGCGCTGTTGTATGCATCGGCGAGTTTTGCCTGTCCCGGAGACTGCAACGGCTCCGGCACCGTGACTGCGGCCGACATTACCCGCATGGTCGCGTTGATTTTGCTGTGCGACGGCGAGCCAGGCGGGTGTTCGGCCTTGCCGCGTCCCTGCGCAAGCGGTGATGTCAATGGCAGCGGCCGCATTGACGTGGGCGACCTGCTCCAGGTGATCGACCAGGTGCTCGTGTATCCACTCGGCTGTCCGGCTCCGCCAACGCCGGCTTCCAGCCTGACGCCAACCACCTCGCCCACACGCACGGCCGCGGCGACGGCCACGCACACGGAAGTCCCGCCGCCCACGCCCACCCTGCAACCATCGCCCACATCGTTACCTCCAACGGCAACCCCGACGTCGTCCCCGTCCCCAAGCCCGACGCCGACGCTCGCCCCGGCGGTTTGCGGCAACGGCGTCGTCGAGCCACCAGAAACCTGCGACGACGGCAACCTCGTCACCAACCCTCCGGCGGATTCCTGTCCGGAGGACTGCACCATCCTCACCTGCACACCCTCGGGAACTCGTGCCGAAGTTGCCGTGAACTTTTCGTCTCCACGTGGGCTGACCTCCATCGCCGTTCTCGTCGAGTACCCCGACGGCGTGGTGCAAATACCAGGCACAGGGGACGATGCCGGCGTCGCCACACGCGTGACCAATCGGCCCAGTGGGTTTTTGGCGAACATTTTCGATTTTGATTTCGCACTCCGAGTCGCACTGGCGGGCACGCGAAACATCACTGGAACGCAACTCTTTCGCATTCAGTTCGACGTCTGCCGCAATGCGGCAGCACCCCCGGCGACTGCGTACCGCTGCCGGGTTCTCGAAGCCAACGACACCAACTTGCAGCCCGTTTCCGGAGTCACGTGCACGGTAACGATTCCGTGAGCGTGGTTGCGAAAAAAACATGTCCAGGTCCACCGCCCCATACGTGCAGACACACAAGCACGACGAGAAATGAATCGAGCTGGAAAGGAGGATCACTGATGATGAGCAAAGCCACATGGATTACGCTGCTGGTACTGTGGGCATTTTCGATTGGTCACCCCGCAACGGCTCACGCTTGCGTCGGGGACTGCAACGGCGACGGCGAGGTGACGATCGAAGAGCTGGTCTCCTTGGTCAACATCGCTCTCGGGCTCCAACCCACAACCGGGTGCCCCGCCGGCGATGCCACTGGAGACGGCGAAATCACCATCGAGGAAATTATCTCTGCCGTCAACAATGCCTTGAACGGGTGCCCGCCGCCGGCGGGTTGTACTTCGGCCATTGCCACACTAGCGCTGGCCTTCGATCCCAACGCCGTGCCCAACCTCGCTGGAGTGACGCTGGAACTGCGCTACCCGGTGCAACACGTCACACTTCCCGCGAGCGAGATCAACGAGAGAGTACTCGACGTGAGCGACGCTGGAGGCTTTTTCGACGTGCAAGCCCTTCCTGCCGACGCCACGGTACCCGAGCGACTTCGGGTATCTTACTTGACCCTCGATCAAATCCAGGCTGGGCCGCTGCTCGAAATTACTTTCGATTGCGCTTCCTCGACGCCGCCTCCAGAGGCCGACTTTGATTGTCGGCTCGTCCAAGCCTCGGACAGCACTGGCTTCGACGTCGAGGGAGTCACCTGCCAGACAGTGGTGGATTTGGAATGAAGCGCCAATCCGTTCGGCGGCCTCTTCGCACAGGCAAAAACGGAGCTGCTTTTGCGTTGCTCGTACTCATCGCGCTGCCGCACGCGACGATCTTCCTGCCTGGCTGCGACAATGGTAACGGTGCTGGCTTCGAGCGCTGCGGCAACGGGCAATTGGATGCTGGCGAGCAATGCGACGACGGCAATCTCGAAGACGACGACGGTTGCTTGAGCACCTGCGTTCCGGCCCGCTGCGGCGACGGTTTCGTGGCCAGCTTCGCGCCCACGACCCCCGAGCAGTGCGATGGCCGCAATCTGGGCAGTTTCTGCTGGAACTACCTGCCGGAGCTCCGGCCTTGCCGCGGAAACGAAGACTGCCCACCTCGACCGGAAGGACCTTTCCTCGCAAACCCTTGCCAACAACCGAGCTGCCCAGCGTTCGGCCTCAGCGGCGGGCCTCTCCAATGCTCCCCCGACTGCACCCTCGTTTTGACGCAGTGCGGCCCGCCCCCGAGCGCCACCCCCACTCCACGACCGCCAACGCCCACCCCCACACGCACCCCTCGAACTCCGCGAACACCGACACCAACGGAAACGCGGCCGGCTTCCTAGGGGCTGCCATCTCTGCGACCTTTGCGCCGAAGGCTGGATTCGCCCCCGGCTCTGGGGCGCTCCTACGTTGCCGGAACAGCGTGGGAGCGCCTCAGTGCTCGCAAGCCGAGCCAATCGCCCGAAAGTTCGCCCACCCTATGGACCAGAACCTGTCGCTGGGGCACAATGCTGCCATTCCGCTTTGGGAGGTGGATCATGATCAAGCTCTATCATGCCGCGCGCACACGCTCCGTGCGGCCCCGTTGGCTCCTCGAAGAGATGGGTGTTCCGTACGAACTGGTTCGGCTCGATCTCGGGCAAAAAGAGCACAAACGACCGGAGTACCTCGCCATTCACCCTCACGGGACTGTGCCGGCCCTGGTGGATGGAAACTTGGCGTTGATGGAATCGAGTGCCATCTGCATGTATCTGGCCGACAAATTTGCAGACAAAGGCATGGCCCCGAATCCTGGAACGCCGGAACGCGGGCTCTACTACCAATGGATGGTGTATGCGGTGGCCACGCTCGAACCCCCCTTGGTCCAAATTTTTCAGCACACGATGCTATTGCCGGAGGCGGAACGATCGCCCAAAGCCCTGCAAGAAGCCCAAGAGAAGTTCCGCGAAGTAGCACGCGTCCTGACCGAAGCACTTCAAGGCAAGGATTACCTCGTCGGTAACCGGTTCACGGCTGCGGACATTATGATTGGATCCACCCTGATCTGGGCCGCATTGATGGGCTTGCTTGCAGACCAACCGGTCCTAGCCACATACGTGCAGCGCTTGCAGGAACGCCCCGCTTGCCAGAAAGCACAAGCAGACTGAGCGCGGCCATGCGGCGGAGCAGTTTACTGTTCTTTCCTCTGGCTCTGCCGTTTATCCTGGCCCTCTTGCTCGTTTTTCTCCTGCTGGTTGCCCTCCTGCAAATCGGCCTGATTTCGATCGCGTACGAAAAACTCGGCATTCCGCCCCAGCACTTGTTTTCGCTGCTGCTGTTGTCGTTGTTGGGCAGTTACATCAATATTCCGGTGGGGCGGGTGCCGGCCGGCGAACGGATGATCGAGGCAGTGACGATCCGCCGCTTTGGCGTCACCTACGTGGTTCCGCGCGCAGTGGTGCCGCAAACCGTCATTGCGGTGAATGTCGGCGGGGCCGTCGTGCCAGTGCTGTTATCGCTCTACCTGATTGCCCGCACCGGGGAATTGTTCGCCGCAGTGCTGGGCACGGCCATCGTCGCCGCGGTCGTGCATCGCATGGCTCGTCCGCTTCCCGGGCTCGGCATCGCCATGCCCATGCTGATTCCTCCGCTGCTAGCCGCTGTGGTGGGCATCGTGCTCTCGAGCGAGCACGAACCGGCCATCGCCTACGTCTCGGGAACGTTGGGCACTCTCGTCGGCGCTGACCTTCTGAATCTGCGCAAAGTCGCCGGCTTGGGTGCACCCGTGGCGTCAATCGGGGGTGCGGGAACCTTCGATGGAATATTTCTCACTGGAATTTTGGCTGTCTTGCTGGCGTGACCGTGCCTGGCCCGACAGGTTGTTTTGTCGAGAGTTTTAGGTAATTGCCCGCTGCGTATGGAAACAGTCGTCGTTCGCTCCTCATCGCCTCCACCCGCGAGGAGAACCCGACGCGTACATCGCCGCACCCGACCGCTTCGCACTGGTCGCGCGCACGGCCGGACAAATTTATGCAGGCTACAAAACGATCCAGTTGGTCGAGAAACTTCTCGGCAGCGAACGCGTGTATTGGCTGTATCGCCGGCAACATGCCACTGCGGCCCGAGCCATCTTTCGCACTGCAGTTCGGCTCGAAGGGCTACTCATCAAAGCCTGCCAGTTTCTTGGAACGCGGGCGGACCTTCTCCCGCACGAATACATCGAAATATTGTCGCAACTCCACGACCGAGTGCCGCCACGGTCGTTCGTTCACACCCTCGGCCCCTTCGTCGAAAGGGAACTCGGCCAGCCCCTTCGCGCGGTGTTTGCCGATTGGGACCCCGAACCGCTGGCAGCAGCCTCGCTCGCACAGGTGCACCGCGCCCGCTTGCGCGACGGGCGCGACGTTGTTCTCAAGATTCAGTACCCCGAGATCGCCCGGTTGGTGGAAGCGGATCTGGCGAATCTCGGCTTCTTGCTCACCGTTCTGGCTCGTCTCGAGCGCAGTTTCGACCTGCGCCTGGTCCTCCGGGAAATCCGGCGGCACGTTCCCCTGGAACTCGATTTTCTCCACGAGGCTCGCAATGCCGAGCGCATTCGCACCAACTTGCAGCAGCGCGGCGATGTGGTGATTCCCCGGGTCATCCCGGAATACTCCACTCGGCGGCTGCTGGTGTTGGAGTATGTCGAGGGCATCAAGGTCACCGACGTGGATCGCCTCGACCGCGCCGGGATCGATCGCAATGCTGTGGCCCGCTTGTTGACGGATGTGTTTTGCCAGCAGATTTTGCGCGACGGCTTCTTCCACGCCGACCCACATCCCGGCAATATTTTGGTGCAACCCGGACCGCGCCTGGTTCTGTTGGACTTCGGCTTGGCCAAGTCTCTTCCGGCAGCGTTCCCCGCCGGGCTGGCGCAATTGGCGTCGGCCATACTGATGGAAAACCGCGAGGCAGCCGTGGAGGCCTTCCGGATTCTGGGCTTTCGCACGAAAACTGATGACCCCGCTACTCTCGTCGCCTTGGGAGATGCATTCCTCGGGCAAGTCGTGCGCAGCGGGAAAGCGTACGCGGATCGCGAGCTCGTGGAAACGCTTCGCGAGCACATCGTGCAGCTCTTACGAGAGAATCCGATTGTGGAAGCGCCCTCGGATATTCTTCTCGTGCTGCGCGTCATGGGATTGCTCAGCGGGATCGGCAAGCAACTCGATGCGGAAGTGGATCTTTTGCCGGTGATGCTCCCCCACCTCGTAGGTGCACCATCGTAGAGACTTCGAGCACAACCCCAACCGGACGGGCGGTTACTTCTCCAACTCCTCGCGAATGGAGTACATCTTTTGGCGCGCCTCGGTGATAAATGCGTCCAGGTTGCGGCGATGGTTGGCGCACAGCCCGTCCGGCTTGCCGTTGAGCACCCACAATGGCTTCAGCCGCGCGGCTTTGCCCAGGGGTAGCGCCACCTCGTCAAGCAAAGTCACGAGCACGGCCCGTCCGGCAAACACTTCCCGATACTCGCGGGCTACGGCCAGCACAAGATAGTGCAGGGCGTGGGCGACGCCTTGGGAGTAATAAAACTCGTCATCCGTGCGGAAGAAACTCACGTCGTCACGGTACAGGCGAGCGTGCACGTCACCGAGCAAATCGGTCCAAGCCTGGAACAACCGAATCAACTCGACGTTGCGCAAGTTGATGGGGCGCGAGCGTGGCGGCGTCGCGTGCAATCCCTCGATGTAGGCCTCGAGGGCACGCACACCCTCGCGCAGTTTCGACTCGGCCGATGGAAACCAAAACTTGAGCAAGTCGTTTCGAAATGCGGTGTCGGCTCGCACCAAGTTCGCGTCGAACTGGTCGCTCGACACCTTGGTCAAATGGTCCTTGAACACCCGCACACTCTCGCGCACGGCCTGCAAAATCCCGAGCTGTCGGTTGGCATTGTTGTCGGCCGCCAGTGCGGGTCCCCACAGAACGAAATCGTTCGGACGCCAACCGGTGCCGCCATCGAGCTCGTGGCGCACGATGGCGGCAAGGGTGGCGGCGAACACCTCACCGCTGACGAGCGGCGTTCCCGCCGGAAAGCGCTGCTCGAAGTCGAAATCCAAACGATTGTGCCGCTTTTGCCCGAAGTGCAGCAATAACGGCAGGCCCAACACAACCAGCAACACGCCGATCGCAGCGGCCACCCACGCGACCGAGCCACGTTCACTTTTCATCTCCGGCTCGCTTTCTGCGCCGCTCTCGCCAGCGCGCCAAACGTTCACCAATTCGCTTTTCCTCGCCTTGATCGCTGGGCTCGTAGTACGTGCGCTCGCGCAGGAGGTCGGGCAGGTGGGGCTGATCGGTAAAGTGCTCGGGGAAATCGTGGGCATACTCGTAGTTTTTCCCGTAACCCAAATCCCGCATGAGCTGAGTCGGCGCATTGCGCAGGTGGAGCGGGACCGGCAGCGGGCCGTGCGCGCGCACGTCCGCCGTGGCAGCCAGCATGGCACGGTACGCGGCATTCGATTTCGGTGCCGTCGCCAAATACGTGGCCGCCTGGGCAAGCGGGATGCGCCCCTCCGGTAACCCGACAAAGTGCACGGCATCTTTGGCGGCCACAGCAATCAGCAGTGCGCGCGGATCGGCGTTCCCGATGTCCTCGGCCGCAAAAATCACCATGCGGCGGGCAATGAAGAGCGGGTCTTCCCCGGCTTCGAGCATGCGCATCATCCAGTACACGGCTGCGTCGGGGTCGCTGCCGCGCAAGCTTTTGATGAAGGCTGAAATGACGTTGTAGTGTTCTTCGCCCGCTTTGTCGTACAACAGGGCGCGGTGCTGCGCTGCTTCCTCGGCCAAGGCGAGATCGATCCGCGCTCGACCGCGCACACCGGCAAGCTCGGCCGCCGACTCCAGCACGTTGTACGCTACGCGCGCATCTCCCTGTGCCTGCTCCGCGATAAACCGGAGAGCTTCGGGCTCGATCTCCAGGTGGCGCCCGCCCAAGCCGCGCTCCGGATCCGCGAGCGCCCGGCGCAACAGGATCTCGATGTCCGCGATGCTCAATGGCTCCAACACCAACACGCGGCAGCGGGAAAGCAAAGGCGCGATGATCTCGAACGAGGGATTTTCCGTGGTCGCGCCAATCAACGTTAGCGTTCCGTCCTCCACGTACGGCAAGAAGGCATCTTGCTGCGCTTTATTGAAGCGGTGGATCTCGTCCACGAACAGCACGGTTTGCCGGCCGTACAGACGTTGGTTCTCTCGGGCTCGATCGATGATGGCACGCAGCTCCTTCACGCCCGAGAGCACAGCGGAAAATTGCACGAAGTCCGCCCGCACGTGCTGCGAGAGCAGCAAGGCCAGCGTTGTTTTGCCGCAGCCGGGAGGCCCCCAAAAAATCAGCGACGGAAGCTTCCCGGTGTACAGAAGTTCGCTCAAGAGGTGCCCCCGACCCAGCAAATGTTGCTGGCCGACGAACTCCTCGAGCGAGCGCGGGCGCATCCGTTCCGCCAAGGGAGCCTCGCGGCGCCGCAGCGCCTCCCCTTGGGCGGCAAATAAATCCGGCTCGCCCCTCACGGGCTTGCGCTTCGCCATGGGGCCAACCCTAGCACAGCTCCGGCCTCGAGCCGCAAGCCGAGAGCGAGGCCCGCCTTCTCGGCCTCTATTTGGCCGCCTCTGGTTGTTGCTCTTCCTCCATGGGCTCCCACCACTGACACCACCAATTTTCGCCGACCAAGATGCGAATTTTGGGGTGCCAGCAGTAAGAAATGTCTTCGTCCGGATTCAGGTAGTAGTAACAGTTTCGGCAACGCTCCTCGCCGTTGGGCTTGCCCCGTAAAATCGCGTCTTCCGCCAAATGCCTGAGCTGCAGGGCCAGTTTTTCGTCCTCGGGCTTGGGTTCCAGCCGCGGCAACTCCACATCGTCAGCCATGATGTCCCTCCTCGCGTCGATCTTCCCCTTGCTTCTGCCCGCTTGTTTTGTGTTTGGCGCCACCAGGACGCTCGCAGGGATGTGCGGCATCCGTTGCGGCAGACCGGCTAACCGCATATAGCAAACGCCCACGATGGGAGAAGAAGGTCGGAACGCTCCGGGGTTCCCCCGCCCTTGGCTTCAGCGCCAGCCCGGGCAACTGATTGGCCGTGGCCATCCGGCCGGAGACTTTTTGGAGGCGTACCGCTGGCACCTCCTCGACGGAAGCGCCCGGCTTGCTCCGCGTGCGCGCCCACTTGCCCGAACATGTGAAAAACCCGCGCGGCCAATTGTTCGGAGGGTTCACCCCTACGTACGTGGACCTGATCGCCCTCCTCACCGTGCGCGCCGGTCAACCACGCGAGGGTTGGCGAACATGGTTGGCAACCACCAGCATGCGGCTCGACTATTTCGAACCCATCGTCGGGCCGCACTTCGTCATCGAGAGTCAGCTCGTGAAGGCCCGCGGCCGCACGCGCGCTGTCGAGACACGCTTTTTCGACCCCGAGCACACCCTGGCCGTGTTTGCCTTCACTCTCATCCGCGAAATGCCGCTCGATCGCCCGCTTGGCGACGGCTAGCCGCCGTTTGCGACTTTTGCCGGCCCGCAGTCCGCGCACCAAACGCAGCACGGCCTGTGGAACAGCTACGCCACGGCCAACCAAAACCAGTGGGACGCAACTCGGTCCTGGAGGTTCGCTCCCGGCTGCTACCCTCGCCGAGCGCCCCATCCCCCAACTCACCGCTGGTTGCGAGCCAGTTGCTGACTTGCTGGGGCACAGCCCGCCAGCGCGGCGGCGACCGAGCGCACGATTTCCTCGATGGTCACGACGGCATTTCCGTCCAAATCCGCGGCGTTGCAGGCTTCGACCGGCGCCTCGGAGAGGGCGATACGCACCTGAACGACAATTTCATCCACGGTGACCTCGCCGTCGCCGTTACAGTCGCCCGTGCACGGCGAGCCGCGCACCTGCCCCCGCGCTACGCCGAGGTTGGAATCCACCGCGCCGTCCCAGGCCGCGAACGTGAAGCGATCCTCGCCGCGAAATCCGTCTTCCGGGGCATAACGGCACACGGTACCCTCGACCCAAGCGGTCCCGTGCGAAGGTTGCTCCACTATGCGGAGCGCAAGCGCATCTTGGTCGGGATCGTAAGCCGATACTGCAGACGCCCCCGTGCCGCCTGGGGCAACCGAGACGTCCACATCCTCGACCACCGGGGGCCGATTGCTCGCCGGGCTCTCCGAGTTCGGGCCGTTGTGACACGCATAGCAGCCGACCTGGAATCCACGCCAAAAAACTTTTGTACCGAATTTGCCCGCGGCCAGGGTCCGGTCCGCCAGTGCGCGCGACAGCACCGTGCCGCGGTAATCGGCACCGTGACAGGTGCGGCAAGACTCGACCTGCCCGTGCTCCGCGAAATCCCCATGGGCTGGCACCCATGCCTGCCCAACGGGGTGCAAACCGTGCGGCCCACCTGAGGCAACCATGGGCACGCGCGCATGGCACGCGCCGCACTCGCTCAGCACGCCCACATGCCCTTGCAGGGCAAGGGTTTGCAAATTGTCGTTGGCATGACTGCTGGGATATTCCGCGTGTGTGGGGCCGTGGCACGCTTGGCACGCCAGCCCGCCGTGACCTGTGGAAAACCGATACAAGGATGTCCCGGGCGCTGGCACGTCCGGATTCGTCGCAAAGGTCAGATCCACCGGTTGGCGCGGTGCGCCGGTCGCGTCGAAAACGCTCAGAAAGCGCAAGCCGCCCGCGTTGCGGGTCGCGCTACCCGTGTGGCAGCTTTGGCAATTCGGCTCGTCGAGCCAGCCGCGACGGGAGGGCGCCGCAACATCGAGCATGCCTCCGTGGCAACTTTGGCATTGGATCGCGCGACTGCCGTCGGACGCCACTGCGTTTCCCATGGCGCCGCGCAGGCACCGCGTGGTTTTTCCAGGATGGCAACGGTAACACGCCGCCCGATTGTTGCCGGACGCGAGCGGCTCCAAGGTGTCCGGATCCTGCACCCAGGCCATGCGCCGGTGCACTGCCTGGGTAAGCGGCGAAACACCATCCAAGCCACTGCCTGGGAGCGCTGCCGACGCGTGGCAGCGAGCGCACAAAATGGCGGTGCCCGCACGGGCCGTGGCGTACAGGCCCTCTTCGGCGTAACCTGCTTGCACGAGCGCGGCTCGAAATACGGGATTCATCCCTTCGCGGTCGTCGTGCAGCCGCAAAACGTTCCAGCGCATGTCGCGCTGCGGGTCGGGATCGTACACCCAGCCGTCGCGCGGCTGCGCCGCCGGGCTCGACCCGGAGGCATGGCAGGCACGGCAATCCATTTCGTCCGAAACCGGAGCAACGACTGAGGCCGTGGCACGGACGCTGCCGCCGCTGTCGCGGGCAACCACCAAGAACACGGGGTAGGTATTTTTCTTCCCCTCGTCATCATACGGAACCACAGGGATTCCCTCGGCCACGAACCAATTGTGCTCGGGGTCGAAGCGTAGCGGCTGAGGTTCGTTCGCCCGGCCGGGGAGGCGAACCCCGGCGAGGCCTACATCCGGCGGCAAATGCACGCCGAACAGCGCAGGGGCGAAGTCCCAAAAATTCGTCTTACCGGCTGCGGTGGTGTTGATCGAACCCGTGGGGTCCGCGATGGCTTGATACGTTACCGACCAGCCTTTGGGATTGCGGACCGAGCGACCGCTGCTGTCCACAAGTTGCGCGTGAATCGTATTGTACGGAGGCAGCAGTGCGAAGACGGAATAATCTCCATCCATGCAATGCATGCCGAGGTTGTTCCACGCAACCAAGGTTTCCGCCCACAAGTTCCCGACAACGCCCACCAGCAGTGCAACAACAGCAATCGCCGCGACGACGAACTTCGTGGCCATTTCTTCCCCGTTTCGTCAATGCGTCACTCAGTGGTGCACACACTGGCGAATTTATTGCGCCGAACGAGCGCGTGGCTTCGTGCACCGTCCAGGCAACATCTCCCCGCGGCATCGAGGTCCCTGCGGAAACGGGCGCAGAGGCTTGACTTCCGGAACCGTTCCGGCGTTGAGTGCCAAAGCGTGACAGATCCCAGCGGCACTGGAAGCGGACCTAGTCACCCCCTGAGCGGAGTGGGCTTGCGCCACCATGCGCAAGTACGCCCGCAGGCACTGGCGATATGGAGCCAGGAGCGCCGGCTGAGCTATGCCGAGCTATACCGGCGGGCCAACCAACTCGCACATGCTTTGCGCGCGGCGGGCGTGAGCCAGGGAGATGCTGTGGCGCTGGTACTGCACAACCGCTGCGAGTGGTTGGAGGTGTTGCAAGCTGTGGGCAAGCTCGGCGCTCGCGTTCTCCCCGTGGGCTATCGCGCCAAGGCCCCGGAAATCGCTTACCTGCTGAGTGATGCCCGGGCCCGACTCGTTATCGCGGAAAACGCGCTCCGCGAGGAAGTGGATGCAGCTTTAGCAGCGGTTGGAGGAACGATTCCTGTGTGGGTGGTCGGGGAGGATTCGCCGTGGCGAGGCGACAGCTACGAAAGACAAATTTCCGCTCATAGCTCGGAGGAAGCCGAGGATTTTTACCCGGGTGGCGGTTTTGACGTGCTGGTGTACACCTCAGGTACCACGGGCCGCCCCAAGGGTGTGGAGCGCACCGTGGATCCTGCCCAATCACCAGCCCAACTGCGCGCGGTGGCGCAGATGTGGGGACTGCGCGCGAGCGATGTTCATCTCGTGTGCGGGCCGCTCTACCACACTGCGCCGGCAAGCTATGCG
Source organism: Candidatus Binatia bacterium (assembly GCA_026004215.1). GTDB lineage: Bacteria > Desulfobacterota > Binatia > HRBIN30 > HRBIN30 > HRBIN30. The sequence continues at coordinate 795,556 of BPIR01000002.1, forward strand.
CAAGCACATTTGCTGGTGGGCGCAGCCGTCGTTTTGCTTCCTCGCTTCGAGGCACAAACCGTTCTCGAGGCTATGGAACGGCATCGCGTGACGACCACGTTCATGGTGCCGACTCACTTCGTGCGCATCCTGCAACTGCCGGACGAGGTGCGCCGTCGGTACGACCTGGCATCCGTTCGCTTGGTCCTCCACGCGGCGGCCCCCTGCCCCATCGAAGTCAAGCGTCGCATCATGGAGCTGTTCCCTCCCGGAACAGTGGTGGAATTTTACGGCGCCTCGGAAACCGGCTTTACACGTGTTTCGGCGGAAGAGTGGCTCGCGCGGCCGGGAACGGTGGGAAAGCCCTGGCCCGGGCACGAGTTGCGGATTTTGACGGAAGACGGCCGGGATTGCGGGCCCGGAGAGATCGGCCTGGTGTACGTGCGCAGCCCCTATATGAACTTCTCCTATCGCCACGCGCCCGACAAAAACCTGCAAGCATTTCGCGATGGCTGGTTCACAGCCGGAGATCTCGGTTACTTGGATGCCGACGGCTACTTGTTTTTGGTCGAGCGCCGCACGGACTTGATCCTGACCGGCGGTGCCAACGTGTATCCCGCCGAGGTCGAGGCGGTGTTGCTGGAACACCCGGGCGTGGCCGACGCAGCGGTGGTCGGGTTGCCGGATGACGACCTCGGCCGGAAGGTGGTCGCCGTAGTGGAACAGCGCGCCGGAGTTTCAATCTCGCAAGGCGATCTAATTGACTTCGCTCGGCAGCGCCTAGCGCACTACAAATGCCCGCGGCAAGTGTTTTTTGTCGCCGAACTCCCGCGCGAACCTACCGGCAAAGTGCGCCGGCATGAACTGGTGGACTGGCTCCTGCGCCGCGCATCCGCAGGACGCACAGCGGGCACATGAGACTTGCCTTTGGCCGTGCAGCTTCCTTAAAAAGTCGAGAACCCATGAGGGCATCACCGATACGCTTTTCCTTCCGAGAACGCATGCAAGGCCCGTTTTCCGCGGGTGCGCCCACTCCCGAGGTGGGGGCGATTCGAGGCCGCACGGAAGGCTCGGTGGCCGTGGCAGACCTGGAAGTGACCATCGAAGATCTCGAACAATTCTTCGCCGATCCACGCCACGTCGCTCAGCTTCGCGGTAGCGTAACCCTTCCGCAGTTAGCCACGGCGCGCCCGCTCGCTTCCGGCGAGCTCGAAATGTACGTGCCCGATCTCCAGCGCAGCGCCAAACTCTTGCGTTACTCTTTCACGTTTTCCGGCAACGACGAAGCGCCGTACTTCTTCCGCGGCGTGAAGGTACTGCGTACCCCGTTTCCCTCACTGCGCGCCCAAGTGACGTTGTTCAGCGAGGTTCGTGCGGGGGGCGAAAATGGCCCACTGTGGGGCGCCGGCATTCTCACGTTTCGCTGGCGCGACTTGCCTGCTTTTCTCGGCTCGATGCGTGCCGAAGGCTGCTCGCGCGCGCTCGCGTTGTGGCGGTTCGGGCGGTTTGCGCAGCGCGAACTTGCTTTCGCACCGGCATGAACGAAGTCCGCGCCAGCGCCTCGCCAGCACATCGGCTGGATGCCCCACTGCCGGCGCCGACCAGATGGCGAGGCTACGAACTCTCCTGGCAGTGGTGGAGTGCCGGAACCGTACGCGTGCAAGTGGCCACGGTGGCCGATCTCGCACGGCACGTGGATACCGAGGCGCTGCTGCGCGACCCGAATGCGCCGGAGCCCCCATATTGGGCCTATTTGTGGCCGGGAAGCCGTGCACTCGCGCGCTATCTCGTGTCGCACGCGGCTCCGGCCGGAGGGCGCGCCCTCGAAGTGGGTTGCGGGGCTGGTCTCGTGTCGGTGGTGTTGGCCTGCCTTGGCGCGCAAGTGTGGGCCTTCGACCGGGATCGCGATGCCGTCGCACTTTGCCGCCTCAATGCCGCATGGAACGGAGTCTCGGTCGGGGTTTGGCGAGGGGATCTCGGGCAACCAAGTTTACGAAGTCGTGTGGACCTGTTGTGCGCAGCCGACGTGACGTACGACCCCCGCTTGCAGCAAGCCGTGCTGGCGCTTGCGGCCACGAGGTTGAGTGAAACAGGACGTTTACTGTGCACCGAGTCGGTTCGTACATTCGATCGAGAATGGCTTGCCGATGCGGCCCGCAGGGGATTTTCTATTCGCGAGGAGCAATTGGACGAAGCAGACGGGGAAAGATCCGTGCCCGTGCGCATGATAGAAATGCGCTGGGCCGAGGGAAAATACGAATGAAAGCGAGGAACTCAGTCCGGATCGTGCAGCGAATGGAACCAAGCAAAGCTCGAGTGCGACACCGCGCGTACCAAGGTTCCCGATGAATCAACGCGAGCGAATGCACGAACTCCTGAAAAAGCAGCGCCCGCTCGTGATGGGCGGCGTGTACGACGGCATCTCCACGCGCCTCGCCCAGGCAGCCGGCTTCGAAGCGCTGTTCATTGGTGGTTTCAGCGTGGCGGCCTCGTTACTCGGCGAGCCGGATGTCGGATACCTGACACAAACCGAGATGGCGGACACAGCCCGCAGGCTCTGCCGGCTCACGGATCGGCCGGTATTGGTGGATGCGGACACCGGCTACGGCGGCATCGTGAATGTCGAGCGCACCGTGGAGCTGTATTACCGCGCCGGAGCGGCTGGGTTGTTCTTGGAAGATCAGGTTTGGCCCAAACGCTGCGGGCACATGCGGGGCAAGCAAGTCGTGGAAACCGCCGAGTGGGTGGCCAAGTTGCGCGCCGTGCGCGAGCACCGGTTCGGGCAAGAGATGTTTTTGGTGGCGCGCACCGACGCGCTCGCCGTGCATGGCATCGAGGAGGCCATCGCGCGCGCCCGTGCTGCGTTCGAAGCGGGTGCCGACGCCATCTTCGTAGAGGCGCCTGAATCGCTGGACCAACTGGAACGCATCGGACGGGAAGCGCCAGGCATCAAGGTGGCGAACATGGTCGAATTCGGGCGCACGCCGCTGCTCCGGCCGGCGGAGCTCTGGGATCTCGGCTTTCACATCATCGTCACGCCGCTGGCCCCCATGCTGAGCGCCGCGCGCGCTTTGGAGGCGACGTATCAATGGTTGCGCCAAGAAGGCACGTTGCGCGAACACCTAGACCAACTCCTTCCGCTGGCCCGCTGGTACGAGCTGGTGGGTTACAAGGAAGGGTAAGCAACAACGGCGCGCTCCGCGCATGACCCCGCCGCACGGGCGCTTTCCCGGAACGTCACCCCACCTTTCCTCCTGAGGCGCATACCGGCGCGACATTCTGTCCGGGTGCTGGACACCTTGGTTCTTGCGGCACAAGATGAGAGCGTCACGATGGCGTTCGCTTGGCGACGTTGCCCGCTGCGGCGCAGATACAGGCGAGCACACCGGGGTCGGACGCCAGTGTTTTTCCCGAACCGCCCGGAGCCGTGGCATCGCGATGGACAAAGTGACGCCGGCACGACTTAGATGGCGACCCACTTTACGCCTCGGACGAACGGCACGATCACCGACCGCGAGTTCGAAACCGCGCGCGCTGACCTCGATCGACGCACCGAGGGCACTGTCGTTTAGCGCCGGAGCATGTAGGGGCGACCGGCCGGTCGCCCCTACACTACACAATCGTCCCTTCCCCCTGCACAACAGCGCCCTACCCATACGATGGGTGCCGCGGTTCGAGGGGCCACTTATTGCAGCACGGGGGCTTTTCCGGGTCCGGCCGGGCCCACGAGCAACACGAGGCGGTGATACAGGTGGCGCTCGTCCTGGCTTTTAGCCGCGAGTTCTCTGCAAGTGATTGCGCCATGCGAATCGCCCCGCCGCCTTGTTGTGCGCGCTTCGTAGCGAGCGGTGGCCGCTGTGCCGGCACACTCGCCATCCGCCGGCGTGGAGACGCTCCGCCCGGGGGTCTAGGTGCTCGGCGGGTTGTCGGTCGGCGGCACGCCAGGGTCCACCCGGCCGTTGCACCGATTGGAAACGCTCGAGGAAATGGCAACGGTTCGTCTTCGAGTGGGTTTTGGCATCATGATTGAAGCGGTAGTGCCGGCATGGCTTCGCTGGCGCGCACGCAACCCGTAACGGCAATGAGTAGTTTCGATCTCGATCGCAGTCCGTTCACGGTAATTTGGGAGGTCACCCGCGCCTGCGACTTGCGCTGCGTGCACTGCCGCGCCGATGCCCAACCAAGGCGCGACCCGCGCGAGCTCTCCACGGAAGAGGGCAAGCGTTTGCTCGAACAAGTGCGCGATCTGCAAAGCCCGGTGTTCATCTTTACGGGCGGCGATCCGCTGCGCCGGCCGGACTTATTCCAGCTCATCGCTTACGGCGTCGCCCTCGGCTTAAACGTGGCCATCACCCCGAGCGGCACGCCGCTTTTGACTGCTGACGTGGTGCGAAAATTTCGTGCTCACGGGGTACGGCGCATGGGGCTGAGTCTCGACGGCCCCGACGCGGCCACGCACGACGCATTCCGCCAGCAGCCCGGCTCGTTTGCCTGGAGCGTTGGGGCGCTGCAAGGTGCACGAGATTGCGGACTGCCCACTCAAATCAACACCACTGTGACCCGCCGTAACCTGCACCTGCTCGGCGCGATGGCCGAATTGGTGGCAAGTTTGGGCGCCGTGACTTGGAGCGTGTTTTTTCTCGTGCGCGTGGGGCGGGCGCAAGAAGCGGATCAGCTCACGGCAGCGGAGTTCGAGGAGGTGTTTGGCTTTCTGTACGAGCTTTCCCGGCGCGTGCCCTTCCAAGTGCGCACCACTGCGGCCCCTCATTACCGCCGCTACGTGTTACAGCGCCAGGCTGGGGAGCGCCGCCGCCAGGCTGCCGGCGCTGCGCCCCTCTTGGGCACCATCCCCCAAGACGCTCCCGCCGATATGCCACGCGCACTGCAAGGCATCACGGACGGCCGAGGCTTGCTATTCGTTTCGCACACCGGAGAGGTATTCCCGAGCGGTTTTTTGCCCCTCGCCGCTGGCAACGTGCGCCAGCAGTCGTTGGCCGAGATTTACCGGAACGCGCCACTGTTCCGGGCCTTGCGCGACACGAGCCTATGGCGGGGCAAATGCCGCGATTGCGAGTTCGTGCGCGTGTGCGGAGGCTCGCGCGCCCGTGCGTACGCGCATTGCGGCGACCCGCTGGCGGAAGAGCCCTTGTGCGTGTACCAGCCGCGCCGCGCAGAGCGCACCCGCTCGGGCGCCCCCCGTCCCGGCTACTGATTACGAACGCGCCGGGTCGGGCTTTTCTGGGTCGATCCCGAAGTCCTCGATGGCGCGCGCCACTTCCTCCGGGCGAACCCGGCCCCGTTCTGCCAGTAGTGCCAGCGCCGCCACCGTGATGCATTCCGCGTCCACTTCGAAGTGGCGCCGCAGCACTTTGCGTTCGTCGCTGCGGCCGAAACCGTCGGTGCCCAAGGCAACGAGACCATCCGGAACGAACGGAGCGAGGGCGTCGCCGACCACCTTCATATAGTCGCTGACGGCTACGATTGGATACGGTTCGTCCGCGAGAATCGTTTCCAGATACGAGCGCCGCGGCGTGGCCAAGGGGTGCAACATGTTCCAGCGGCGGCACGCCAGGGCATCGCGCCGGAGTTCGCTCCAACTCGTGACGCTCCACACATGGGCAGCCACCTGCCGTTCGGCGAGAAGATCTTGCGCCCGCCACGCCTCGCGCAAGATGGCACCGCTGCCAAACAGGTGCACGTGCGGCCAATCGCCCACAGGGTCGGCCGCTTGCAGCTTGTAGCAACCCCGCAAAATACCTTCGCGCACCCCTTCAGGCATCGGCGGCTGGCGGTAGAGTTCATTGGTAACGGTGAGGTAATAAAAACAGTCCTCGCGTTCGCAGTACATTCGCCGCAAGCCCTCTTCCACGATCACGGCAATCTCGTATGCAAAGGCCGGATCGTAGGCGCGCACGGTCGGTACGGTGCTGGCGACGACGTGACTGTGGCCATCCTGATGCTGCAAGCCTTCGCCCGCGAGGGTGGTGCGCCCGGAGGTGGCGCCGATGAGAAACCCTTTGCCGCGCGCATCGGCATTTTGCCAGATCAAATCGCCAATGCGCTGGAAGCCGAACATCGAATAGAAGAAGAAAAACGGGATCGTGTTGACGCCGTGCGTGGAGTACGCCGTGCCGGCAGCCTGAAAGGAGGCCATGGCACCCGCTTCGGTAATGCCTTCCTCCAGGAGTTGCCCGTCCGTCGCCTCGCGATAAAACGCCACGACGTCCGAATCCACCGGCTCGTACAGTTGCCCCTTGGGAGAGTAAATGCCGAATTTGCGGAAGAGAGCATCCATCCCGAAGGTTCGCGCTTCGTCGGCCACGATGGGCACGATGAGGCGGCCGAGTTCCGGGTCGCTCATGAGCTGGCGAAGCAACCGCACGAGCACCATGGTGGTGGCCACTTCGCGAGTGCCGGAACCGGCATAGTATTCTTCGAAAATGGACCGCGGAGGGGGAGGTAAGCTGATCGTGTGGCCTCGCCGGCGCGGCACAAAGCCCCCGAGTGCGCGCCGACGCTCGAGCAAGTATTCGATCTCCTCGCTGTCGTCCGGCGGCTTGTAAAAGGGCGTCTCGGCAAGTTCCGCATCGCCGATCGGAATGCCCAAGCGATCCCGGAAGGAGCGCAGCTCTTTCTCGTTCAGCTTTTTTTGCTGGTGGGTGACGTTGCGTCCTTCGCCGGCTTCCCCGAGGCCGTAACCTTTGATGGTTTTGGCGAGGATGACGGTCGGTTGCCCGCGATGTTCCGTGGCCGCCTTGTAGGCCGCGTAAATCTTTTCCGGATCGTGGCCGCCGCGGCGGAGTTTGCGCAGTTTGGCATCGGTCAAGTCCGCCACCAGTTCGAGCAGCTCGGGATGGACGCCAAAAAAGTGCTGGCGGATGTACGCGCCCGACTCGACCGTGTACTTTTGGTACTGCCCGTCTACCACTTCGTTCATGCGCTGGACGAGCAAGCCCTTTTTGTCCCGCGCCAGGAGCGGGTCCCAGTCGCTTCCCCAAATGACCTTGATGACGTTCCAGCCGGCTCCGCGGAACAACGCTTCGAGCTCCTGAATGATCTTGCCGTTGCCCCGCACCGGGCCGTCGAGCCGCTGCAAGTTGCAATTGATGACCCAGGTGAGGTTGTCTAGTTCCTCTCGTGCTGCGAGGGTGAGCGCGCCCACCGCTTCGGGCTCGTCCATCTCGCCATCGCCCAAAAAGGCCCACACCCGCCCGCCATCGTGCGCAATCAAACCCCGCGCCCGCAAGTAACGGTTGAACCGCGCCTGGTAGATCGAAGTGATGGGCGAGAGTCCCATGGATACGGTCGGGAACTGCCAGAACTCGGGCATACACCACGGGTGGGGGTAGGAAGCCAGGCCCCCGCCCTCGGCAAACTCGCGCCGAAACGCCAGCAAATGCCGCTCGGTGAGGCGCCCTTCCAGAAACGCGCGTGCATATACGCCGGGGGAAGCGTGGCCTTGAAAGAACACTTGGTCGCCGGGCTCGTGCTCGGATGGTGCGCGAAAGAAGTGGTTGAAGCCCACCTCGAACAGGGTAGCCACCGAAGCAAAGGTCGAAATGTGGCCGCCGATGCCCGGATAGTACTTGTTGGCGTGCACCACCATGGCCATGGCGTTCCAGCGAATGATGTTACGGATGCGGCGCTCGATTTCGAGATCGCCCGGATATGGAGGTTGCTCCTCGACGGGAATGGTATTGATGTACGGCGTGTTGAGCCCCGGCATGAGTTTCACGGTCGTGCGGCCGATCTCCATGCGAACGATTCTATCGCGAAGGGATCGTGGTCGCTATCGCAAGCTTGCCCCTGATGAATCTCGCTCGGCGTCGGCAAGAAAACGTGTTGCGGTCGCTTGCAAGAAGCGGGAATGAGTACGGCCGGCGGTGCGGGCGGCCAGCGACAACAGACGGGCACGGGGTTGGCTAGTCAGCCGCTCCGAGACGAACCAAAAGCGGAGGGAGGCGATGGCAACGAGACGCAGATGGATGGTGGAGGTCTTACTGCTCGGCTTGCTCGCGACGGCGCCTGGGGGCGCTGTGCGCGCGGACGCTGGCGCGGACAACGCCCCAGTCTTCGAACCCCTACTCAGTGACCGGTTGCGGGTGGAAGTCGTGGATTGGTTCCGGCCGCTTCCGGGACGCGCGCCAAGCGGAGCGCAGCGCTACTCGTTTTACGGCAACCAATTCCGTTTCGGGGGCAAGGCCAACCTGGGCGTGCTGGCGGTGGTGCTCGAGGGCCAGTACACCCAGCTTCTCGGCCTTCCCGATAACGCGAGCTTGGCCGCCCCCGAGGGTAACCTTGGCCCAGGCGCAGTGTACTTTGCCCATACGCATCGGCGCAACCAAGGGGAGGTTTTCCTCAAGCGGGGCTTTCTCTCGGTGGGCAACTGGAAAGAGTTACCGCAAGCGGGCGCGCAACTGGGCCGGTTCGAATACAGCGACGGGCTCGAAACGGTGCCCAAAGATGCCCGCTTGGCGTGGCTCAAGCGCGTGCGGGTGGCGGAGCGATTGGTGGGGCCGTTTGGTTACACGCACGTTACCCGCAGCTTCGATGGCGTACGCATGGCGTGGGACGAATCTCGATGGAACCTCACGGCCTTCGCGGCCCGCCCCACGCAAGGCGGTTTCGAAATCAGCGCAAACCGGGAATTGGCCGGCACGATCGTGGCCGGAATGGCGTGGACGCTCAAGGAGCAGCCGGAACTCTTCCCCATCGATGGGCGCCTATTTTGGTTGTACTACGAGGATCGGCGGGACCGTGCGGTGAAGGTGGATAATCGTCCCCCCGCCGCCAGAGTGGCGGATCGGGACGACATCGCCTTGCACACCGTCGGGTTTCATCACATCGGCGTGTTCCCTGCGGGCCCGGGCCATGCGGATTATCTTGCCTGGCTTGCCGTGCAACGTGGCAGTTGGGGTGAACTGGACCATGCGGCTTGGGGTTGGTCGCTGGAGGCCGGCTACCAGTTGCCCGCACTGCCGGGCGGGCCGTGGTGCCGTGTGGGTTACACGCAAACCTCCGGCGACGGTAACCCCAGCGACGGGCAACACGAAACGTTTTTCCAATTGCTGCCGACTGCACGGGCCTATGCGCAAACCCCGTTTTTCAATCTCATGAATTTGGAAGACTTGTTCGTGCAGTTGCTCGTGCGCCCGCATGAACGCGTGCACCTGCGCGCCGATGGGCACTGGTTGCGCCTCAACGAGGCGGCCGACCTCTGGTATGCCGGTGGCGGCGCCAGTAACAACACCATCTTTGGCTTTTCCGGCACACCCACAGGATCTCACCGGGAGCTAGCGTACCTGGTGGACTTGGGCATCGTCTTTCACCTGCAGTCGTGGTTGACGGCGTACACCTACTACGGCCATACCTTTGGCCAGCCAGTGGTGGGTGCCACGTTTGCCGGCAGGCAGCTCGATTACGGTTACGTCGAGGTGACCGCCCGCTACTGAGGTCAGCGGTGCCTCGGGCGACCACAAGGGTCGCCCCTACAACGGGGCAACATCGTTTGCCCCGACACCGCCCGCCTCACGTTGCACCGCCACCCACGGGCCAAACCCGCCGCCGCGGCGCAAACCATGACCGACGACGCATCCCGTTGCCGTTGGATCCGCCTGCACGGATCCATTACACCCAATCCGGCGCGTCTCTGGTCTCCATTGTCCGCCCGGACCGGCAATATTTGCCCGTGGCAATCGCGAACGGGCAAATTGCGGTCCGGCGGAGGTCGAAGCGCGGCTGAGGGTGGGGGACGGGATCGCCAGCGGCCCGGGGGCGAGAGGGCCATGTGCGCGCCTGCAAACGGGAACTTTGTGCCCACAGTGTTTCGCAGCGCTGCGAAGCCAGCAACTGCGGCAACGACCCGGCCCAGCTCGTCATGTTCGGTACACTTGTTGCTGCTCCGGGCGCCGCAAGCTGGGCCAGGTTCCGCTTGCAGGAGGATGACAACCGTGATGAATCGCCGCCGCTTTTTGCAGCTTGCCGCTGCTGCGGGTTTGGGCTCCGCGCTGGCACCGCGCGAATTGCTGGCCGGGTTGCGGGTGCTCGCGCCGATTCGGGTCACAAATCCGCTGGAATCTTACCCGAATCGGGATTGGGAGCGCCTCTACCGCGACATCTTCCGCCACGACGGCTCGTTCGTGTTTTTGTGTGCTCCCAACGACACGCACAACTGCTTGCTGCGTGCCTTCGTGAAAAACGATGTCGTCGTGCGGATCGAACCGACCTACGGTTACGCCAAGGCAACAGACTTGTCCGGCAATCGCGCCTCGCCGCGCTGGGATCCGCGTTGCTGTCAAAAAGGGCTGGTGCTGGGCCGGCGGCTGTACGGCGACCGGCGCGTGCGTGGTGCATTCGTCCGCAAGGGCTTCAAAACTTGGGCCGAACGTGGCTTTCCCCGCGATCCCCACACGGGGCGGCCGCCGGCCGAACTCATGAGACGCGGGTGGGACTCGTTCGTGAAAGTGTCCTACGAAGAAGCCTACGCGCTGCATGCCCGCGCTCTGTGGAACATCGCGCAAACTTACAGCGGCGACGAAGGCAAGAAGAGGCTGCTGGCCCAAGGGTACGATCCAACCATGGTGGAAGCGATGGAAGGGGCAGGCGTGCGCACGCTCAAATTTCGCGGCGGAATGGCCAAGTTGGGAGCCACCCGCATCGTGGGCACGTACCGCATGGGCAATCTGATGGCCCTGCTGGATGCGTTCGTGCGCGGCGTCGGGCCCGACCAAGCAAAAGGCGGCAGTTTGTGGGACTCGTATTCCTGGCACACCGACCTACCACCCGGGCACCCTATGGTTCACGGGGATCAAACGTCGGACTTCGAGCTGTTCGATGCCGAGAACGCCAAGCTCCTGCTCGTGTGGGGCATGAACTGGATCACGACGAAAATGCCCGACAGCCACTGGATGACCGAGGCGCGCCAGCGCGGCACGAAAATCGTGGTCATCACTGTCGAATATTCCGCCACCGCGAACAAGGGCGATGAAGTGTTGGTGATTCGCCCGGGCACGGATCCTGCCCTGGCGCTCGGGCTGGCGCACGTGATCGTGAAGGAGAATCTCTACGACCGCGACTTCGTGCAGCGCTTCACGGACTTGCCGCGCCTGGTCCGGTTGGACACCCTCGAGCCCTTGCTCGCCCGCCACGTGTTTCCCGACTACCGCGAGTCGGAACTCTCGAACTGGACCAAGGTACTGGCACCAGGCGAAAAGCCACCACCTACGCCGGCGCAAAATGGCATCCAAATCCCGGCAGCGCTGCGCGAGGAGTTTGGAGACTTTGTGGTGTGGGACGCGAAGACAAACGCACCTGCCGCCGTATCGCGCGATCACGTCGGCGAACACTTCCGCAAAACCGGCATCGAGCCCGCACTCACAGGTGAATTCGACGTGACCTTGGCGAATGGCTCGATCGTGAAAGCACGCCCGGCATTCGATCTGATCCGCCAATATTTGCTGGACACCATGACACCGCAAACGGTCGAAAAAATCACCTGGGCGCCGGCCGCCGCAGTCGAACGCTTGGCGCGCGAGATTGCCGCACAGCGCGGAAAAACGTTGTTCGCCATGGGCATGGGCCCAAATCAGTTCTTCAATAACGACCTCAAGGATCGTGCGGTGTTCTTGGTGGCGGCCCTCACGGGATCGATCGGACAGCACGGCGGCAACGTCGGATCGTACGCCGGCAACTACCGCACCACCTTGCTTTCCGGCGTTCCCGCTTATGCGGCGGAGGATCCGTTCGATCCCCAATTGGACCCGAGCGGGCCGGTGCATATCCGCTCCTTCACGCGTTACGAGTCGCTCCATTACTACGCAGCCGGCGAGCGCATCTTGCGCGAAGGGAGCAAGCAGTTCACCACCGGCCCGCACGTGCCCACGCCCACCAAGGCAATTTGGCTCAGCAACTCCAACTCCCAGATCGCCAACACGAAGTACCACTACGATGTGGTGTTCAACACATTGCCGCGCCAGGAGTGCGTGGTGGTGAACGAGTGGTGGTGGTCGGGATCCTGCGAGTACGCGGACATCGTGTACGGCGTGGATTCATGGCTCGAACTCAAATTCCCCGACCTCACCGCCTCGAATACGAACCCATTTCTTCAGGTGTTTCCCCGCACGCCGCTCAAACGCACCTTCGGCACCGTAAGCGATCTCGAAACCTACGCCGGTGTTTCGGAGGCGCTCGCCGCACTGACGGGGGACCGCCGCTTTGCCGACTACTGGCGCTTTGTGCGCGCCAATCGGGTGGAGGTGTATCTGCAGCGCATTCTCGATCGCAGCGCGCCCACCAAGGGCTACCGGTTCGAAGACTTGGAGGCCCGCGCGGCTCAGGGAATCCCCGCTCTCATGCATGCGCGCACCTATCCTCGCACCTTCTCGTGGGAGCAGGTGCATGAATCGAAACCGTGGTACACCCGCACGGGCCGGCTGGAGTTTTATCGCGGAGAGCCCGAGTTCATCGAGGCAGGAGAAAACCTGATCGTGTACCGCGAGCCGGTGGATTCGACCTTCTTCGATCCCAACGTGATCGTGGCGCGTCCGCACCCGGCGATTCGGCCCAAAACTCCCCGAGACTACGGCTTCGATCCCGAACGGCGCGACTGGTCTGCCCGGCAAGGGCGCAATGTGGTTTTGACACCGGAGGAATTGTTGCACACCCAGCACCCCAACCTCCCACTCGGCTTCCGCTACGTGTTCCACACCCCGAAATACCGCCACGGCTCGCACACCACGCCCATCGACACCGACTTGATGTCGAACTTCTTCGGGCCATTTGGCGACATGTATCGGCGCGACAAGCGCTCCCCCCACGTGGGCGAAGCCTACATTGACATCAACCCCGAAGATGCCCGCGAACTGGGGATCGCGGACGGGGATTACGTGTGGGTGGACGGGGATCCCCAAGACAACCCCTTCCGTGGCTGGAACCAGCCCGGGCGTGAAGCGGAGTACCATGTCGCCCGCCTCCTATGCCGCGCGCGTTACTACCCCGGCACACCGCGTGGCATCACCCGCATGTGGCACAATGGTTACATGGCGACGCCCGGGTCGGTCAAAGGCCATGAAACGCGACCCGACGGCTTGGCCAAGAATCCGGAAACCAACTACCAAGCGTTTTTCCGCTACGGCTCCCATCAATCGCTCACCCGCTCGTGGCTGAAACCCACGCACCAAACGAATTCCCTGATTACTCGCAAACTGTTCGCTCACGAGGTCACCAAGGGCTTTCAAGCCGATGTTCACTGCGTCACCGGCGCGCCTCGTGAAGCGATGTGCAAAATCGCAAAGGCCGAAGACGGCGGACTCGGCGGGAAGGGCTTGTGGCGGCCTGTAGCCCTCGGGCTGCGCCCCGCCAACGAAAGCCCGGCTCTGCAGCAGTATCTGCGCGGTGGTTTCGTCACCGTCCGCAAAGCGTGAGGAGAACCAGCATGGCAAAGGTGTTCAACTGGCAGATCGGCCGCGAAATGGATTACCCCTTCGAGGGGCACCGGCCGCAACGGCAGTTCGCCATGATCTTCGATACGAACAAGTGCATTGCGTGCCAAACTTGTACCGTAGCGTGCAAGACGACGTGGACCCCCGGCCGCGGCCAGGAGTACATGTACTGGAACAACGTCGAGACGAAACCGTATGGCTATTACCCGCTCGGGTGGGATGTGCGCATCCTCGAAGCCCTCGGCGTGCAGGAAATGGACGGCCCGGTGTACCGGGGCAAGACCCTGTTCGACGCCACGCCGACAGGCGAGCCGATCCTCGGCTACCTCCCGGAAGATATGGATTATGCCCACCCGAACATTGGCGAGGACGACTGCGCCGGTACGATGACCCAAGGCGCCCATCTGACCCTCCCTCACATGCAGTGGATGTTTTACCTGCCGCGGATTTGTAACCACTGCACGTACCCGGCCTGCTTGGCCGCCTGCCCCCGGCAATCCATTTACAAGCGCCCCGAAGACGGCATCGTGTTGCTCGATCAAAGCCGCTGCCGCGGCTACCGCGAGTGCGTCCGCGGCTGCCCCTATAAAAAGACGTATTTCAACGCGGTCACACGTGTGAGCGAAAAATGCATTGGCTGCTACCCGGCAATCGAGCAAGGACGACAAACGCAATGCACGATCGCCTGCATCGGGAAAATTCGCCTGCAAGGGTTCCTCGGAAAACCGGACCACCCGAACGAAGACAATCCGCTCGACTACCTCGTTTTCGTGCGCAAGCTAGCGCTGCCGCTCTATCCGCAATTCGGACTGGAACCGAATACGTACTACATCCCGCCAGTGCATGTTCCTGCGGACTTCTTGCGCCAAATGTTCGGCTGGGGTGTCGAGCAAGCCGTCGAGCTGTACCGGCGCGTTGCGGAAGACAAGAAACTCCTCGGCGCACTGACCTTGTTTGGCTCGACGCCCCAGATCATCCACTACTTCCGCGTCGATGGCGACTCCGCCATCGGTTACGATGCAACGGAAAAGGAACTGGTTCGGGTGCCGCTGCACGAGCCGCTCGTGATCCGCGAGGCTTACGACCAGGCACACGACGCCTACCGGACGAACATTACCTGAGGAGGCCCGCCATGAAACGATTGTGCGCCTTCCTGGCGATTTTTACCTTGGCCTTGGCTGCGGCACGCCTGCACGGCCAGCCGGCACCGCCCGAGATCGTGGCCATCGAGGTGCCCGGCAACAACCCGATCGTGGATCCCCATGCCCCCCTGTGGCGGGAGGCTCCGGCAACCGAGGTGACCATGTTGCCGCAAACGATCGTCGTCCCGCAAAAGCCGGATGCCGCAGTTCGCCAACTGTCCGTGCGAGCGGTGCACAACGCCCGCTGGCTCGCGTTCCGCTTGGAGTGGGCCGATCCGACACAGTCGGACCGCATCGTGCTGGACAATTTCGGCGATCAAGTCGCGGTCGAACTGCCCGTGGATCCGCACGGGCCCGCACCGTCGCCCATGATGGGAAACCCCGGCGGCCGCGTGAACATCATGCAGTGGCGCGCCGCATTTCAGCATGACATCGATCATGGCCCGCCGACCGTGCAAAGCCTGTACCCCAATGCGTGGGCCGACGTGTATCCAGATCAAGTACTGTCGGTTGCCGACGCGCGCGCGTATACCGGCGCTTTGGGAGTGGAAAATCCCATTTCGCGTGCAGCGGCCTCGCCCGTGCTGGACCAGATGGCCGAGGGCTGGGGCACGATGACGGTGAAGCCCGACCAGTACGCCGTCGGCCGCGGGAGTTGGAAAGACGGCCGCTGGACGGTGGTCATCGCCCGGCCTTTGGTATCGGACGATCTTTATGCCCCTCGGCTTGCGCCCGGCGATCGTACGGTGGCTGCCTTCGCCGTCTGGGAAGGCGGGAATCGTGAAGTGGGGTCGCGAAAATCTTGGTCCCCCTGGGTGCCGCTCGTCATCGGCCGCGCGACGGTTCCGGACCGCCCCGGCAAGCCAAAAGGTTCCAAACCATGACCCCTGTAACGTCTCGCCCGCACGCAAACGACACCGCTTCCGTTCCCTCGGAGTTGGTCGTCGAACAGCATTTGCGGCACGCCGCCGTGTACCGTCTCTTGGCCAACGCACTCACTCCACCCACTCGAGAGTTGCTCGACCAGATCGCGGCACAAGCTACGCAAGTTGCGCAGAAGGTGCCCGAAATATGCGACCGGGCGCGGGCCTTGGCGGCTCGCGCCCGCGAGGCCGATGGAGGGGTGCTGGCCGGAGAGTACCTACGGTTATTCGAACGGGAATCTGCCTGCTCGCCCCGCGAGGGCACTTGGAACGTGCGGCCGGTATCGGGCCGCCCGCCGCTGCTGGCGGACATTGCCGGATTTTACCACGCATTTGGCGTTGGCTTGCACGAACAGTTCGGAGACACCGAAGACCACATCGCTGCGGAGCTGGAGTTTCTCTCGTTTCTATCGCTCAAGCTCGCATACGCGTGCGCTTGCGATCATGCCGAGGGGACGGAGATTGTTCGCACCGCAATCCAGTCGTTTTGGCGAGATCATTTAGGGAGTTTCGTCGTCCCCTTCTCGCGAGCCTTGGAAGCAGCCACGACGCAAGCGTTTTACCGCACAACCGCGCAGTTGTTGCGAGAGTGGGCCGACCAGGAATGCGAGCGCTGGGGAGTCGCGTGCACCGCGCAGGCAGCACCCGCACCGCCGAGCGCCGTGGAAGCGGATTGCCTGGTGTGCCCGCTTCCATTTGCAGAGGACCGTTGATCGCTCTCCGAACTCGCGGTTCCGTGCGCCCGTGCGGTGCGCTGCCGTGCGCTTTCCCATCGGAAACCGCAAGTCTCCGCGGAAGAGGCGCATTGTGCGACAGCGGGGTTTGCGTTTAAGGGGCGCTGTATGGAGCTGGCGCGGCTGCGCGAGCATTTGCGCGCGATCGTGGGTCCGCAAGGTGTGATCGAGCCGTACGCGGCACGCAAGGTGTACGAATGCGACGGCTACACTCTCGAACGCTCGGTGCCCGAGATCGTGGTGCTGCCGGCCTCGACCGAGGAGGTGTGCGCGGTGGTCCGCTTGCTGCACCGCTTCGGCGTGCGCTTCGTGCCTCGCGGTGCGGGCACGGGCTTGAGCGGCGGCTGCTTGCCGCTGGATGCCCCCGTGATGATCGGTACCGGACGCATGCGCCGCGTGCTCGAAGTGGACACTGTCAACCGGCGCATCTTGGTGGAAGCGGGCGTGGCCAATTTGGACGTCAGCCGCACCGTAGCCAACTTTGGGTTGCATTATGCCCCCGATCCCTCGAGCCAGGCGGCCTGCTCCATTGGCGGCAACATTGCAGAAAACTCCGGTGGCCCGCACACATTGAAATACGGGGTCACGACCAACCATGTGCTTGGGCTGGAGATTGTCTTGCCCGATGGGCAAGCGCTGTGGCTGGGAGGCTGGGTGGACGACGTCCCCGGATACGACCTCCGCGGGTTTGTCATTGGCAGCGAAGGCACTTGTGGCATCGTCACGCGAGCGATCTTGCGGCTCACCCGCAACCCGCAAAGCTGGCACACGGCCCTGGCGGTGTTCCCCAGCGTGACCGAAGCGACCGCCGCAGTGTCGGCCATTATCGCTGCCGGCATCGTTCCGGCTGCAATGGAAATGATGGATCATTTGATTCTGCGTGCCGTCGAGGAAGCGTATGGCTTCGGCTTCCCGATGGATGCGGGAGCCGTGTTGTTGGTGGAACTGGATGGCCATCCCGCTGGCGTAGCCGCAGAGGCGCGGGCGGTGACCGCCCTGTTGCGCCAGGCCGGCGCCTCGGAGGTCCGGGTTGCGAACAGCGAACGGGAACGCGCGGAGCTGTGGAAGAGCCGCAAGCGCGCGTTCGGGGCCGTGGGTCGGCTAGCGCCGAACTACTGCACGCAAGACGGTGTGGTGCCCCGCACGCGCCTGCCCGAGATTTTGCGACGAATCGCTGCCGTCGGGCAGCGCTACGGGTTGCGTATTGGCAACGTGTTCCACGCAGGCGATGGAAACATTCACCCCATCATCCTGTTCGATGAACGCAATCGCGACGAAGTGGAACGCGTGATTGCAGCGGGGCGCGAGATTTTGGCGGCATGCGTCGAGCTGGGAGGAAGCCTCACGGGCGAGCACGGCATCGGAGTGGAGAAAGTCCAGCAAATGCCGCTGTTGTTCTCGCCGCAGGACTTGCTGGTGATGCGTGCGCTGCGGCAGGCCTTCGACCCTGATGAACGCTGCAATCCGGGAAAGATCTTTCCGACCCCAGGCGGCTGCGTGGAAGTTACCCGGCCGCGCCGCCAAGTGCCGCTTTGAGGGGTGCACCGTGTCGCTCGACCCACTGGTCCGCGCACTGTCGCAGCGGCTGAGGCCAGAGACCGTGCACACCGACCCCGTCACGCGCCAATGCTTTGCCATCGGCCCGCACATCCCCGCAGTTGTTCTCTTCCCGAGTTCGGAAACCGAGGTGGCAATTGCTATCGAGGTTTGTGCGCAGTCCGGTGCGGCCGTCGTTCCCTGGGGTGCAGGGGCGCGCCAACGCCAAGTTCCCCCTCCGCATCGTTACGATGTCGCACTCGGGCTCTCCTCGTTGAGTCGCGTGGTAGCCTATCAGCCCGAGGATCTCACCCTCACGGTCGAAGCTGGCTGCACGCTGGACACGATCGCGGGCCTCTTGGAGCCGCGGCAGCAATGGCTCCCGCTCGATGTGGCGTGCCCGGAGCGAAGCACGGCCGGCGGCGTGGTCGCCAGTGCAGCGGTCGGCCTGGATCGCGCCGGCATGGTGTCGGTCCGCGATTTGTTGCTCGGCATCACGGTGGTTACTGGCGAGGGCATCGTGGCGCATGCGGGCGGACAGGTGGTGAAAAACGTCGCCGGCTACGACTTGATGCGCCTGGTGGCCGGTTCGTGGGGTACGCTCGGGGTGGTGACGCAGGTCACCTGGAAGCTCGCGCCCAAGCCGCAACGCAGGGCTGTGGTTTGGCAACCGTGTCGCGGACTGGATGAAGGGTTGGCCGTGGCCGCGGCGTGTGCGGCCTCCACTCCCGAACCGACGCTGCTCGCCGTGGTGCGATGGCCGGATGAGTCCACTCCGGATGCCCGCACGAGTGTGCTCGTCGGCTGGAGCGGCGTGGAAGACGAGGTGGCAGAGGCCCGTGCGGCAATCGCCAGCGTTGCTCCTTCCGTGCAGTGGCTCGACGAACCCGAGCAGGTGCCGCTGTGGAAACGAGTGCGCGACTTCCCGCTGGTCGGACCGGCTGGTCCTTGGGCTGGGGGCGTGCGGCTGTCATTGCTTCCAAGCGACTCGTTCGCGTGTGTCGAAGCGCTGGCAAAGGAAGTAGAGACCACACACGTCGCCGTTTGCCTTCTGCCGCAGCGGGGCTGTGTTTACTTGAGAACCGCTCGCCACGATGCATCGTGGATGAGGCGCATGCTCGCGTGGGCGAGCGATTTTGCATCGGCCCGCCGTGGTTGGGCGTGGGTAGACGACTGGCCGGCGAGTGGCGCTCTGGCTGCAGGAGCGCTGCCGAACCTGTATTTGTCCCGCCGGGTGAAGAACGCCATGGACCCGCGGGCGATCTTGAGCCCGGGGCGTTACTGGGGGCACTGGTGATGAGCGAGGTCAAAGGTAGCCAGCCAGAAAGACCGCCGATCTCTATCGAGCGGCTGCTCGAATGTGTGCATTGCGGCCTATGCTTGCCCGCCTGTCCCACCTACGTGGAATTGGGAAACGAAGCGGACTCTCCGCGCGGGCGCATTCATTGGCTGCGGGCGGTGGCGGAGCAGGGCTTGTCGTTGGACGCGGCGGGGGTGCGCCACCTCGATCTCTGCTTGGGATGCCGCGCCTGCGAATCGGCGTGCCCCTCGGGCGTGCGGTATGGAGAGGTGCTCGAAGAGGCTCGCGTTTTCGTGGAGCGATCGTTCCGCCGGCCGTGGTGGGATCGGTGGCGGCGGCGCCTGGTGGTCGAGTTGTTTGCGCATCCGGCGCGCCTAGCCACCTTGTTGCTGCCCATTCGCCTGGCCGACCGTTTGGGTGCGGGTGGGTGGCTGAGGCGGCTTCCGTTGCTGGAGTTCTTGCCGCCTCTGGCACGGGCTGCGTCATGGAAACCGTCTGCGGTGTTTGCCGCACGCGGGCCACGCAAGCACCGCGTGGCACTGTTGCGCGGTTGCGTGGCGAGGGTGTTGTTCCCGCAAGTCGAAGCGGCGCTGGTGCGGCTTCTTGTGGACCAGGGGTGCGAGGTCATTGTGCCTCCCAAGCAAGGCTGCTGCGGGGCGTTGGCGGCGCATCAGGGCGACAAGAATCGTGCGGCTCGATTTGTACGCGAGTTTGTCGCCGCGTTCGCGCAACCTGTAGATGCGATTTTAGTTACGGCCGCAGGCTGCGGAGCCTTCCTTCGGTGTTGCGCTCACTGGCTCGATGCGGGCGCGCTCCGAAAGCAAGCGGAACACGTGCAAGTGCGGGTGCGTGATGCCACGGAGTTTCTCGCCGCGCTCGACTTGCCGGCGCCGCCGCGGCCGTTCGGGATTAAAGTTGCTTACCACCATGCTTGTCACCTGGTTCACGCGCAAGGCATTCGCGACCAACCGGAGCAACTTCTCCGCTTAGTCGGTGCCGAGCTTGTGCCTCTGGAGGAAGCCGACATGTGCTGCGGCAGCGCGGGCTCGTACAACCTGCTCGAGGCGGGGCTCGCTCAGCGGTTGGGAGAGCGCAAGGCTCGCAACATTCTGGGCAGTGGCGCCGAGGTCGTCGCGGTGGCCAACCCGGGGTGCAGCTTGCAAATCCAGGCGGCGCTACGGCGCGCCGGGTCGCGCCTGCCCGTGTTGCACCCCATCGAGATTCTCGTCGCCGCGTACTATCCGGACGCGTTCGCTCCTCCTAGCTTTTCTCCCACACCGGACCCGTAGCTCACGCTACGGGTTTGCGGCCGTTGTCGGTGCGGGTGCGACGCAACGCTCCAGCGGCGCAAGGAGTTCGCGCACAGCGTTGCTCACCCTATCGGAGGGGAACAGTTCTTCGTCTGGGCGGCGGAAATAAGACCGAGCCACGTACACGGTGCGCCACTGAACGGGTATGCCTCCTTTATACAGCCGCCGCCCGTCGGGTTCGACCATGATCACCGATAGCCACACGCCGGTGACCAGTTGCGGCATGTCGAGAACCGGCTGCTGGTCCAGGCGAATATTCTCGCCATTGAACTGAGGCCACACGGGTTCGCCGTTGCTCCGGTAGAGCGTGCGCTCCGAGGTGAAGGCAAGCAGTAGGGCGTCCACCTGGTGGGAGTGGGCGAGATCCCGTGCGGCATAACTGCGCGCGACGCGCAGCTTCTCGTCGTCCGGCTCTCCAGTGAGCGGGTCGAACACGCCACCGATTTGGCTTGCGTACCGGCGCCACACCGGACCCACGACGTTGCTTCCCACCACGCGATAACCACGCGCCTGCAGGATCTCCGTTACCGCGCGTTCAATGTCGGCGGCCACCCGTTCGCGGTGCGGGCGGCGGAGGTAGACCCCTGGGGGCATGATACCGATCGTGCGCACCAAACGGGCGAACTCTTCGCGCGGGACTTCGTACGGGTTGTACGGCTTGGCGGAAACGCAGCCTGCGAAGAAAAGCAGGGCTGCGAGCCACACGCTGCGAGCGCGGAGTTTACGCGAGTCCATCCTGGTCGAGGGCCTCATTGAGGGAGACCTCCTTGAAGTTCTTGCAGCATCCCTTCCACGATGCCGCGATCGATCGCCTGCGGCGACAGCTCTAGGTAGCGTCGGAGATGGCGACGGGCGCACGCCGCGTCTTTGTGCTCTCGGCACCAAAGCCCCATCTCGCGGTGGGCCGGAGCGAACTCCGGGTCGAGAGCGAGCGCTTGCTCGTACGCGCGCCGAGCTGCAGCGAGGTCACGGGCGTTCGTGTCGAGGCGGTACCAGTCGCCCAGCGCCACGTAGCCGTCGGCGCGGTGGGGAAATGCGGCCAAGTGGCGGTCAATCAAGCGGCGGGCTCGCGAGTAGCGGCGGATTTTCATATTCACGCTGGCCACGTCCAGCCGGACGGCTGCGGTGCGTTCGAGGAACTCGCCTTCGTTTCGGATCGCCGTCTTTAGAGCGGGCGGCACTTCGGTCTCGTTCCAGGCACGCAGTCGCTCGAGGCGCTCCGCCGTCGCCGGGTGGTCTCCGTAGTAATAGGGCTCCGGCACCTTTTGCTCCGCCACGAGCAGTTGTTCCTCTTCCAGCAAGCGCTCCATGGCAGCGGCACAGTGGGCGCCGTCGTAACCACTCGCTCGCGCTGCTTCCCAACCCCTTCGATCGGCCCGATATTCGAGGTCGCGGGCAAAGCCGCGCACTTGCCAGACCAACAGTGACCCTTCTGGCCCCGCCAGCAGGTCCAACACCACCGAGGGCCCCGGAAGCGCCATTGCGCCGCCCGAGCCAGCGAGCAGGACTACCAGCAGCCCACGAACCGCACTCACGGTTTTCTCGTCGTGCAGCCGTTGTGCGTAGGCATGCCGCTCGGCAAAGTGGGTAATTTCGTGCCCGAGCACGCACGCGAGCTGCGCTTCGCTGTCCAATTGCGCCAGCAAGCCTTCGCTGACCATCAATTTGCCGTTCGGCAGAGCGTATGCACTCAGGAAGGGGTCTTGAACCACACGCACCTCGACGGAAGATGGATCCAGTTGAAAGGCGGGCATCAGTCGCATCGCGACATCGTTCACGTACGAGGCCAAAGCCGTGTCGGAACGGAACGCTTTCTCCTTCTCCATGGCTGTAAACAGCCTCCGGGCCCGGGCCCACAGTTGGATCTCTTCCTCGTCCCGCGGGGCCGGAGCGCCAACGAAAGGTTCCAGGTTGGGCCGAAAGCAGCCGGCGGCAAGACACATCGAGAGCAAGAACGTCGCAACGCGTGGCAGCCTGGGATGGAGATGTGCGGCGTTCCGACCGAGGCCCATGATTCACCCCGTCGTCGGTGTTTACGCTTACATGTGGACGGCATGCAAGCGGCATCTGTTGGTCCGCAAGGCCGGCGCCCGGCCGTCCGGGCCAGCGCGCCAACAGCAGTCTCCGGTTGACAGCGCGGGCGAGCCGTTTCAAAAAGCAGGTCGTGATGCACGGCCACCTGGCTTCAAAGGCAGCACGCCGGCAGCCTTCGCAACTTTCTCGGGGGCCGTGCTGGGCGCTGGTGCTGTGGTTCTATTGGTTGGCCGGCTGCGGGCCCGTACCGCCCGTGTTGCACATGCCGGAAGCAAGTCCCTGGCGCGTGCCCATCGATGATTTTGCTTCTCGGGTGAGCACCGTTTGCGTATATCCGACGGACATCAGTGCGGAGGAGCTCGCGGAGCGCGCGCAAGACTTCAGCCGCCGCGCCGTGGCGGAACTCAAGGGCGCCGGTTACAACGCCGTGCTTCTGTCGGAAGAGGAACGAAAAGGATTCCACGAGCGGGCCATCGCGGCGGAAGGGAGCATGACAGACCTGGAGTTCGGCTGGCTCGACCGCGATCGCGTCGACGCGGTGCAACGGCGGCAGCGTCTCCTGGCGCGCGAGGTTCATGGGTGCGACGCGTTTTTGGAATTGCGGGTCACGGCCGTGCGCGCACTCTGGCGCGATGGTGTGGCCAAGTGGGATGGGCGCGAAGTGCAATTTCAGGACTACCTCAGCGCGCAGAATGCGTGGGGATGGACAACGGTGCTGTCCCTGCACGCGCGCGTGACCGACTTGGACAATCAGGAACTTTACTTTTTCGCAGGCGGCATCCAGCCCATTGTCGAAATAGACACATGGTCGCTGTTCGAACCTTGGCGCCTCATGAGCCCGGACAAAATCTTGGTGTCGGAAGCGGACAAGACTTACGCGCTGACCTTGGCGTTGGGACCGCTGTTGGTCGCCCGGCTCAAATGAGCAGCGCGCCTGCCCGCTGATGCCGCCGGTGCGGGCGCGGTCCCGTATGCACAGCGCTCGGCCGCACGCGCTGTGCTTTCGTCGCGCTTGTCAACGCGCGGCGATACGATCGAGCGTTGCCCGCCACTCTGCCGACTCCTCCGTACCGGGCCTCCGGTAACTGAACACTTGCACCAGCAAGTCACCGTCGCGATCGAACACCTCGAGGCTGGTCACGTGCCCTTCGGGCACGGGTTTGCGAACGACCCAACTTTGGCCCAGCGCACTCCTCTGAACATGCAAGTTGAATTTCGCATCCAGCACGTTCCACCAATCTCCGGCAACTGCCGTTCTTCCAATCCGGCCTTTGTAAATTTGGGTTACCGCCCGATTGCCGACGAACACCATGATAGGCAGCTCTGAGCTGGCAACGGCTTGCAGCAACTCCCACAAAGCTTCGGGCTTGGCCGGCACCGCCCACGATGGGCCCAATCGATGCAACGCCTGCAAGCGCGATAGTCGGAACCGCCGCAGCAACCCGAAAATGTCGTGGGTATCGCGCATACCCGCCCAAGCGCGGCGCAGTGCTTCTGCGTCTACCGGGGAGGCCGGGGCTTCGCTTGCCGTTGGCTGGATCGAGGCACCGGGATAAGCCGTTTGCACGTGTTCCGTCTCGGAGGTCCCAAATTCCTCCAGAAGTTCCTGTTGTGCGGCACCGGGGGTTTCGCTGGTGAAAAAGACTTTGTGCAGAGCGCAGCCCCAGGCATCGAAGAACATCACGCCACCGGGAAGTCGAAGCAAGTTGGGAGTGGAAACAAAGCGGGCGAACGCAAAGCGCCGAAGCGCGAGTCGCAAATCAATGGCATCCCCCAGAACCAGCGCCGCGTGACCCGAGTATGCGTACGGGCGATATTCCCCTTGGCATTCGATCACGGCGTATTGATTACGGGTGAGCCCAAGCAAGACGCCCAGGTGGCCCAACGCTTGAAAAAGGCCGTGAAAGTCGGCTCGCAGGGGTCGCACGTACTCGGGAAAGGTATCGAGCAAGTCCAGCTCGGTCACCCCGAGGGCTTGCGCCGCCTCGGCCGTGCGGATCCGGCGCCCCCGATGAGCCATCTGCAAGAAGCTTGAACGGAGCTCCAAACGGTCGTTCCTACGCATCACTTTGTACCTCCGAAGTGTGGTTTTGGTCCAACGCGAAAAACCGCGGAATCAACACGGGCGTGTATTCCCCGTTCCCTTGGGGCAGCGACGCCTCACAAAACGAAACGCCCAGAGCGCGTTGCACGTCGCCGCTTTGAAAAACCTTCGGCAAAGGCCCCTCCGCGACGATTCGGGCCCGGTCGAGTACGGCCAGCCGATCCGCAACCGTGCAAAGGAAAGGTATGTCGTGGCTCGCAATCAACGTGGCACCGCCGGCCCGCTGAAACCGCCGCAACAGTACGATCAACTGTCGTTGGTGCACGAGGTCGAGGTGGTTCGTGGGCTCGTCGAGTAGAAGGCACGCGCGCCCGGTCGGGTAGGCGCCGAACACCTGCAAGAACACCCGAGCCAAGTGCACGCGCTGCCGTTCGCCTCCGGAAAGATCGGTGTAGGGGCGGTCGGCGAGCGCTCCGAGGTCGAACAGATCTAATAGCTCGGCCACCATGGCCGAAGTTTGCTCCGGCGTCACAGTGTGTGGCCATGCCCCCCAGCCAACGACCGTGCGGACGCGGAAAGGAAAGTTCAGGGGTTGGTCTTGCGATAATACAGCAATGTGCCGCGCCCGTTTTCGTGGAGGCCACGCCGCCAAAGGCTGGCCGAAAAGGAAGATTCGGCCAGACGTGGGAATTCGTTCTCCTACGCACGTGCGCAGCAAGGTGCTTTTCCCCGCACCATTGCGGCCGATCAGCCCGACGACCGAGCCGGCGACCAATTTGAAATCAATGCATTCCAAAACCAGATGGCCGCGGAGATGCACGGAAACCTTTTCGAGCGTGATCATCGCAGCCACTCCTGGGCCCCGGTGTGTGTCAATAGAACGAATAGGATGGGGCCACCGATGCTCGCCGTGACCAAACTCAGGGGGATCTCCGCCGGGCTGGCCAGCGTGCGGGCACATATGTCGCCGGCCAATACGAATGCGCCGCCGGCTAAGGCGCAGCGCGGGAGGAGCTGGAAGTGCTCGGGGCCGAACAACAACCGCAGGCCGTGCGGAACAATGAGGCCGACGAAAGCCACGGGCCCTGCGGCTGCCACTGCTGGCGCGAGCAGAGCGGCGACGCTCAGCAGGGCGGCACGTTTAAATCGTTCCGGATCGAAGCCGAGATAAAACGCGTTGTGTTCCCCTAGCAACAACGCATCCAAGGCCCGGCTGTGGCGCATCAACCAAGGTGCAAAAACAGCGATGCCCGCCCACAAGAGGCCCACGGTAATCCAGCGCGCGCCGGCCGCGCTCCCTAACGTCCAAAACGTGAGGGAGCGGAGTTGCGCGTCCGTCGCAAGGTAGAGATACAGCCCGAGAATGCCCGAGCCCACTGCGTTGAAGGCGATACCGAGGAGAAGAAGCGTCGCTAAGTCGGGCGAAGTTCGCCAACGTGCGAGCCCGTACAGCGCCGCCAACACCGCAGCGGCAACCGCGAATGCCCCGCAAGCTGTACGCAGGTCGGGTGGAACCCAATGCCACGGTGGGAATGCCAGGCCTCCACTGGCCGAGGCAAACGCCGCTCCCAAAGCGGCGGCTGTCGAGACACCGAGTACGCCCGCGTCTGCCAAGGGGTTTCGCCACAGTGCTTGCAATACGATTCCCGACAGCGCCAAAGCCGTACCCACGCCGAGTGCGAGCAAGGCTCGGGGTAGGCGCAACTGCAGGACAACGTAAGAGGCAAGTTCGTACTCGGTGGTTTGTAGACATCCGCCGAGGGGCAAGACCGAACACGCCAATTGGTGCAGCGATATGGGCTGCGGCCCTAAAGTCAGGGAGACAGCCAACGTAGCCGGCCATGCGATGACCAGCACCCAGGTACAGACAGTGGTGAAATTGGCGGGGCAGCTACGCATCCCTTCCGTGCTCCTCGCCGCACCGGCTCGACTGGGCACCAGCGTGCAGAACCTCGTAGAGCGCGGCCGCACAGCGCACAAACGTGGGCCCGAGGCTGAGCACGCCGACATCCGGCGCCACGAAAAGTTTGCGCGTCCGGCCCGCAGGGGTACGGCTCAAGCCAGGGAGTTGCCAAAGACCGTCGCCACCATCCAACACCGATAGCGTGTGCTCGGTGGCCACGATGATGTCGGGAGCCGCCTGCAGGACCCCCTCGGCGCTCAGGGGTGCCATTTCCACGGAGGAGCTGGCGGCATTCTCACCACCGGCGAGGCGGACAAGTTGCGCGGGAACGGACTCCTCCCCGCCCACCAAAACCGTGCCCGAGGTAGGCGCAAACACCACCAAAACGCGCGGCCGCATTGTGACCGAGTTGGCTCGCTCCCGCAGTTGCTGGATGCGATTCGCCAGTTGCTGGGCGAGTGCCGCCGCTGCCCCAGTGTGCCCGGTCCAGTCGCCAATTTGTCGAACCAACGTGGGGATGGCGCCCGCTTCGCGAACCGCCGGAAGCACCACCGTGGGAATGCCGGTGCTCCGCAACTGCTCGATCGCATGCGCCGGCCCGGCGTCCGCAGAAAGCAAGATCAAATTGGGTCGCCGCGAGAGAACGCCCTCCGCGCTGATGGCACGAAAATAACCCACCTGCGCCTTTTGGCGCGCAGCCCGTGGATAGGTGCTCGCCGAGTCCACCGCGACCACGGACCGTTCGAGCCCGAGAGCGAAAACGATCTCGGTGACAGCCGGCCCTACGGAGGCGATGCGCAACTCTTCGTTCTCTGCGACCGCTGCCGCCGTCGCTGCGGGATGTACGACCCACTCCCCCCGGGGCAGCCGCACCGCCCCTGCCACAAGGAAATTGGCACTCGCCATTAGCACGAACCACACACGTCGCCCGTTCATCGCTACTGCCTTTCTGTTGCGAGCTCGAAGCGCAGCGCGATTTCCATGGGGATGGCCGTGCCCGTCGGTGGCGGGCCAATGTGCCGAGCCGCCTGTTTCAAAGCGCGCAGCGCTGCGGTGCCCAAGATAGTGTCGTCAGCCGATACAATCCTCAAGTCGCGGATCTCTCCTGAGGGCGACACCACAAAAGCCACTACGGCAGTGCCTTGGGTCCTCGCCCGCCGCGCCTCTTCGGGGTAGTGCTTTTGCGCATCGATGAGAGATCGCACGAGGGCGATATACGTTCTCAGGACGTCGTCTGGGTCCCCACCTCCACCCGGTCCGCCGTGGCGAGCGTCGGGGATGCTCGACTCACCTCCCCCGGTCGCCGGCCCCGCAACCGCAGGTGTACTGGGGGAA
This sequence comes from Candidatus Binatia bacterium, assembly GCA_026004215.1. Taxonomy (GTDB): domain Bacteria; phylum Desulfobacterota; class Binatia; order HRBIN30; family HRBIN30; genus HRBIN30. The sequence continues at coordinate 823,235 of BPIR01000002.1, forward strand.
CCGCTTTCGGGGTTCAGCGATTGCGGGACCTTCCCAGGGTTTGTGGCTCTGGGTCGCTGTCGTCGTTTTGGGCCCGGCACCGCGCGAGGTGCCGGCGGGCGAGGCGACGCTTTTCGAGCCGCCGGCAGCACCTCCTGCTTTGGTGCGGGCAAAGAGGCCGACATGTTTGCCTGGGGGGGCGCAGCGGGCGTGATATCCGCGGACACCCCGGGCGGCAGGATGCGCACCCGGATCACGGACTGCAGGGGTGCGCTCAGCGGCACGTGCGTGTAGACGGCGGCAAAGACGAGCCCGAGGTGCAAGGCCACAGAGAACGGCAAAAATGGAGTCAGCTTTGTCATTGGGTCCGTCACTGCTGAACGTGAACTCCCGCTAAGAGGCTGCGACGTCCGGCCAGGCGTGTGAGTGGGCCGGGCACGCCGAACTCCCTGTCGGCGATATTGTAAGCCTCGAAAAATAGGCTCGTACCCTTCAGCACAGTGCCTAACGTTGCCGGCAATCCGCGTTCGGCCCAGGCTCCAATGCCCCACTCGGCTCGAGCGTTCGCGAGCCAGTGAGCACCGGCAATTTGGTCCGGTGTATTGAGCAAGTCCGTGAAGGTGCGATCCTCGTAGGTCGCCCAAAACTTGATCCGTAGCTCCTGTGCCGGCCAGCGCACCAACACGCTCGGAATGAAGCGGTGCGGCGGCCGGAAAGGCAGTTCGTTTCCCGTTTCGCCGGGGCGGTCCGAGCCGTTGCGCGAATATAAGTAACCATAGGCCATCCGAAACGTCGCTTCCCAAGCGTGCGGCCAAGGCCGGACCAACTCGTGCAAGAGAACTTGGCTGCTCACCTCGAATCCCGCGGTTTGTGCCGAGGCGACGTTCGCGTACTGAAAGACTTGACCTGCAAGAGTCGGAAATGGGTGGCTAAACCCGGGGGAGCACTGCCGGCTGTTTGCGCATCGTAGCACGACATCAATGAGATTGCGGAAAGCATGATGAAAGCCCGCCGCCCCGAAAACGAGTCCGCCGGTGGGAACCCAGTCCGCTTCGATATTCAAAGCGTAATCGAATTCGGGTCGCAGGTTGCGATCTCCGAGAATGGCGTAGCCTGTCGGCCGATCGCTCCCAGCGACCACGTTGTTCAGATCGACATCGAAAAGCTGCAGCAGGTCGGGGGCCCGGAAGCCGCGACCCGCCGCCATGCTCAGGCGAAACTGGTCGCCTGGGCGCCAAGTCAATACGGCCCGAGGGTTCGGTGCGAGCCCGAACCGCGAGTGCAGGTCGAAAGAGATTCCCAGAACCGCAGAAACAGTGCTGAGATTCGTCCAGTCGTATTGCAGAAACGGGCTGTACAACCAGGTGCGGCCACGAACAGTACGAGTGAAGCCAGGGAAGTCGTCCGTTCGAGCCGCACGTAATGGGTTCAGCTCGATCGACGGGCGCCGAAGCCGCCAGCCCGCCGTGACGCTGTTTTGCGTATCCGCGATCAGCAAGGGCGGCAGTGCGTACGTCGCGTCGCCGAACCATTGCTCGAAGCCGACATCCTCTTCGAATCCGGGAAGATCGTTTTGCCGGTCGAATCGATAACGCCCGCCGCCGATCGATAACTTGCCGAAATGCCGGAGGTTCCCGCTAAAGCCGAGGTCCGCCGTCCAATTCACGCGGCGACTCAGCGGGCCTTCACGAACCGGCAAGAAATGAACGGTACCCAGCACCTGGTGGTCGACCGCGGGTTGTGCAACCGCGCGCACGAACACGTTGTCGCGCACTTGTTTGGCATCGCTACGGGCTCCCTCGAACTGGCGGCTAATGGCACCGAACTGTTGGGCGAGGGCGAACTCGTCATGCTCGTATGCAACCGCGTAACGAAGGGTGCGCCAGCGACCACCGTGATACAGCGACCCGAAAACGCGGTCGAACGACCCGCCGGCCATTTTTGCAGACCACTCGGGCGTGTCCCCCGGAAGGCGAGACACGATATTCACACTTCCGCCCATGGCTTCGCTGTCGGTAAAGGTGCCGGCTATTCCGCGTCGGACTTCAATGCGTTCAATCAGCTCCACAGGGAGATCGCGGAGATCCACAACGCCGTCGGCGCCGCCGAGCATCCTTCTGCCATCGATGAGAACCGCAACCTTGTTAGGCTCCGCACCCTGCATGCGTATGGTTGTGGCCCCCAGCCGAAACGACTCGTTTTGGCGGATGTACAAGTCCGGCAATTCCTCGAGGGCTCTGGACACTGAATGCGAGCTGGTACTTTGGACAGTCTCCCGAGCCAAATCTTGTTGGGGCACAGTTTGCACCGGCACGGCTGGCTGATCGGAAGTGGCGCGGACGTGGATGTCGTCGAGGCGAACCGGCGCCTGGGTTGCAGAGGATCCTGGTCTCGGCGAATCCGCATAGACCGGCAAGGCTACGATAGCTCGCATAACGACAACGACAACGACAAACGCCAACGATGGGCCAGAACACTGGAGCATGGCGCAGCACCGGAGGTGACGGAGGAGCTACGGACAACCCTCCAAGGCAGCCTGAACGGCGCGAACGATGTCCGTCACCGTCACCGAACCATCCCCATCAACGTCGGCCGCGGGGCACGCTCCCGGCGGATCGAGTTCCAGTGCGATGCGTACCGCGAAGAGAATTTCTTCGACGGTGACCGATCGATTTCTGTCGCAGTCGCCCGCACAACGTTGGGCATCCGGCGAGCCTGAGGGTGCAGGAAGCGACGCGCGAGGTGAGGCTGTCGGGCTCGGAGTGCCCGCTGGCGTGGGAGTCGGGCTCAAAGTGAGCGTCGGCGTCGCGGTAGGGGTTGGCTCTGGTGCCCGGGCATGCACCAGCAAGCGCGGGAGAAAGGCCCCATGAGCGCCTTTGGAGCCTCCGTAGCTGCCACCGTCGCCAAGATCGTCGATCGAAGTGGCTGTGTTGTTGTCGAGCGTGCGGAATACCAGACCGACCCAGTGACAATTCGACGCCTCGAGATTACGCACGGCTTCAGTGGCGTCCACCGACAGAACGATCGGGCCGTTGCGTGCGATGACCGCGTCGGTAATGGGCCCGAATCGCGTGGTGTCGATCTCGAGTGCGGTTGTCTGGGTGCGGGAAAAGTCTTCGAGGTCGAGGTGCCCGTCGCCACAGTACGGGTGCACCAGGATTCGGGAGGCCGCTCGGCCGGAAAAGTCGGCCCCGGGCCCGAAAGTCGCGATCACGTCGTCAATGTTGAACTCAAGCTCTACACGTTCGATTTGGTCACGACCGAGCGAGGGCATGGGAAATTCCGCGATCGCTCGCATTTCCAGCACCCCGAATTTGAGCGCCACCGAAGGCGGGTTGTCGCTGAGGTCGGCGACGCCGTCGAAGAACGCCACGCCGGGGTACCCGTCGAGGATGCCGTCGTAGAGAGCACCCTCGTTCTCTCCGATTCGCAGCGGCTGCTCCGCCCGAATTCTGAAGGCGACCAACGTAAGAATAACCAGCGCAAACCACCATTTTCCAAGATTTGCAGCCATCGCTCCTCTCCAGGAGAGAGGGGCCGGGTAGGTTCCCGGTCCCCTCTAACGTGCGGTCAAAAGGTCGTTACTACTGCTGGCAGCCGACGGTGTACTGAGTTTGTAACCCCACAGCGGTCAGCACCGCGCAGAGAAGAGCATTGTGCGACCGCGTGGCGCGCTGCGCAGCCTCGAAGGCGCGATCCAGAGCACACTGCGCTAAACTCGCTCCATCGGTAACCGAGGCATCGCACGGTGGGCCCAGAGCCGAGACGAGGGCCGGCGAGGCGCATGCCCTTTGGATTGCTGCCTGGTGGCGTTGTCGCGCGCGGAGTACGAAGGAAGGCTGCCCGCCACTGGTTGCCAGCCGCTCCACGCAGAAATCCATCGCCTTCGCCACACCTCGACCCTTCGCGATGTCTGCCAGCACCCGATTCGTGCAGGCAGAAAGTTGCCTCTGCGTCAGTTGTTGGAATGCTTGAGATCGTGCAGCGAGCACCGCCTGGCAACGCCGCGTTTGAGCGTCCAGCGACGGTGGCGGGAGTTCGGCAAGCTCGACAACGACGTACGGCATGCGCGCCCCACGAACACCCGGAGGCCCAGCACTGTTGATTCCTAGGTTATCGAGGGACGTCCCAGTATTGTCGGAGTTGGTCGCCCAAACGACATTGGCGAACGGCACATTGCCCCCGACCAAAGTTTGCACGGCCCCGGTGATGTCCACTTCGAACACTACCGGCCCAGAGCTTCCCAAAGTCGTGTCCGTTATCGAACACGGAGGACCCGTGTTCACCACGGCAGTGGGCGGACCACTCACGATAAAATCCGAAACTGGGATGCTTCCGTCGCCAGCGCGGACCCAAACGGCGATGTTTTCCGCCGCACACCCGCTCAACGGGGCACCCAAGAACCCGAGAACGTCGTCCACGTTAAACCGAAGTTTCGCCTGAATGACGTCACTGGCCGTGACCCCCGCAAGCCCCGCAAGCGGGAACTCGGCCACAGAGCGCATCTCCACCGCACCTGCTTTCCAGGCAATGGCAAGATTGTTGTTCCCCGCGTCTGGAATCCCGTCTTGAGTGAAAAAACCCGGGTAACCGTCCAAGATAGCATCGTAGGTCGTGCCCGGTGTTTGTTCGTCAATGACGACAGTGCGTGCGCTTACGGGCCGACTCCAATACGTCGCCAGGAGAAATACGAAAACGAAAACGTGCCTCTTCCCAAAGTCCATAAAACCCTCCTCGAAGTGTGTGTCTCGATTGTCGCGATCCTGCACTCGTTCGGGCGCTGGGTTCTGGACCTCGGGCCGCTGCGCGACGCTATTTCTCCGGTGCAGCAGGCGGTGCGCGTTCGACCGCGTTACCACAATCGCTGATTTCCACGTACAGGACCCGCTTGCATCGGCGGCATTTCAATTCGATGCGCCCCTGGCACCTCCGGGCCAGCAGTGCGCCGCAGCAGCAGCGGATCTCACGGCATGTGCTGGTATACGGCCGGCCTCCACCTGTTCTACTCATGGCTGAACCTCCAGGCGGCGCGATCCGCTGCAAGCGTTTTCCCCAATGTCCGGCACTCTCGTCGTACTCGGCCTACCCGCATGACCAAGCGACTTTTTGCGCCGACGACTGGTACCTTCCTGAGGTCTCGTGTTTCCACAACGCTGCCCCCTCTATCAATTTTGAAATTCATTTTCAACTAGCTCGCGCGGGCATCCTTAGGGCGCGGCTGTCGCCGCACTCGGAACGGCCCCGGCGCCCCGCAACGAAAGCGGCTCGCAGAGTACCGGCTCGCGCACGCCTCGGACGATTGGACCCGCCGTTGACCCGCTTCACCCTATGCGACGCCTTATCGCGGCCCGCTGCTGGGAAAAGTTCGGTCTGCTTGTTTTCAAAGCGCGTGCAGCCTGTCCCGTCCGGTCCGTGCTAGCGGCTGCGGCCGCGCGTGTCGTGAGCACCTGTGTACAACCGGGCCGAGTCGCGGCCCCGCCGACGGGCCGGGTCGGAGCTGAGTTCTTTGCCCTCGTCTGCGCGCGGGCGCTGCGGCGGGGAAACTCCGCGAGGGCGCGGGAAATGGTTTTGGCGTCACGCGTGCACGAGCTAGCGTGCTGCGGCGCGGTCGAGCTCCGCGGCAATTTGTTCCAGAGTTTTGCCGCGCGTCTCCGGTGCGTAACGCAGCACGAGGATCGCTCCCAAAACGGGCCCGATGGCCATAATACCGACGGACAGGGGTATGCCGATCCGGTCCGCCAGCATACCGATCAGCAGCGGGGTGGCAATTTCGGTGATGCGTCCGAAAAGATTCGTGGTCCAGCTATAGCCGGTCGCGCGGATCTCGGTCGGAAAGAGTTCGGTGGCGTACGTGGAGGTAGCCGAGTTCGCTCCGAGAAAACACACGATGCAGGCGGACATCAAGACCGTTTGCACCGCCACGCTCGGGGTGGGCACCATGAACAAGGCGAAAATGAATACCGCCGCCCCAAAGTAATAAAAGGCGCAAGAGAGTCGCCTCCCGACCCGATTCATGAGAAAGCCCGCCAGTGGGGCTCCGAGCAAAAAGCCGACGATGTAAGCGCCGGCGACCACCACGGTATACTCCTGGGCGGTGAAGTTCAGGTTGCGGGCCGCGTGAATGGTCCAAAATGTCACCGCGGGAGAAGTCACCATGTGGTTACAGTTCCAGATGAGCGTCACCAGCAGCGACCGCGCGCGGTAGCGCTGCTGGAACGGGACCTTGAGCGCCGCGATTTGCTCGCGCCACGAGGAGTGGGTGTTGCCGTCCTTCTGGAGCTTCTCGAACCGGCGTGTTTCGCGCATTCCGAGCCGCACCAAAACGACCAACGCAACCGGAACGAGCCCCAGCAAGTACATCGTTCGCCAGTCGTAGTGCGCCAACACCCAGCGCGCGGTGAGAAACGAAAGGATCGTACCGAAGGCGCCCATGCCCGCCAGCAACGAGATGCCGAAACTGCGAAAGCGCGTGGGATACTCCTCCCCGATGATGATCAAGGCCAGTGCGAACTCCGCGGCCAGAAAAATCCGGGCGCAGAACTGCCAAACGGTGAAACTGTACACGTCCACCGCATAGGCCGTGAGCCCCGTAAACACGGCGTAGCCCAAGATCGTCAGCGTAATGATCGGGCGCCGGCCGAAGCGATCGGCCAGCATGAGCACGAAAAACGAGGCCACCGCCCCAATCCGGATGACGAGATTGACCAAACCCCACTGGGTGTGGTTGAGCCCGTACAGTTGCTGGATTTGCGGCGCCACCGTGGAAAGGATGGCCACGTTGAAGGCATCGAACACCGTTGCGGAAACGAGCATGCCGAGAAGAGCCCACAGGTAAGGGCTCATTTGCGTGGCTTCGGCTCCGGCCAGATCCCCGCTGGCTGATTTGCGACTGTACCGCTGGGAATGCAGTTGGGTTTCTTGCTTCGTGGCGTGCGATTCTCGCATAGGCTGGGAAAGCGCGGTTTAGCGGCCACTCCAACGTGGCGCGCGTTTTTCCAAAAAAGCGCACATGCCCTCTTGCGCATCGCTGGCCATGGCGTTGAGGCTCATGACCTCTCGGGCGTAGGCGTAGGCCTGGTGTTGATCGAGCTCGATTTGCCGGTAAAAAGCTTGCTTGCCCAAGCTCACCGTCAACGGGCTGGCTGCCACAATGCGATCGGCGAGTTCTTGCACGGCATCGTCGAGCCGGCCAGCAGGCACGACGCGATTCACCAGGCCCCAAGAGCAGGCCGTCGCGGCATCGATAGGAGTTCCCGTCAGCAGCATTTCCATCGCACGTTTACGCCCTATGGCACGCGTCAGCGCAACCATGGGAGTGCTGCAAAACAGGCCGATGCGCACCCCGGGTGTCGCAAAGGTCGCCACATCAGCGGCAACAGCGAGATCGCAACTGGCGACCAGTTGGCACCCTGCAGCGGTCGCGATGCCTTGGACCCGGGCAATGACTGGCTGCGGAATCTCTTGAATCGCCTCCATCAAGCGGGTGCAGTGGTCGAACAGTTGCCGGTAAAACCGCGCGTCGCGGTTGCGCATCTCTGCAAGATCGTGGCCGGCACAAAAGGCAGGTCCCTCGGCTGCGAGAACGACCACACGCGTGTCTTCTCTTTCCGCCAAGAATTCGAAGGCATCGATGAGTTCCCGCATCATGGCCAACGACAAGGCGTTGCGGCGTTCGGGCCGGCTGAGAGTCACGCGCGCCACCGTTCCATGGTCTAGCCGGATGTTTTGGAATTCCATGGATTTTGCCTCCTTCGGACTTATGAGCCACTACCCTAACACAGCGCCGCGGAAACAAAACGCAGGCAGCGTATCGCAGGGCTGGCCTTTTCCATAACGGCGCACCCAGAACTGCACGCACCGACGCGGCAATATCGCACAGCGAAACGACGCGGCGCTCAACGTTGCCGCATGCCCCAGCAAGGAAGAGATGGCATGCCGGGAGCATGTAGGGGCGACCGGCCGGTCGCCCCTACGCTACTCAATCGGCCCTTCCCCTTTCCAGCGAAATAGCCAAATGGACCCCCGCCATCCGCCACTCGCCTCAGGGCTTCTTCACTGCCCAAAAGATACGGACCGTGCCATAGGCATTGGCCGCATTTCTTCGCACGTGCGTGCCGGTAAAGGTCTCGCCGAAACAAAGGCCGCTGCCGGAATCGAGCACCTGCACAGTGACGTTCACCGGCGCCGATAGCGGCAACGCGATATCCGGCAAGTTGGCTCCCCTCCCGCGCACGTACACATCGGTTTTCCGGGGCCGGCCCGCCCGACCCGCACGCACCCAAAGGCCTTGCAGCCCGTCGTGTGCCAGGGTGGGGTCGCGGTACCTGTAGCCGCGTGGCCCCGCAATCCACTTCGGCCCTGGCGCCGCCTGAAGCTGAGCCAGCAGCCCCGAGCCATCCCAGATGCAGATCGTGTACGTGGCGGAGCTGGTAGGATCCCCCAACTCCGCCCTCGCGCGTGCGGGCACATGGCGCACCAGCCGCAGTCGCAACAAGTCCCGGCCGTTGTTGATGATGCTGTCCTTCACAAGCAGCAGAGCTCGCACGGGAGCATCGCACCCGAGCAGCGGTGTTGCCGGGCAAGCTGCCGAAGCCACCGTTGGCGTCACAGTGGGGGTCTCCGTGGGTGTCGGCGTCATGGTTGCAGTACTGGTAGGGGTGAAGGTGGGTGTATCGCTGGGAGTCGCAGTGGGGGTGTCGCTGGGTGTGGGAGTGGCGGTAGCCGTGGGCGTATCGGTCGGTGTTTCCGTGGGGGTCGCAGTCATCGTGGCGGTGCCGGTGGGCGTGAAGGTGGGTGTATCGGTGGGAGTCGCTGTAGGGGTGTCGCTGGGTGTGGGAGTGGCGGTAGCCGTGGGCGTATCGGTCGGTGTTTCCGTGGGTGTGCTGGTCGGTGTATCCGTTGGAGTGTGAGTAGGCGTGGGGGTCGGCGTGGGTGCTACGCCCTCGAACACGTACACCGCACCCACATCGGAGCTCCCAGCGATCTTAGTACCATCCGCCCCCACCACCAACGTGTTTCCGCTGATGGCCATGGACACACCGAAGTATTCAGCCGCCTCACCATTGGTAACGGTGAGCTTGGCCGCTTCGGTGAGCGCCCCTGCCCAGCCCCCCGCCGGCTTCACGAACACGTACGCCGATCCCTGATTGACTTTCCCACCAACGTCATCCTCCCTCGCGCCCACCACCACCGTGTCGCCACCGATCGCCACGGAAAAGCCAAGTCGATCATTTGGCGCACCGTCGGAGGCGGTGAGCTTGGCCGCTTCGGTGAGCGCCCCTGCCCAGCCCCCCGCCGGCTTCACGAATACGTAGGCCGATCCCTGATCGGAGTTTCCACCGATGTCGTCCTGGTACGACCCCACCACCACCGTGTCCCCGCTGATCGCCACGGAGTTGCCAAATTGAGCATCGCCGCTACCGTCGGAGGCAATGAGCTTGGCCGTTTGGTTGAGCGTCCCTGCCCAGCCCCCCGCCGGCTTCACGAACACATAGGCCGATCCCTGGTCGGAGATTGTACCGGTGTTATCCAGGGGCGACCCCACCACCACCGTGTCCCCGCTGATCGCCACGGAAAAGCCAAAGCGATCATCCGACGCACCGTCGGAGGCAATGAGCTTGGCCGTTTCGGTGAGCGTCCCTGCCCAGCCCCCCGCCGGCTTCACGAACACGTACGCCGATCCCTGATCGGAGGTTGTACCGATGTTATCCAGGTACGACCCCACCACCACCGTGTCCCCGCTGATTGCCACGGAGTTGCCAAATTGATCACCGCCGCTACCGTCGGAGGCAATGAGCTTGGCCGTTTGGTTGAGCGTCCCTGCCCAGCCCCCTGCCGGCTTCACGAACACGTAGGCCGATCCCTGGTCGGAGGTTGTGATGTTATCCAAGCGCGCTCCCACCACCACCGTGTCCCCGCTGATGGCCACGGAAAAGCCAAAGCGATCATCCGACGCACCGTCGGAGGCAATGAGCTTGGCCGTTTCGGTGAGCGCCCCTGCCCAGCCCCCCGCCGGCTTCACGAACACGTAGGCCGATCCCTGGTCGGAGCTTGCACCGATGTTATCCAGGGGCGACCCCACCACCACCGTGTCCCCGCTGATGGCCACGGAAAAGCCAAAGCGATCACCCGCCCCGCCGTCGGAGGCAGTGAGCTTGGCCTGCTCCACAAACGGGTCGATCGTCACAGGATACTCCGCACCGGCATCCTCCACCTCGATCGCCAGAGTTGCACCCGCAAGCTTAAGCCTCGCCGCCAACTCCCGCCCCCGCGCATCCCACGCTGCAAGCCCCCGGTACGCAAGCACCGCATGGCCACCGGCATCCCGCAGCACCAGACCCCGGCCACTCTCGTCCACCTCCGCCGCCAACGTCCCCCCATGCTCCAACTCCACCCGCAACGCTGCCCCCGCAGCCAACCCCTCCGGACGCTCCCTCACGCTAAAACCCTGCTGGATCCCTAGCGGACCATTGACGTACCACTCCGTCACCCCACCCCGGCGGTACTCCACGCGGTTGTGCTCCGCGACCGGCACCACCTCGCTATCCCCCACACTCACACCCACCCCTACCCACCGAAGGCGCCAACTCTGCTCGCCCGCACGCAGCTCCACACCATCGCTCCCGAACAACGCGTGCACACCGTGGCGCGCGTTGTTCGCCTCGAATCCTCCCCCTCCCGCCGCCTGCACATGGTACCCCTCGGCATCGCGCCCCAGCGCCCGCGAAATTGCCCCCTGTGCGGCCACCGGCAGATCCACCACCGTCAGCTCGCGGCGCGCCTTCGTCTCCGCCACCCCCAAGCACGGCCACACCACACCCGACCCCACCAGGCTCACCACAACAGCCACCCACCGACTGCCTCGCCCCTGACGTTGCCTTGCGCGGCAACCCGGCGCTAGCGTTCTGCCGTCTCGCCACCCGCACTGGCCGTGTCGCATGGTTTCTTCCCTCCCGCTCCAAAGGTTTTTCGGTCCCAAGTCGCCGAACGAGACTGGCCCGCCCGATGCGAGCCATCCACGAGAAGAAACCACTACGCTCAGCGCCGCTCCGTAGAACCAACCTCGGCCTGCGACATGAACACCGGCAACCGTGGTAATCGGGCGAACGAGCCGGAGTCAAGTCGAAAAGTGCACTCGGGGCCCGCGCCTACTGTAACGGAACGGGGCTGCCCCCTCGCCTCCTAGCTTCCTTTAACGCGCTGCCACAACGGCGATTGGCTGTGCTTGCTCCCCGAGGGCAAACTCACGGATCCGGCGGCCGCCCCCGCGCCGGTCGAACGCCCGGTGGCTCTGCCCGGCATTGCACCAACGTCGCTTCCCCTTGCAGTAAATGTCCACTCCCCCATTCCGGGCGCAGGGCTGGTCCCACGCCCCGAAATCGTTGCGTTCGTTGCCAACCTCGGAAGCCCTTGCGCTACCCTACTCGGCTATGCCAGTGTGCGGGCGCACGGCGGCCCATTCAGGCGTTCCCGAGCGCAGCGATCACTTCCGGCGGGGCTTGCACCAGCTCGATCAGCACCCCCTCGCCGCTCAACGGCGCCTCTTCGCTGCCCTTCGGGTGGATGAAACAAACATCGTAGCCTGCCGCGCCTTTGCGGATGCCGCCGGGTGCGAACCGTACACCTTGCTGAGACAGCCACTCTACCGCGGCCTTTAAGTCGTCCACCCACAGCCCGATGTGATTGAGCGGCGGTTCGTGAACTTTCGGGCGCTTTTCCGGATCCAATGGTTGCATCAAGTCAATTTCCACCCGCAACGGCCCTCGACCTAACGCGCAAATGTCTTCATCCACATTCTCGCGCTCGCTGCGGAAGGTGCCGGTCACTTCCAGCCCAAAAAGATCCACCCACAAGTGACGCAGCCGAGCTTTGTCCGTGCCACCAATGGCAATTTGCTGCACACCCAGCACGCGAAACGGCCGCTCTGCCATAAACGCCTCCCTCTCGAAGTCGCTGCGACACCGTCGTTCGCATACGGCGCGAACAAGTCAAGCGTACCGGACGCGTGCGAGCGCTCCCGGGCAAGAACCCCGTCGCGCGTCGCAGTCCAGGTCGCAGCCCGTGTTGAAGGAACACTCGAAGCGGACTATGGCGCCGCTTGCGGTATGGAAGAAAACTATGGCTCTGAAGCCTGTACCCGAGGTTTCCGGGTGCGCGTGCGCTCGCGCTTCATGCCGGAGCACTCCGACCCCGACGAAGGGCGGTGGTTTTTCGCGTACCACGTGACGATCGTGAACGAGGGTAGCCTGACGGCGCGGCTGATCAGCCGGCATTGGATCGTGACCGACGCGCACGGGGAGGTACACGAAGTCCGCGGCCTGGGCGTGGTCGGAGAGCAACCACTGTTGCGCCCGGGAGAGGAGTTCTCCTACACCTCGGGCTGCCCACTGGCGACGCCCATCGGCAGCATGCACGGCACGTATCGCATGGTGAGCGAGAACGGCGAGGCCTTCGATATCCGTATCGCCCCGTTTACGCTCGCGGTCCCCGGGTTGCTGCAGTAGGGCAAGTCGACCACCGCCGGCGCTACGCATGCCCGACCCATCTCGTTGGCTCGCGCCGTATCCCCACCCGGTCGCAGCGGTCGAAGAACTGGTCGCCCGCATCGGCGACGTGCCTGTCCCTTGCCGCGTCGAGCCAATCGGCCACTCCTCCCAAGGCCGCGCACTGTTTGCGTTCCACCTCGGCGGCGAAGCCATGGCCGCGAAGCCTTGCGCTCGGTTGCTCGTCACAGCGCAAATCCATGCGGGCGAGTTTATTGGGGGTACGTGGCGCGTGCTCTTTTGCGCGCGCTTGCCCGAGAGTACGGGAAAGATGCCCGAGTGACGCAATTACTTCGGCGCGCCGAAGTGAGCATTGTGCCCCTGCTCAACCCCGATGGGGCGCAACGGGTTTGGGACCGTGCAGGCTGGACCAGCTTCCGCGGCTCCCGCGTTACCGCTCGGGGCGTGGATCCGAACCGCAATTTTCCGAGCGTACCTATTGCGGGCGCGCGCGCTTGGAATTCGAGCAGCCGGCGAACGTGGTCGCCGTATTACAGCGGGCCGTACCCTCTGAGCGAGCCCGAGTGCCTCGCCTTAGCGCGACTGTGTAAGCGCCAGCGTTACTGTGCTGCAATCCACTTTCATAGTTTCGGCGGCGTGGTGTTTTTTCCGGCCACTGGCCACCCGGCCGCGAAACAGATGTTCGACGTGTTCCGGAGCGTGTTTCCCCCAGCGCAACGCTATTTGCGCTACCGGCCCGTGCCCGAGCCTATGTCCACGCTCACTGGCCAGCTCGACCTTTTTTTGCTGCAAGCATTCGGCACCCCCAGTGTCACGGTGGAAGTGAGCCGCCCCTCCTGGCATTTGGCATTGCAGCCGCTGCGGTGGTTGCATTTTTTCTCTTGGGCCAATCCGCCGAACCCACAGTGGTGGGCGGACAATGATGTGCCGGCAGCGATCCAGGCACTCGAGGCGCTACTCGACCGCTCCGGCGGACAACCCCTCCTTCCCGAACATCCCGAGCTGGGCGAGCAGGTGCCCTGACAACGAACTTGCAAGGGCCGGCCGGATGTTCTTAACCGCGGCCCATATGATTGCATGCCTCGACCTCGAAGGAGTGCTCGTTCCCGAGATTTGGATCAACGTCGCCGAGCGGACCGGCATCGCGGAGTTGCGCCGCACCACTCGCGACGAGCCCGACTACGACAAACTCATGCGGCGGCGGCTGCAAATCCTCGATGAACGCGGGTTGAAACTCGCCGACATCCAGTCCGTGATCGCCTCCATGCGCCCGCTCGAGGGCGCCGTGGACTTCCTCGACTGGCTGCGGGCGCACTTTCAGGTCATTATCCTCTCCGACACGTTCGAAGAGTTTGCCAGCCCCTTGCTCGCTCAACTCGGCTACCCGACGCTGTTTTGTAACTCTCTCGTGGTAGATGCCGATGGCCGCGTGCGCGACTACCGCATCCGCATCCGCGACGGCAAGCGCAAAGCCATCATGGCCTTGAAACTGCTCAACTTCGATGTGATCGCCGCCGGGGACTCCTACAACGATATTACGATGCTGAGCGAAGCCGACCATGGAATTCTCTTCCGGCCTCCGGACACCATTGCCCGTGAGTTTCCGCAATTCCGCGTGGCCCACACGTACGGGGAACTCAAGGACGCATTTGCGGCAGCGGCCGGCTTGCGCTCCGCGACGTAACTTCCACCCATCTCGTCATTAGCCGACGCGTTTGCGGCGCAAGCGGCGAACTCCCAACGTGAAAGCGAACAGCCCGGCCAAAAAGAGCACGATCGAAGCGCCAGCCGGCACATTCCACCGATACGAACACGCCAAACCTGCCAGCGTGCCCGCCAATGCAAGAGTCACAGCCCAAGCCAGCATGCCGGCATAACCGCGCGCCAGTTGATAGGCCGCCGCCGCCGGGATCACCAGCAATGCTTCGACCAACACCAGCCCCACGACGCGCATCGCCACCACCACGGTGAGCGCAATGGCCGTGAGGAGAAATCGCTGGAGAAATTCTACGGGCAAACCGCTGGCCTCGGCGACCTCTTCGTCGAACGCCACGAACAAGAGCTCTTTGAAGAGCACCGCCAAGCCGACCAACACCGCCACCGCCATCCCGCCGAGCAGCCAAAGATCCGCCGGACTCACCGCCAAGATGTTGCCGAAGAGATAGCCGAACAAATCGCTTTGAAACTCTGTGGAAAAGCTCAGCAAAAGAATGCCCAGAGCCATCGCGGCGGAAAACAACACGCCAATTGCCGTGTCCTCGTGGAGTCGCCCGGCCTCCCCGAGCCAACCAATGGACCACGCCGTGGCCGCGGCAAACACGGCTGCGGCCACCGATGGCTCCACACCCAACAACACACCCAACGCAACCCCTCCGAGCGCCGCGTGGGAGATTCCGACACCGATGAACGCCAAGCGCCGCAGCACCACAAAAAATCCCAGCGCGCCGCAGAGGACAGCCGCCACGACACCGGCCACCAGCGCCCGTTGCAGAAAACCGTACGCAAGCCAATCGGCCACGGCTCACACCCCCTCGTGCGGCGCAGCGGGAACGCTGCGGTCCGCATACAAAAAATCGAATTCGCAGCGATAGGCTTCGCGCAGTTCATGGCTGTGGAGTACGACTTGAGGATTGCCGTGAATGTGCGTGGTGCCGTTGATGCAAACCAACTCTTCCGCATGGGCAGCGAGTTCGAGCAAGTCGTGGGACACGGCCAGGATCGTAAGTCCCAACTGCTTGCGCAGCGATTGCAAGAGTGCGTAAAGCTCGTGCTGTGCCGGTAGATCCAAGCCGGTGGTCGCCTCGTCCAGCAGCAGCAATTCGGCTTCGCTGCAAAGCGCGCGCGCCAAGAACACCCGCTGCTGCTCGCCTCCCGATAGCTCCGCCAACCGTCGCCGTTCGCGCCCCTGCATCCCCACAAGTTCGATTGCGCGTGCCACTTGCTGGCGATCCCGGCGCCCCGGCCAGCGCCCCCAGCCGATGCGCGGAATCCGTCCCATCATCACCACGTCCCAAACGGAAACGGGAAAGTACGGATCGAACACTGGGCGCTGCGGCACATAGCCCACGCGTACGCCGCGCTTGCGAGCCTCCAGTGGCGCCAACCCAAAGATCCGCACTTCGCCACGGGCCGGTTGGATCAGCCCGAGCAACACCCGCAGCAAAGTGGTTTTTCCAGCACCGTTCGGACCAATGATGCCCACGAAGCGCTTTGGCGGAATGGCCAGATCGATGTCCCACAACACCCGCCGGTGATCGAGCCAAACTTCGAGGCCGCGGACTTCCACGACCAGAGATGCATATTCGCTCATTGCAAGGCCTCCACAAAGCGGCGTGCGTTTTCTTCCAGCAAGCGCGTGTAGCCGCCGATCAGCGAGCCGGAGCCGAACGGGTCCACAGTCACCAAGCGCACGCCGGTTTCACCGGCAATTTGGCGGGCGAGCTTGGAGAATACAAACGGCTCCACAACCAGAGCGCGAGCCCCGCTGCGCCGCACTTCCTCCACCAAAACCACCATTTCCTTGGCAGAAAGCTCGCGACCCGGGATGGGCTCCACGGTAGCGGCCTCGACCAATCCGTAGCGCCGCGCAAAATATCGCCACGCGGAATGCACCGCGACATAGGCACGGCCCCGCACTGGAGCCAGCCGTTCTCGCATCCTCGCATCAAGCTGCGAGAGCTCGTCGTGCCACTGCGAGGCACGCCTTCGGTACATCGGCGCGCGCTCGGGTTCGATGCGGCACAGCACATCCACGAGCACCGGTAGGGCGTAGTCGCGCACGAGGATTGGGTCGAGCCAAAAATGCGGATCGCGTCCCTGCTCTTCTTCGAGAGGTAGCAAGGGAACGTGGTCGCCGAGCACCAGCGTCGCCACGCCTTCCGCCGTTCCGCCCAACAGTCTTGTGGCCCAGCCATCGAGCCCGGCTCCTACGCTCACCAGCAAGCGCGCACGAGAGAGTGCTTTCAGCGTTGCCGGTACGGGCTCGAACGTGTGCGGGTTCGCACCGGCAGGAAGAAGGGTGACAATGTCTGCAGCATTTCCCGTGAGCTCCGCAACCCAGGTGGAGAGCGGGAAAATCGTCGCTGCATACACGGCCGCCTGGGCCCGTGTCGCGGGCGCACCGAACACGGTCAGGAGACCCATCCATAGAATCATGCGAGCCATCCCGCCCATGCTCGCGAACGCGGCAGCCCCCGTCAAATGGGTTGCGTGGGTGGGTCGGTCCGCCGCTCGCAACGCTCGGCCCGTGTCGAAAGTGCTGGTGCTCCAGCCGCGCCCGCGCACTGCATGCTTGCGGCGCGAAAAACGCCTTGGCTATAGCCGCGCCTCATGAGGAAAATGGCACTGTGGGTGCTGCTGGGTGCGTGCCTCGTCGGCGCGGCCCACGCCGAGCAACGCAAAACCTTCAAAGTGGCATTGTTGAGCCCTGGTCCGGTGAGCGACGCGGGTTGGAACGCACTCGCATACGAAGGGCTGTTGAGGATCCGCGACGAACTGGGCGCGGAAATTGCCCAAATCCAAACCAAAACTCCTGCCGAATTCGAAGAAGGGTTCCGCGATTTTGCGCGTCGCGGGTACGACTTGATTTTCGGGCACGGCTTCGAATTTCAGGAAGCCGCCGCAGCAGTGGCGCCGGACTTCCCCCACACGGTGTTCATCACCACCTCGGGCAACACGGTTCGCAAGAACGTGGCCCCGATTCGCTTCTTGCTGGAAGAGGCCACCTATCTGGAAGGGATCCTCGCCGCATCGCTTTCCAAGACGGGGAAGGCCGGTGCGATGGGAGGAATCGAAATTCCATCGGTGAAGAGTACCATCCTCGCCTTCGAGGCGGGCGCCAAATCGGTCCGCAACGACTTTCAGGTAACCACGGTGTACATCGGCAACTGGGAAGACGTGGGCAGCGCCAAGGCAGCCAGCCTCGCGCTCATTCAACAAGGAGCGGACTTTCTGTTCCACAATGCCGACGCCGCTGGGCTCGGCGTGTTTCAAGCCGCTCAGGAGAAGAAGGTGTTCGCCTTCGGCGCCAACAAAAATCAAAACGATGTCGCCCCCGACGTCGTGATTGCCAGCGCCACCATCGATATCCCGCGCGCCTTCGTGCAGGTGGCGCGCGAGGTCCAAGAAGGCCGGTTCGTTGGCCGCATCGAACGCAAGGGCATGAAAGACGGCGTGGTGGACTTCGTGCTGAACCCTCGCCTGGAGCCGTTGATCCCGCCGGAGGTGAAAAAGCGCATCGAGGACGCGCGGGCGGCCATCGTCGCCGGTACGCTTCGAGTTCCCACGGTGGAGTTCTGAGCTGCGCCATGCCCGCCGCTTGGACCGAGTCCGCGCCTCCCCTCGAGGAGCCCACGCCGCACAGCGCGCCGCTTCTCGAAGTGGTGGGAATCAGCAAACGGTTCGGAGCGGTGCAGGCACTGGATCGAGTATCCATTGAGTTTTCCGCGCGCGAAGTCCACGCCATTTTGGGCGAGAACGGCGCGGGGAAAACGACTTTGATGCGCATCCTCGCAGGGGAGGAAATTCCCGATGCCGGCGAGATTCGCTTGCGCGGGCGGGTTGTTCGCTGGCGTTCTCCGATCGAGGCGCGACGCTCGGGCGTGGCCATGGTGCACCAGCACTTCGCTTTGGCCGACTCCATGACCGTGGCGGAAAATTTGGCGCTGGCGCTGGCGCATCCGGGCGAGTGGCGCTTGCCGGGACGCACACTCGCCGAGCGCGTGCACGAATGGCAACGCTCGACGGGCCTGGAGGTGCCTCCCTTGCGGTCGGTCGTTGCCGACCTTTCCGTCGGCGCACGGCAGCGCCTGGAGATCCTCAAGGCGCTCGTCGGCGCAAGCCAAGTGCTGATCCTCGACGAACCCACTGCCGTGCTGACCCCTCGCGAGACGGAGCAGCTTTTTGCGTTGGTGCGCGGCCTGCGCGACGCCGGGCGGGTCATTGTCTTTATCTCTCATAAACTTGCGGAAGTGCGCGAGCTGGCCGATCGCATTACCGTACTCCGGCAAGGACGTGTCGTGGCGCGAGCCCAGGCTCCGTTCGGCGATTTGCACCAACTCGGCGAGGCCATGATTGGGGCGCCGCAGCCGGAATGGGTCAAGCCGGCAACTCCGGTGGGAGAGGAGCTGTTGCGGCTCGACCAAGCGTGGAGCGACGCCGGTGCGTTCGAAGTAGGGCTGCGGGGCGTCACGGTTACCGTGCATGCCGGCGAGGTGTTCGGCATCGCGGGCGTGGATGGAAACGGGCAGCGCGAGTTATTCGAGGTGCTCGCTGGGCTGCGGGGTTTGCGCCGCGGGGCACTGTACGTACAAGGGCGGCCCGTGCTGGCGCGCCATCCTGCGGATCTGCTCGATGCGGGCGTGGGGCTCGTGCCGCCGGACCGCCGGCGCGAAGGATTGATCCTAGAAATGAGCGTGCTCGAGAACTTACTGCTGCACCGCCGCACGCTCGCAACGTTGACCCGCAGTTGCGGCGTCTTGAATTGGCACCAAGCTCGCGTTCACGCCCAACGTTTAGTGGAGCAGTTTGGCATTCGCGCTGGTGGCCTCGACTCGCCCGCCGCCACTTTGTCCGGAGGCAACCAGCAGCGCGTGATTTTGGCACGCGAACTCGCAGCACAGCCTCGCATCTTGGTTGCGGTCAACCCCACGCGCGGGCTGGATTTTGCGGCTACCCAGTTCGTCCACCGCACTCTGGCAGCCGCTCAGGCCGCGGGCGCCGCCGTGCTGCTGATTTCCACCGACCTCGAAGAGATTCTCACGCTCAGCGACCGCGTGGCGGTGCTTTACCGCGGTGAGTTGAGTGCGCCGATCGAGCCCCCGCTCGATCCGTTACAACTGGGCGCGTTGATGAGCGGCCTCGATCGTGCGGCGGCAGGGTAACATGAGGAAGTGGCTCCAGGAACTCGCCCCGTCGCTTCTGGCCGTGGGCGTGGCCATGGCTGCGAGCGCGCTGGTGGTGTGGAGCACGGGAGGCAGCCCCACGCGTGCATTTCAAGCCCTCGTGGACGGTGCGTTCGGAAGCCGCGACAGCTTGGCCGAGGTCGCGGTGAAGGCTTGCCCCCTGCTGTTCACCGGCTTGGCGGTTGCGCTCGCGTTTCGCGCAGGCATCTGGAACATTGGAGCAGAAGGCCAGCTCCTCGCCGGTGCGCTCTCCTTGGCTGCCGTGGCGCGTACACTTGCAGGGCTGTTGCCGGCACCGCTCGCGCTGTTCGTCGGGTTGACCGCTGCGGCTGCCGCCGGAGGCGCTTGGGCTGCACTGGCGGCAGCACTGAAACTGCGCCGCGGGGTGAACGAAGTCATTGCAACGATCATGCTCAATTTCATTGCCGCTGCCCTGGTGAGCTACCTGGTGCAGGGACCGCTGATGGAACGAGGCGGCAGCTATCCGCAAACCGATGCTCTCGGGCCGGAGTTTCTCTTGCCCCGATGGCCGCCATACCGGCTCCATCTCGGACTCGTGCTCGCCTTGCTCGCCGCCGCGATCATTCACTTTGGGCTGTTCCGTTTGCGGGTCGGGTTCGAGTTGCGGGCGGCCGGACTCAACCCGGTGGCGGCCCGATTGGCGGGGATCCCCGTACAGCGGCGCCTGTTTTGGGCGTTTGCCGTGAGCGGCGCTTTGGCGGGACTGGCCGGTGGCGTAGAACTCAGCGCCGTAACCCGCCGCCTGTACGAGCGGTTCTCTCCGGGCTGGGGCTACACAGCAATCGCGGTCGGCCTGCTGGGACGCCTTTCCCCGGCCGGAGTCGTCTTTGCCGCATTGTTTTTCGGCGCTCTGGATGCCGGCTCCAACGCCATGCAACGCAGCGCAGGGGTGTCGGCGGTCGTCGTGTACGTGGTGCAAGGGTGCGTCATCTTGTTCCTCGCAGCGTTCGAACGCTGGCGTGGCAACGGCGCGAGCGCAAGATAAACCTTCGCGATTCCTCGCTACGAACCGCGCCGGCGCCGCTTCTGCCGATCGAGATAGGCTTCGAGGCCCCTGGCCAACTGGGCGAGGTTGGGCTCGATGAGGCGCACAATGAACCTCTCCACTTGTGGCGCCACCCGCCGGGCGAGAAACGCGGGTACACCCGGGAGTTTCTCGGGGTACACCCGCAACCAACCCGTAATGCGCACGCAACTCGTCTCTTCGGGATCCTCTTCGTCTGGGAGGAAGAAGTTCGTCCCGTGACACTCGTACAAACCGGCAGCCGGACGATATTCCGGTTCTTGCCGCCACTCGACCTTGTACTCCGCCGGCACCCACCGCGCGTGATCGAGCCACTGTAACAGCTCCTCTGCGAGAAAGGGACGCACGAGACTCGGCACTTGCTCTGCCTTGGCCTTCCAGCGCCGCACGATGCGCCACGTGCCGTTGCGCTGCTTGCGTTTTTCCAGAGTTTCGATGGCGGCGATGTTCGGAAGAAAGGGCACAATGTCCTCCATGCGCTCGATCATCGTTTCGAGCAGCAGGGAAGCCGGGTAGTGCACGCGTGTTTCTCGCCAAAACTCCACCGCGCAGTGCCCTCCGTTGGCTGCTCCCCTCAATGGCCCAAGGCCCTGCCCACGGCAAGAGCAACCTGGCCCGCGGTCTTCGCGGGACCATCCGCCGGCGTCGTTTTTGGCACCCGTCCGCCGCCTCCGGTTGACG
Source organism: Candidatus Binatia bacterium (assembly GCA_026004215.1). Classification (GTDB taxonomy): domain Bacteria; phylum Desulfobacterota; class Binatia; order HRBIN30; family HRBIN30; genus HRBIN30. Next base: position 844,345 of record BPIR01000002.1, read on the forward strand.
CCACCTAGAGCGGAAGCCGCGCGCCCGCCTCGGTTGTACAAATCCCGCGCTCATTGTTGCACGAAATTGTGCGCTCCCTGGAGCCTCTGCCCGCGAGCCGTGTCGCCATTGCGCTGGCACGCGGGTTGCCAGCCGTTCCCCGCGCTCGCTTTGCAGGAGGATGTGGATGCGGTTGTTCATGCGGGGAAAGTGGTCCAAAAGTCAAAAGCGCTGGAACCTGGTGATCCCATTACCCGAAGCCAGCGCAACTTCCGAGGAGGCCGGAGGGAATACTCGCAAAGCGCCGTTGAAGAAGCGGCGAGCCGTCATCGTACCGCTCCGCCGTCGTTCGGGGAACTGAACGGCCATTGGGCGGCGCGGCTCAACAGCGGAGCCCCTTGCGCGCGCTTGCGGGCGACGTACGGCCCACGGCGTGCCGAGGCGGCAAGTCGCTTTTGCCCGAAGGCCGTTTCGTAAAGCGATAGATTCCGGCGGAAAGACCTGACCCAACCTGCCCGTGCTTGACTGGCGGTCGCCCCTCGCCAAGCATCGGCGCGGTGCGCATTGCTGCAAGGACATTTTGGACAGCCGCGGCCGCGGTGATCCTCGTAACGTCACATGCGTGGGCATCGGAAGCCCACACCACCGAGGCGAAGATTTACGTCGTGCTCGGATTCCACGCGAACTTCTACCACTCCTGGCGAGGCGACACGCCGGACGAGGCTGGCTTTGGTACGGATATCCGCGTCGTCCGCGGCATTTTGGATATCTTGGAGCGCGCCCGCGAGCAGGGTATCCACGTGCGGGCTTCGTGGGATTTCGACAACCTGTTCACGCTAGAGTCCATTTTGCCGCGTTACGCCCCGGACATCATCGCGCGCGTGCGCAGTCGGGTTGCCGGCGGCTTGGATGAAGTGATTGTCGCCCCTTACAACAACGGAATGTTCAGCGCGATGACGGCCGAGGAGATGCGCGCCGTTGTGCGCTGGGCCGTGCGCAACCCGTGGGGATCGGGAGTAGCCGACGTATTCGGAGCTCACACGCCGGTTCTGCGGCCGCAAGAGTACATGTTCACGACCGGTACCATCCCCTTGTTGAGGCAAGAGGGTATCCAAGGGGTCGTGTTGGCTTACTCGAACTACCCGTTCACGGCGTTCTCCAACTTCGTCCCCGCTCTGCCCGTGGAACAGCGGTTCCACCCGTTGTGGCTGCAAACGGAGCCGAATGGCCCTCGCATTTTGCTGCTCCCGGCCGTGAGCATCGGGGACGTATTGAATTTCGGCAGCTTCGAGCTTTGGCTGCTCCGCTTGCGCCAGTGGCAACAAAGTCAGGCCGAGCCCCCCGACCTTCTCCTGTACATGAATTTCGACGCTGATGCGGACACCTGGCTGCCGATGCCGCTTCCGCGGTTGCTGCGCTGGCTGCCGAATACGCGCGGGCTGGAAGAGTACATCGAGGTCGTGCACCGTTACGAGTGGGCAGTATTTACCACGCTGGGCGATTTCTCGAGAACTCACGCGCCACGAGGGCAAGTGCTCGTGCGCCAGGACATGGCAGACGGGGCCTGGGACGGGCAGTATTCTTGGGCGGAGAAATTTCCCAGCCAGCAGTTGTGGACGCAGTTGGAGCAATCGCGTCTCGCGGAGCGTCGCGCCATGGCACTCAGCCGGCACATAGACGAACGGGCGCGTGCGCACGTGGAAGCACTTCTCTTCGAGGGGAGAGACAGCGCCTTTTTCGAGCGCCTGCGCGCCCTCTCCACGACGCACTTTGGGATGAGCACCCCCCTCGTGAACGAGGAGCGGCAAGCCGTTGCCGAAGGCATTGCGGCGCGTACCCGCGACCGCGCACTGGAAGCTTTACGCAGTGCGGCTCACGCACTGCGCCGCCACCGCACAACACGATCGGGTTGCGACTATCAGCTTCTCGTCCAGGATTGCCGCACGAGCGGCGGCACGGCCGATACCACCGTGCGCATCCCCTTGTGGTGGCCCCAACGCGCGGAGCATGTGGCGGTGAGTTCGGACGGCGGACAGGCATGGACCGCAGCTTGGTTCTCGGAGGAACTCGCCGACGGCTCTGTCGCTGGCGAAGTTTGGGTTCGGTTATCCTTGGCGCCGCTCGAGCAACACCGCTTGTGCGTGCACTTTGGGGGCGCCCGCGGCAGCGAGGAGCCTCCGGATGCGCCGGCCCCCACGAACACCGAAGCAGTAAGCGGGGGCAATTCGGCCAGCGCCGGTGCCGCGCCGGCGTTGCGACCGGCATGGGACGCGGCCGGTCGGCTCGTATCCTTGCGGCTCGGGGACCATGAGCTCGCGAGCAGCGAGTTCATCGATCCGTTTATCACATATCGAGTCACCACCGGTCTGAAACGTTTCCACGCTGCCTGGGAAGACGCCGGCGAGGATGCACGGGCGGACCATCGCTCCGTCGTTCGGCGCCAGAGCCGGGCCACCATCTCGCTGCCCGTGGAGGGCGAGACGGCGCTGGCTGCGATCACAGTGACATGGACCGCATTTGCCCGCGCGCCATGGCTCGTGGCCGACGTGGACGTTGCGTACTCCTACACCCCGAAGCGCGATGTGCTGCACGGCATCCAACAAAAGCTGCGCCGCTATCTCGACCTGCGCTGGGTCGAAGTTGCGCCGTTCCCCATCGCCCCAAACCTGACCGGAACTCGCCAGCGCCCGTTGCGGGTGTGGAAGCACAACTGGCTCGGCGTGACCAGTGTTTACGACCTCGACTACGCGCACATCAACGCCGCCAATGCCCCGTTGGACTCTTTCAACCATCAAGTGACTGCGGGGTGGGTGGCCGTGAGCGATGGCCGCAAAGGCCTGCTCGTTGCCCAAAGTGCCGACGCATGGAGCTCCCCCGCGTTCACTCCCATGCGTTTGCGAGAGCAGAACGGGGAACAGCGCCTTTGGATCAACCCGTTTGGATCCTATCACGGCAAGCAAATGAGCTATGCGCACCTTGGGGGCAGTGGGATCGCTCAGGAAATCGCCGAGCGGAAGGGCGCGCAGTTTCGGCCCAACGGACCGAGCTTCAATGGGCAACGCCAGCGATTCCGGTTGCTGCTCGCGGCCTACGAGGGTGACGAGCCGCCGCCTGCGCTCCAAGACACGGCGGCCGCCTTTTTCTATCCGCCGGCCGTCGTGTATCTCGATTCGCCTGCACGTGCCGAGGTGCTCTTACCGGAAGACATGCGCGCGTGGATCGAAAGGCGTGCAACGCAGTCGCCTCAGCCTTCGCTGCCGGCCGGTGCGCCACGGGCGTTTTTGGTGAATCCCACCCAGGGGGCAGCGCATCTGGTTTGGGACCCGCCCGCCAGCGGGAACGACTTCTCTTACGAAGTAGAGTGGCGAGCTGTGCAAGAGTCGAACTGGCAGCAACGCGCGGTTCGCGCCACCCGGGCCAGTATCGAGGGGCTGGTGGATGGTCAAGAATACGAGTTTCGCGTGCGCGCCGTTTCCCAGGCTGGAACTCGGGGAGAATGGAGCGCGATCGAGCGCGCGCGGATTGGCGCCGTGCCCGCCACGGGTTTTGGCGCCGAAGCAAAGACGCTCGAATTCGGCTTGCTCGTGCGGGCATTCTATCATTCTACTCGGGCGGCCCTGACGGCGTGGTGGCTCCGCCTCACGACACAATGATGTGTGCAATCCGGAACTTCGCCGAATCGGGTTCGCCGGCGCGTCTTCCCGTTCTGAAAAGGGGCTGACGAAGCAAATGACCGGACGGCGCTGCGACGACGCTGCGGGGCACACACGGTTTCGGAGCTTCCCAGCGCTCGGGGCGTGTTCCTCACGGATCCACGGGCAGGCCACTCGGCACGCGCTCGGACACGAAATGCGCCAGCTCGAAAACGCCCAGGTTCGTGAGGGCTTCGAGGAAACTCATGAGGTCCCCAATTTGCCCATCATCCAAAGCCAAGGGCTCACGGAGGAGGGGGGTAGAGATTGGCCAACATATGTTCTCGTGGTTCGGCATCGTCCCGCCAGGTTGCTCGTATCCGTGGATCGAGCCGCGCCGGGTCGTGATTCGCCCGTGCGCGGCCGGCATCGAGGTGCTGGCGCACCGCGGCCTGCAGCGTGGTGTACGCGCCGTCGTGCATCCAAGGCCCCGTGACGGCTACATTCCGCAACGGCGGAGTACAAACGCAAAGCGATCCTCGGGCCGCGAGGTTTCGCGCCCTCGCCCAAAATCCTGCGGCGCTTCCGGCCTCTTGCCGGCGCAGCGGCACGAGCGGCCGGACCCTCGAGAGTCGAATTTGGCCTTCGAGCTGCGCATCGAGAGTAGTCGCCCCAGGTTCCCAGTCGCTCCCGCAACCGGCCAACACCACCGCACCCAGAAGCAGCCACCAACAACGCCCGAGCACGCCGGCCCGATTGTTTGCCATGCTGCAGCGCGTCACGCACGCAGCAATTGCGACGCTGCGACATCATGCCGCGTCGAGCAGGTCCTCGCGACAGCAGGTCCGGCGATGCATCTCGCAATGGCTTGTCCCGCGCCGCCCATAAACGGGCCGTCGCTGATGGTTGCCCGTTAGCGGCGAGAAAGCGGTCGCACCCAAGGCCTCCGCCTCGCGGGTGCTCACCCTACGCGACCGGGCGCAGGGTCGAGAACGATGCATGCTCCGTTCGGGCCTTCCAAAAGTGGGTGTCCCGTTTTGTTGTGCTGGACGGCATAATGTTCGCGCTCCACTGGGCGGTCGTGCGTTGAACCCGGTGGCGGTCTCGCGAGGCACGCCATGTCGAAACCGCACGGGCATGTCGGGATGCGAGCACCCCCGTTTTTGAAGTCGAACTGCTGAGTCGCTGGGCGCTACGGCAACACGACCGTCCAGTCGATGGAGCTTTCCGGAGGCGGGCGGTAAGAGCAGTGCAAGCCACAGTGCACAGTGGCACGTAAATGCTGCCCTAGAGGCCGGCAGCGGCGGGTCAGCGTTTGGATCGCGCGCTGGATCGCTTTGCCCACAGCTTGTCGCGCCCGTTCTGTCTCGCGAGAAGCGCGGCCTTCTCGCCGAGCACGGCGGAGCTCGCTCAAGAGCCACTCGCGCTCTTGCACGAGCGCGGCACGAGCTCCGAGGTCGTTGTTCTGCTCGGCACACTCCAACTGGGCGGCGATTTCGTTCAAACGTCGCCGAAACTCAGCGACCGCCCGATCGTCCAGGAGCTGTGTACGCGCGTTGCCGTGCGGAACGTCGAGAGGCAGCCCTTCGTCCCTCGGTCGGCCTTCGCCGAGTGCTCGGTGATGCTCCGCGGCAAAGAGGTCCGCTGCCGCTACCGCTTGCCACGGCCGCGTCAACAGGTGCGCAATGTAGCGAACGCCGAGAGAGTCGCCTGCAACGACGACTGCGCTGCCGAACTGGATGGTCTAGTGACCCTCTCGCCAGACCCACGCGTAGGTCTCTCGGCCGGGAGAGCAAGGGTGATCCGAGAGCGAAGCGGTTGCAGCGAACTCCTCGTCCACCGGCCCGACTTCGCCCAAGATGGATTGCAGGCGCTTCACTGCCGCGCGCAACAGGCGAAGCAGTTGCTCGAGCTCGGCAACCGCCGCCACAGGCAAACGGGCTGGTGGGCGTGGGCGCGTCGGTCCGGCACCCCCTGCGCCACCTGAGAGCACAGCAGTGGCCCTCCTGCGGGCGCTATGCCGGGCGACCTCGAGCCGACGCAACTCGTTGGACTCTTGCTCCCCTGGACGAGCGGAAAACTTGTCCGGCAGCGGACCGCGCTTCTCCATCCGAGTCACCGTTTACAGAACTCCACTACACGGAGAGAGGATGCAGTGTACCGCTGCAACGATTTCCTCGACAGACGCCGCGTTGTTCCCGTCCTGATCTATGGCCGGGCAGCGATCCACCGGGCGACCGGCCAATAGAAGCCGGACGCTGAACACCACTTCGTCCACGGTTACCTCGCCATCCGCGTTACAGTCGCCGACCGGCACCTCTACCTCCGGGCACGGTCCTGCGAGGGTCAGAAGACGACCCGCGTCGCGCAGCGAGCCGAAGGAGCCGAGCGACTGCGATGATCCTGTCTCCGGTTCCATGGCAATGATTTCGACGGGCTTCACGTACGGCGGGACGACGCTCGCCGTTGCCAGCAGAACGGTTCTTCCGCCTTCCGCAGCGCTCACTCCGAACCCCCCGACGTTGGGGGCGGATTCCCATAGGACTCGCACGCGATCGTCGGCGTCGAGCGTAAGGAGTTCGGAGCGCAGCCCCGAAAAAAAGGGACAGCAAGTCAAAACCAGGGGGAGGTCCGCGCCGGGCAGGAAAAGCCACTGAAATCTTTCGAGAGACAGTTGCTCGTCCAAGCGGAACGCCCCGGTCAAGTCGGCCACTTGCCAGCGCGACGAGAGCAAGTGCAAAAGTTTTCGACGAGGGTCAAAGCCCGCGTTGGTGAGCCAGGAGGCGGTCGGGAGGGTAAACTCGCGTTCCCCGATGATGGCTAGTGTGGCTGCATCGAGTTCGCGCAACCGGACCCGCGACGACTCCCCCTGTACTAGCAGGTACAGGCTTCCTGGCCGGTCGGGATCCGAGAAGAACGTGACGATAAACGCCGGCTGGCTGAATTGACGGAGGATCTCACCGCTCGCTGGGTCGATGGCCGACAGGGTCTTGAAATCCGAGGTATAGAGCACCCTCTCGGTCGCGCTGCGAAGCAAGAAACCACCCACACCTTCTTCCGCCCAAATTCGCCAAAGGAGCCGTAAGGAGGGCCAAGCGTACGCGGCCAAAAATCCCTTGGCTTGCCCAGGGCCGATGGGTTCTCCGATCAAGAATGGGTCACGGGTAACCAGTGCAGACACGTAGATGCGCTGGAGCTCGACGTCGAAGGCGAGATCCGAGACCACGTGCGAGGCGACGGTCCAGAGATCCGTGGACACCTGCCGAAACAGCGCGAGGCGCCAGCGCAGGCGATCGGGAGTGTCGAGGTCGAGCGCCGAGATCGTTCCGTTGAGCAAACCCGCCACCAGGACGCAGGAGCTGTTGGCAATGGAAGCACGGCGGGCACTGCGGTCGGACTGGAGCCACCAAACTGCACCGGGGTACGCGCCCGCCGCGGGTAATCCGAGCGGGCTCGTGGTGCCATCCCCAAGCGCTGTCCGAAGGTGCGTGCGGGTCAGGACCGGGAAAGCTTCCGCTCCCACCCGCGGGCCGGAGAGCAGAACGAGGGCGATGGAGAAAAGCCACAGATGCTTCGGGCACGGCGCAGACAAGCCGGCGGCAATCCGTGAAGTGCACGCCCGGCCTCGGTTTCGCGCTTGCGATCTCCACGGCAGTTGCACATTGACCTCCCCGGAGCTGCCGCTCCAGAAGCGCGCACTCAAACTGCCATAACCGGCGGTAGAGGGCAACGATAGCGCCGCACGTTGACTGCAGAAACCACTTCGTCAATCGTGGCCGTGCCGTCACCGTTCGCGTCGAGAGCGGGGCACTGCGCGATACCGACCTGACCCAGTAGAATCCGAATACCGCGGGAAACCTCGGAAACGGTGACGAGGCCATCTTCGTTGCAATCGCCGACGGAGTTCGGCCTCGTGGCGGCGGCGGCCGCTAGGTCGATGCGCGCGAAGGTCTCGCCCGTGCGGTGGTCGGGCACCGGCCGGCCGGTTCGCACGATTCTCGCCCCGGGGCGAGAAATGTTTTCCGGGTAGGGAGGAACGGCCAAGTCCTTCGTGAAAAGGACCCGACAGTCGGGCGAGCCAGGGCCGTACCAGCATCCTTCGCCAAAACGAAAGTGGCCGTTGATCTCGGAGAAGCCGAGGCCCGTGTCCAGAACGGCTACGCTAACTCCCCCCCCGAAGACGTCCCGCCACCTCCGGCTGGCGGATGAGAGGCAGACTCTCGTTGAGCAACGGTTCGATGCGGAAACCGCGCTCATCTGGTGGGATCTGGACGGCAACGATCGAGGGCAGTGCAAGAACGGCTTGTAACTGCTGGAACGATTCCAGCACGGCCGGAACATATGTCCGCACTGTTTCCGCGGAAGAGATAGAAGGTACGGTGACTCCGAGTTTGCCGAGCTCGTTTATCACCTGAGCCCGGTAGGCCGACGACAGGCTCCGTTTGAGCTTGAAGGCTGCCTCGCGATCGGCTGCCCGCACCCACGCGGGACTCGTCTTGTCCCGGAAGCGCAGGCGGATCTCGCGGTCGACGGGGTAGGTATCCAAGTACAAGGCCACCGTTGGTCGTTCTCCCCTGCCCAACGCCTCGACCACTTCGCGCGCCGCTTGTTTCCCGAGTACGCGGATTTCCTCGAGCTCCCAGAGGTAGCGAGAACCGTCGCGCCAGCGCAACGAACCCGACGGTTTCCGCAACGAGCCACCGGCCTCAGCGGATACCTGCCCGGCAAGCACCGCCCGAATTCGCCCATGTGGCGCCCACGCCCGGCCACCCCGGATCCTTCCGCCACTCAAAGCGGCGGAGATGTTCAGCGTTTCCTTGCGGCCTCCCACCTCGACTTCGACCGAACCGCTGATTCCACCGTTGGAAAAGAGGGCAATTTCTCCCTGGAAGGTGCCGCTGCCCTCCAGTCCGGCAGGGCGCAGCGAGCCGCCGATCTCGAGCACTCTGGTTGTCGGAGGAGAAGCTGGGGAGACCTGGGCTTTGGCGCGGAAGAGAACGAGTGCAGGCAGCGAAAGAGCAAGTGCCACCAGTGCCCAACGCCACCGGCGGTAGCTTTTCGCACGCCCCTTGTGCCGCCAGCCAAACCAGAGCAGCGCAGCCAGGAGCAGCCAGCTTCCGTCCCCGCGAGTCGCGATGGAACACCCACCGCCACCACCACCGCTGGGGTTCACCACCTGAATGGCGCCCCCGAAGTGCTCCAGCGCAAGCTCGGAGGCATCGGGGCTGGCTGCATCGGCGTAGTCACTGGCGACCGCATACTCGCCAGCGGCTGCGTTCGGGGACACTTTCACGCGGCAGGTGAACAGGCGCCCATCGGGAATCGGCTGCGTGCTCTGGAAACTCAGAATGACGGCGCTCACCATGTCGCAGGTTTCCGGCCACTGCCAGCAACCATCCGGCCAAAAGGCGAAAAACCCTTGTTTCCCCGTACTGGGTTCGACCCAGCAATCGGGCTCTCCGGGTGCGCGCTGCACGATCGGCGTGTTGCGCGGATCGAAGAACAGGTTTTGGCTCACCGCGGCCACCGGTGCTCCGGCGGTTGCGAGCGTCACGGGCAATTCGACTACCCAGCCGGGTTGAGCTTGTACGGAACCGACTTGCAGGCGGGGCGCTGCGCCGGCCTCGGTCGGGAGCGCCCAACTGCACTGAAGAAGGAGAAACAGCCCGCCTCGCACGAACTTTCGAGTGCGAGAACTGGCAGCCCGCTGGTGCAGCATGGTCTTGTCCTCCCACGAATCTTATCGGGACGCCGGGTGTCGCATTTGGGACGCGCTCGGCCGTGCAGAAGGTCGGGTATCGTGAGCTCCGGAAACGAACGCCCATTGTGAGATACCGAGGATCCAGTTTTGGTTTCCGTTAAAAAAAAAGGCGGGTGGAGAAAAAAATTCGCAGGGTGAGCGGACCAGCGTATCTTTTCTGCATCTTCACCGGTGCCCCGCCAACCTGCTCCTACGGGGGGCGAGCCCAGGACATTCTCCATTAGGGCATTCCAAAAAAGTGGGTGTCCCTTTTTGCGAGTTTACCGCCTTGGGCGTCTCGCTGTCTTCCTCGAGTGGGTGTCCTTCTTGAGGTGCTTTTCGGACGTGCCGTTTTGTTCCCCGGTCCCAGGCCGCCGTTGGGTAGCGGCAGATCTCGGGCCAGCCCACGACGACGCCGCGCACCCCACCCCGACGATAACGTGGCTGTCCTGTTCGTGCCTGCTGTTCCTGCCTGCTGTTTACGCCTGCTGCAAAAGTGGGTGTCCCGTTTCCTTCTCTCAACAACCCATGAGAACGCGATACACGGCAACGATTACTTCCTCGACCGTAATGATTCCGTCACCGTTCACATCCCCGGCAGGGCACAGATTCACGGGGGCGAGCCCCAACGCCACATTTAACATCCTCACGACTTCTTCTACCGTGACCACCCGGTCTCCATTGCAGTCTCCTCCACAAGTCAGTGGCAGAGGCGTGTGTGAGGGGGTGGTGACTGGCGTTGCCGTCGCGGTGGGCCTTGGAGAGATCGTGGCCGTCGGGCTTGCCGACCGCGAGGGGGTCGCTGACCGAGAGGGCGTAGCTGTCGGCGACGCAGTCGAGCTGGGGGTGCGGGTCCGCGTGAAGGTCGGGGTAGGGGAGAGCGTGCGCGTCCGAGTGGGACTCGAGGTAGCGGTTCGCGAAGGCGTCGGGGTCCATGTCGGTGGCGGAGTCGCTGAAAACGTTGGCGACGGCGTGTGCGTGACCGTAGGGGAGGGCGAAGGGCTCGAGGATGCTGTCGGACTTGGAGTTGGCGTCGGAGTCCGAGAACGAGTTCGTGTAGAAGTGGGGCGCGGTGTATCCGTCGGAGTCGCTCTGGGTTCACCGACAGCAACGAGGGACAAGGCGAGCTCCACATCTCCCAAGGTGGAGACATCCAGTAATGCGGTCGCCCCCACGAGCGCAAACGCACTAGGGTCTCCCAGGGTAATTTGCTCGCAACTCACACCGTTCCCTTGCACGCAGAGCCCTCGCGGCGTCGCTGTAGAATTGTTGTTCTTGTGCAGCACGGTGGCGCAGCTTTTTCCAGTCGTCAGCCACAACGGGACAGGTACTCCGCCGCTAGCATGCGCGGCAAGTTCGCTGCACGAGTCCGCGGTGCAAGCGCCAATCCTCGGCAAGAAGCTCCAAGTGCTCACGAGCAGCGAAGACCCTGCACGGCCCGTTCCGGCGATCTCTGTCGGTCCGAATGACCCCGGTGTCCCGCCGAGGCTATCTCGGGTCGTGTACACATCGATACCTTCCAGGCCGTGGCAACCAATCACACCGCTCGCCACGACGCCCGGCCCGAAAACGGGCGCACACGGCCGAGACAAAGGGCATCGTTCGAGAGCAAAGCCGAAACCGGGCGTGCACGACTCTGCCGGACTTCCGTCAGACCCGAACAAGGCGCCCCCGCACGTGCGAAGGGGTACGCCGCGCAAGCAAACGCAGGCCAACGTCGAGATGGGAGCGGGAGGAAACTCGGTACCCTCCGCAGAAATCACTACGGGAACCTCGCCATCACGCTCCCGCCCCACGCGCAAAGTTTGCGTTCCGCGAAGAGGAACACCCAATATTAAAGGGTCTCCCCACAATGCGAGCGTGGTGGTACCTGGAGTCGCAACTTGGTCCGCAGATACTCGACCGGGCACCAGGTCGTAAGTAATCTCCGTTTCGTTGGTGCAGTTGGCGGCGCAGCCATCGCCACCGACAGGCCGACACGCGACACAACGACTGCCAGGACAGTCGCTGTCGGCCGAACATAGCGCATACGCGTGCGGGCCCGCTTGGCAAACTCCCTTGAATTCGTCCCCTAGGCCATAGCAATCAAAATTGCTCCTGCAGAATTGCCCACTCTTGCTCGTTCCAACGCACAGACCTCCGTCATCACACTCCTCTTCCGAGTCCACGATCCCGTCGCCGCACACTCCCGACTCGACGCAAACCCACGCACCACGCGCCTGGACCTCGCCAACCACAGTTCCATCCGGCGCACTCGCGACGAGACCGCGTATTTCCACGCTTCCGCCAAGCCGCTCCACGCTGAGGTGGCACTCGAATAGCCACCCGTCTGGGATGGGGCGTACGTTGTCGGCAGCGTAAATGAGGGCTCGGATTCCCAGGCAATCCAGTCCGGAGCAACCGTGAGGAGTGAAAGCAAAGGCGGAGTCGGGCTTGAGGATCGCTGGATTCACTCGGCAGTCCGGCGTACCGTCCCTCTCCGCAATTCGCAGCAACGGTGAAAAGCGCACGTCGAGCTGCACCGCGGCAACACTCCGTCCCGAGGAATTCCAGCCCACGCGCAGGGTCGTAGTCCCGGCTTCCTCGAGACGAACATCCTCCACGTACACTGCGGGACCACGTGGCAGATCTCTGGGGTCGCTACATCGCCCGCCAAAATCTCCTGGTTCGCGGTGGCAGCTTCCTAAGAAGACGAAGGAGTCGGTGCCCCAACACTGCAGCGCGCCGTCGCGCCGCAGCCCGCACGCCTGGCGGGACCCCGCGGCCAGGGTGGCGAATCGGCTCCCAGGCGGGCTACCCTCCCCAAAACTATCGCCCGAGCAAACAACCTCACCGCTGCGCCGAACTCCGCAGACGTAGCGACTCCCGACAGCAACTTGTTGAAAAAACCCTGGGAGTGGAGACCACTGGCGCCCACCCGTATCCCAACAAACGGCACGACCGTCATCGCTTACGCCGCAGGTCGTGTCTCCTTCAGCATCCAACTGCAGGAACGGGCCTTGAGGTACCGCCAGCGTACCAGTGAACCACCCCCAACAACTCACGTTTCCTTCCGAACTCAACGCGCAAGTGTGGGCACTTCCGCTCGCAACCCTTTCAAATTGCCCGGAGAAGGGCTCGAAGAGACCCGGCGTTGAAAAACCCCAACACCAGACTCTTCCATCTTCCGCAACACCACAAGTGTGATACTCTCCCGCACTTACCTGGCGGAAATACCCTGGTGGAGAGGTCGCCTGGCCGTATGCATTGCTTCCCCAACAACTCACTCGACGGCTCGTCTCCACGCCGCAAGCATGACGAGGTCCGGCACTGATTTGTTTGTAACTCCGTTCAGTCGGCGAAGCTTGCCCAGAGTCGTTCCGGCCCCAGCAACGAACCGAGCCATTCGGTAACAACACGCACCCATATCCGTCGCCCACGCTCACTTGAGACCAAGGCCCGACCAGGGCGCCGACCACGGGCGAATTCCGGTTCCCCCAACAGACCAAGTTGCCATCGTCTCGCAGCCCACAGGTGTAGGTATCGCCGGCAGTCACGCCCAGGAACGACCCCGAAGGGGGTGTAGCCTGGCCAAAGTCGTTGGCCCCCCAACAAGCAATCGTTCGATCCGTGCGCAGCGCACAAGTGTGTGCTCTCCCTAAGGCCACGTTCAAGAAACGCCCAATAGGTGGGTTGGCTTGTCCTTCGGTGTTTCTTCCCCAGCAGCGAATCCGCCCGTCCCGCTTCAGCGCACAGCTATGGTACGCCCCGCTTGCGAGCTGCGCATAATGACCCGGAGGGGGCTGGGACTGACCGTAGGCATTTGCACCCCAGCAAGCGATTTCTCCGGTGGTCCGCAGGGCGCAAGTGTGCTCGGCGCCCGCGCTGACTTGCGCAAAACTACCGAAGGGCCAGGCAGCCTGCCCCCTGGAATTGTCACCCCAACACGCCACGCGACCGCCGGGCACGGAATCGACGCGGACGCCGCACGTGTGTTGCGTGCCGGCACTCAGGTGCGTGAACGTCCCGGAAGGCGCGGCTGCTTGCCCGAACCGATTGTCGCCCCAGCAGGTGACCTGGCCATCGCTCCGCAAGGCGCAGGTGTGCCGTGCCCCCGCAGTGACGAGGGTAAACTGACCGTCGGGAGCATCCGTTTGTCCAAAGGCGTTATTTCCCCAGCAAACAATCCGCCCGCCCGCAACGAGGGCGCAGACGTGCAATTCACCCGCACTCGCAGTTTGAAACTCGCATTGCGATGTGGCTCGGGCCAGGGCGGCCCAAAAGGTTGCCAAAAAGAAAAGTGACCCGTCGAGCAATCGCCGTCGCTTGTGGTACCGCGTTTCCGACCTTCTTCCCGTGCGGATGAAACGACTCAGCCCAGTAAGCATCGCTCCCTCCTTCTACTGAAACCCCCGAATTCACTCGCGATCGACCCCCTAAGACCCGAATCTCCGCCCACGCGCGAGCCACGAGAAACCTCGAGACCCAGTCGTGACTTACGTACTGACTCCCCCTAACGTACGCACAACTTCTGCCCTATGAGTTTTGCCGATACCACCGCCCTCGATGGCACACAACGGGAAAATCGTGGCCCGTGAGGAACTGCGAGTACGTGCCGATCGCTACCGACAAGACTTCCAGGAGCAACGCAGCGTCGGAAAGGCACCAGCGCAAAGCGTTCCTTGTCCTCCCGCCCAAGATGCAAGATTGCCGTCCCTCACGCGGGAGACTGTGGCTGCGCTGTTGCCCCGCGATGCGGATCGCGCCCGCCAGACGCACGAAGCCTGTAGGCAAAGGGAGGAGCGGCTCCTTTACATGCAGAGCTCGGCCGCGGGTTGGCTTAGGGTATCGAGGGGCGACCACCGCTACCTTCCCCGACACAGCACCGTCGGCTTGGTATGCGGATCGAATAGGAAGACGGTGCGCCTCGCGGCCTCTGCGTTCGGGAACGCACGCAGCGACGGGGAAGAAACGCTCGGCCGGGGTTTCTGAACCCGGCAGCAACGCTCTAGACAGCTCGACCGGTGTGTAACGCTCTCCGTCGCGGGGAGTCTGAGGCAAAGCTGAAGCGACTTTCAGCGGCTCACCGAAGATGCGCCTAATGATGACGAAAGAGCGAGCGGTACTGAGCGATCTGCCGGCCAAACCAGGAAAGCGGCGCCTGCTTTCTGCACTTGCCGTTGCCGCCGTTTTGGGCGTGCTTGCCCTGGGGCACGCGTTCCACGCCCAGGATCACATACTCGGCTTGGTAGAGTGGATTCGCCACGCAGGCTGGATGGGTCTCGTCGTCTTCATCATCGTGTATGTGGCCGCAACCGTCCTTTTCGTGCCCGGGGCAATCCTCACGCTCGGGGCGGGGTTTGCCTATGGGGTCGTCCTCGGCTCCCTGGCCGTGCTGATCGCGGCCAACTTAGGCGCAATCTTGGCATTCTGGCTCGGCCGAACCGTAGCCCGGGATTGGGTAGCCGCGCGGGTGCAGAGCAACCCTCGCTTTGCGGCGATTGATCGCGCGGTGGGCCACGAAGGTTTCAAAATCGTGCTGCTCACCCGACTGTCGCCCGTGTTCCCGTTCAATTTGCTGAATTATGCGTTCGGGGTCACGAGTGTCCGCGCGAGCGACTACGTCATAGGATCGGCCCTCGGCATGTTTCCCGGGACTGTGATGTACGTGTACGCAGGCTCGCTGATTACGAGCGCCACCCAGTTAGCGAGCGGGCAAGCTCCGGCGAGCCAAGCACAAACGGCCTTTTATTTCTTCGGCTTTGCGGCCACTTTGGTCGTGACGTTGTACATCACGCGACTGGCTCGAAGGGCGCTGGCGGCCATCACGGAGGAAAGCGCGTTTCCCGAGTCCGGCGCCCCCGCGCGGCCGCAGCCAGAAACCGTGGAGACTGCAGGGCTTCGCGTGAAGCCCCGGCCTTAATGATCTCACACTCAGGAGGAAAGGAACCATGAAGTCGTGGAGCATCGCCACAGTTCTGAGCGGAGCGCTGGCAGGCATTGCCCTCAGCGTTTGGCAATCCAGTGCGGCCCAACCTGGCAAGTACTTGATCATCTTGCAGGCGGGCAAGCAAAGTCACGAAGGGCACGCGCGCGCCTACCATGCGTTGCTGTATGCCAAGGAGTTACAGGAAAACAGTCACACCGTGGTTTTAGTTTTCGATGGCGCCGGCACGGAGTGGGTGGAAGAGTGGACCCGTCCCGGCTCTGCTGATCCTTTGGTGCCGCTCTATCGCGAAGTCCGCGCTAAAGGCATCACCAACGTGGTGTGCGACTTCTGTGCGAACGCGTTTCAAGTGAAGAATTCGTTGAAAGAACGGGGCACGCAGCTCGTGAGCGAATACAGCGGGCACCCCAGCATCGCCAAGTGGGCCAACCAAGGATACCAAATCATCGTTCTCTGAGTGACCACGGGTCCACCGCCCGACGCAGCGTCGAAAGCCGGGGCAACGCATGGGCGTGCGGTAGCGCGAGTGGAACGACAATGGGGCGAGAATCCATACCGGATCTACCCGTATGGTATCGTCACGCCCCTGCCCACGCGGGTACCGAGCCGCCCCCGTGTGGCTCGCTGTGCGCCAATCGTGATCCGAGTGGATGTGGCATCGTCGAACCTCCCGCCTGGGCACGGGCACCACGCACTCCGGGGAACTGTGGCTGTGCTTCCCCGCCACGGCGGCAGTGTCCCGAGCGGCAGCGCAGTTTCCGCACGGGCGACGTTGCACAGCAAGGCCCGCGCTGCTGTGGTTTGCCCGCCACACGCGAGGCGATGTAGGCCCGCACCGGTGGTAACACACCAGGTTACGTCTCGCCGTCGGGCGTAACTGGGGAGTCCGCCGGAAGCTCCAGCAAAGCCGTGGCTTCTTCCTCGGGAAGCTCCTCCACCGCACGCAGGCGACGCTCCATGGCGCGCGTGCGCACGCCCGTTTCCTCGATGGTACGTGTGGCGGTATGAAGCTGGCGTTTGACTTTGTCCAGAACCTGCCCGAATTTGCCGAACTCCGTCTTCACGGCGCCCAGCACTTTCCACACTTCAGCGGCGCGCTGTTCGATCGCCAAAGTGCGAAAGCCCATGCGCAGACTACTCAAGATCGCTGCCAGTGTGGTCGGGCCGGCCACCACGATGCGGTACTCTTGGAGCAACTGCTCGACCAGCGCCGGCTGCCGTAGCACCTCCGCATACAGGCCCTCTGTGGCGAGGAACATGATGGCGAAGTCTGTCGTGTGTGGCGGGTCGACGTATTTGTCGCGGATATCTTTGGCTGCCGCGCGTACCGTTCGCGCCAAAGCCTCGGTGGCCTGCTGCACGGCTTCGGGGTCCCCTCGTTCCGCGGCTTCTTGCAGGCGCAAGTAATCCTCTTGCGGAAATTTGGAATCGATGGGCAGCCAAACAACCGCGCTGGGGTCGTCTTTTGGTCCGGGTAGCCGGATGGCGTATTCCACCGCCTCGGCGGAGTCTCCTTTCACCCGCACGTTGCGGTCGAATTGGCGCCGGTCCAGGATCTGCTCCAAAATGGCGCCCAATTGAACCTCCGCCCATGTGCCCCGCACCTTGACGTTGGAAAGCACACGCTTGAGCTCGCCCACGCCGTTGGCCAAGTTTTGCATCTCGCCGAGTCCGCGATGCACCACTTCGAGCCGTTCGCTCACCAGTTTGAATGACTCGCCCAGACGCTTTTCCAACGTGTCGTGCAACTTCTCGTCCACGGTTTTCCGCATTTCTTCGAGCTTGCGCTCGTTTCCCTCCTGGAGCTCCTTGATGCGCTGATCGAACGTGCCCCGAATCCGGTCGAGGGCTCCTTGGTTGGACTCTCCGAGCTCCTTGAGCTGCTGGGTCATGGCTTCCAACTGGAGGCGCTGCCCGTTCCCCAACTCGACGAGCGTTTTGGAAACACTCTCGCTGACTGCCTTGAGGCCCTCCGCCACCTCCTGCCGCATGCCGGCCACCCGTCTTTCATTCGTGTCCTGGAATTCCCGGATGCGTTCGTCGAACGTTGTGCGGATCCGTTCGAGCGCGGCCTGGTTCGACTCGGCAAGCTCTTTGAGCTGTTTACTGACAAGGTCGAGCTGCGCCTTCTGCGTATTCGCGAGATCTTCGATCGTCTTGGCGATGCGCTCCCCAGCCCCGCGCAGTCCTTCGGACACTTCAGTTCGCATCTCGCTGATTTTCTGCTCGTTCCCTTCGCGCAGTTCCTTGATGCGCGCATCCACTGCCGCACGGATACGGTCCAGCGCCTCCTGGTTCGCTTCCGTCATTTGCCGAAGCGAATTCGACACAGCCTCGAACTGCGCGCCTTGCGCTCGACCGACGGTTTCAATGGCCGTCTGCAACATGCCCACCGACGACTTCAAGCCGTTGGCGACCTCTTCGCGCAGTTCCCGCGCTGCGGCGCGCTGCTCCTCGCGGCCGGTGCGAAACTCCTCGCGCAGAATTTGATCGAAACCGCCGCCGCCTTTCGCTGCTCGAAGCAACAAAACGACCAGCAGGACTGCGTTGACTACGCCGACTGCCAGAATCAACCAGAGCATGCTCGATCCCTTTCCCCCCGAGGATGGTTGGGAGGCTGAGTAAACCTTTTTCGGACCGGCGTCCACCGCGCCGTGTGTTGTCCGCACGAGCCGCACCGACCACCGGTGGTCGCGGGCAGCGGCGTTATAGGGTCACGCCAACATCCGCCCGCGCTTGCGTCCGCTTGCTCTGTCCGGGCGCACGTGCTCCACGACCGGTGAGCTAAGAGGTGGGTTGTAGCGAGCAGCCTCCCAGCACTGCCTGAACGGCCTGTATCACCTCGTCCACCGTGATCGCGCCATCGTTGTTCCGATCCGCCGCGCCGCAGGAGTTCAGTTGCGTGAACCCGAGCAGAATGTTGACGGCGGTCACGATTTCGCTGACATCCACAGAGTGGTCGCCATTACAATCGCCTGGGCACGCGGGCGCGCGGGGAATGGTCACGGTGACTTGCGCGGGCCCGGCACCGGCAATGCGGCGCACCTCGACGAACCAGGCACCGGCGCGCGGGGATTGCACCCGGCAGGCACCCCAGTTTTCCGGACGTTGGTCGCGGCATACCCACTCGGCTTGGCCCCCACTGCTCACCGGTCCGACGAACAAGTCGAAATCATTGTCGCGATTCAAAAAACCAGAAGCATTGCCGGTTTGGCCGTTAAAGGTGACGCGCAGCTCAACGGCATCCGCTGGGACTTCGATTCGCTGCTGAAATTGCGGGTTACTGGCGTCGAGGTTTGCCGAAAAGGTTTGCACGATGGTTTGCCCGTCGTTGACGAGGCCGTTAGTGTCACACGCAACGCCCACATCGCCGCCCGCGTTGGCCACGATCCAGTCTCGCAGCGCGGCCACGGAAGTTGCAAACGATTCATCCGGGGCGAGACAATCCACACTCGTGCCACCAGAGACCACACCCACAAGCGCCTCGCCCCGGTCGTCCTTCGCCACCACTGCGCCTCCGGAGTCGCCCGAGCAGGTGTTCGAGCCCGTCCCCGTGAACGTCCAGCATAGATTCAAGTCCGCGGCTACATCAGGCGGGCAAGTTCCGAACACCACCGGACCCTCGCGTTTGATGCCGGTGTCATCCACACTGCGAAAGCCGGACCGCGTCGTCCCATAGCCGATCACGCGACCCACACTACCGGCTGGCGGTTCGCTCGTCGCCAGCGGTAGCGGCGGCACGCTTTCGGCGTTTGCAGCCAGCCGCAACAAGCTCGCATCGTAACCCGTTCCAAACTCGTAACTCGGGTGCACGACGATGCTCTCCACCGGCAACAGGCCGACGTGTGGAACGAACACCGCCACGGTGCGAGGGTCGCTCACCCCCGCAGATGTGCAACTGGCGTAGTCCTCGCTCGTGTCCGGGCACACGCAGTGAGCCGCAGTCACCACCGTGCGACATCCGATCAACGAGCCGGAGCACAAGCCCACGAGTTCCGTTTGCGAGGCGTCGGCGTAAAACGCAACCATAACGACCGCCGGGTCTGTGGCGGACGCCACCCCGTTGACAATCCGCGGCCACACGCTGGCCCAAGCGGAATCCCCGGCCCAAGCGAACAGCACCACACTGATGACGGCACGAAGCACGCTCATGCAGTGCGATAGCCTGCAGAACAGAATCGCCAATGTCGAGTACGTTTTTACCGTCTTGCGCGCACTCGTATCTCCGGGCACTAGAGATACTCGCAAGCACAAGGCATTCGGCCGGCAAATCTTCACGCTCATGAGAGAATCTGGAACCCTTTGGAGTCTGAGCACCTTTGCGATCGTGGCGGTCGTTTTGTCTTTCCCGTGCAGCGCGAGTGCGTCGCGCGGGTGGGGTTACCTCATAGAGCGACTGGTGCGAGATGGCGAGCCGCGCGCCGAGGTGGAGCGCATTTTCAGCGACCCGCGCATGCCTCCTTTCGATGGACTGCGCTTCTCTCCGGAACCTAAACCGGAGCCACGAGCCTTGTATCGCGGGTTTTTGCATCCACGCAGCGTGGCCGAGGCGCGCAAGTGCTGGGAAGTGCACCGCAGCGAAATCCGGCAAGCCGAGCGTGTCAGCGGTGTCCCTGCAACGCTGCTGGCGTCGCTGTTCCATGTAGAAAGCCGTTGCGGGCAAAATACCGGGCAACATCGCGTGCTGTTTCGGCTCTCTCGTCTGGCCATGGCCGGGGAACCGAGGAATTTCGAGTGGAACACGGGCCTGTGGCTCGATGGGGGGCGATGGTCCGCTGGCGAACTATTGCACAAGCTGGGGTTGCGGGCCCGTTACTTGGAAGACACGTTTTACCCCGAGGTTCGCGCCACATTGGAACTGGCACGGCGGTGGCAAATAGATCCGCTCGAACTGCGGGGCTCGCCGGCAGGCGCCGTCGGCTGGCCCCAGTTCTTACCCAGCAACGTCATACGCTTCGGCCGCGACGGTAACCAAGACGGCCGGGTGGATCTTTTCGACCCGGCCGATGCCGCGCTTTCGGCTGCCGAATATTTGCGCGCTTACGGCTGGCAGCCGGGAGCGAGCCGGGAAGAGCAACGCAAGGTCCTGTGGCATTACAACCGCTCCTTCGCTTACGTGGACACTCTTCTCGCTTTGCACCGCAGTCTGCAAGCAACAGCACCGTCCAGTGCGCGAGCCGCAGTCGCTGCGCCCGCCCAGCCGACGCGCGCAAAGAAAACAGCGCGGCGCCCTCAGCCGCTCGGTCGCAAGCGAACGTCACGAACTCGCTGACGGCCTCCATATCCCAATGATTGCCGGTGTGGATTTCGGGGCGCGCTTTGCCGGCACCACAGTCGTTTGTTTCGACCTGGGGGACCACCTCGAATTGCTACGCGTTGCACGCGGAGAAGACGCCGACGCCCGACTCTTCGCTTTCGTGGCCGCGCGGGGCCCGCGTGCGCTGTATCTGGATGCTCCGCTCAGCTTGCCCGCGGCCTATGGGCACAGTGGCTCGGACTTCTTTTACCGCGCCTGCGATCGTCTCTTGGCCGCGATGTCTCCGATGTTCCTCGGTGCTCTCACCGCTCGCGCCATCCAGCTCAAACACACTCTCGCACCGACGCCTGTGTTCGAGGTGTACCCGCGTGCGGCGGCACGGCTGCTCGAGCAGCAACACGTGCAGGGCTATCGCAAAGATCGGCCGAGCAGCTACCTGGCACAGCTTCAGCGGTGCCTACCGTTGCCGGTTCCCGGCGCAGTGACCTCGTGGCACGACATTGACGCCATCCTCGCGTGGTGGAGCGGCTGGCGCCACACGCGCGGCGAAGCGTGCGCTTTCGGCCATCCCTCGGAAGGGATCATTTGGGTGTAAGGGCCCGGGTTCGGCACAACGCCTCGTGCCAGCGCGGCAGCGAGAAACGCTGGTCCCGGACCGGGTCCGGGCGTCGAGGGTCGGCCGCGTCGAACGCCGCTCTGCGATCGCTGCCGGCACCGGCCGCGACTGCCCGGCGGAGCCATTATCGCGCGGCGAGCGAAGGCGGCACGCAAGCCCAGCGCTTGCGGTTCAGCGCTTTTTGGAGCTCCTCGCGGGCCGTGCCGGCTTTGCCGCCGCTTTGATCGCCTTGGCAGCCGCGCGGGCGTCCTCCGGCGTGCGGAATCCAAAAACAGCCGAGAATTTCCGCCCGACTGTTTGTGCCACCACGAACTCGATGTTCACGCCTGCGTTGGCCACTCCTCTGGCCATAGCGGCGCCGAGGCCCGGGCGGTCGTCGCCCTCCACCAACAGGGCGCTCACCTGGGCCGTATGGAGCCCGACCTGGGTGGCAGCGGCCGTGCTCTTTTTTCCGCTGACCGGGAACACTTCCACAGCGGCGCGGCCCGTGTCCCCCAAGGCGTAGCCCATGACGAGTCTCAAATTGGCCCCGCTCGCTGCCAGCGGTTCTAACACCTCGGCCAACACTCCCGGGGCATTTTGTGCTTCTTTGCGCCACAACGTGATCTGTTTCACCGTCACGGCCATAAGCGTTACCTCCCGTTGCAACGTTTATGCGCCGTTCCGGTAAAAAGTTCAACTTCCTTGAGGTCGCGGTCCGACCAGCGGAAAGCCGAGCAGTTGTTCGAGCTCTGCCAGCGCCGCCGCCGGGTCCTCCACCTTGATGGTTGCCATCCCCAAGGCACGAGCGGGTTTTAGGTTGCGGCCGATATCGTCGAGAAACACCGCCTGCGCAGGCAGCACTCCCAGTTGTTCGCAAGCCAATGTGTAAATGCGCGGGTCGGGCTTGCGTACGCCCAATCGAGCCGATTCGATGAACACGTCGAACAATTCTTGGAGGGGGTTTACCGCATCCTCGGCGGCATCGGTGCGCCAGTTGTTGGTGATTGCCCCGGCCCGCAAACCACTCTCGCGGATTCGCTCGATGGCTCGGATCATTTCGGGCCGCGGTATCGTTGCTGCCTGGACGGCCTCCATCATGGCCCAAGCATCCACCACTTGGCCTGCGGCGCGACACTCCCGCTCGAATTCCACGACAAATTCTGGCAAGCCCAGCTCGCCTCTCTCCAAACGCGCCCAGGCACCCTCGTTGCCGCTGCGAGCAATGTGGAAGTTGATCCATCCGGGTGGCAGGCCGTGCGCTCGTTCGAAGGCAGCGATGGCGTGAAGAGGCGAGCCCACGACGACGCCTCCGATATCGAAAATCACGGCACGGAATCTCATCGCCCTCGCTTGGTAGCGCCGGGCACACGCCACTGCCACACGCGCCCCGACAGCGCTAGCGGGGCTTGCTGGCGGTGAACAAGCGCAACTGCCGCACCGGAGCGAACGTGGTTCGGTGAATCGGGCAAGGGCCGTGAAGCGCGAGAGCGCGCAAATGCTCCGGAGTGCCGTACCCCATGTTGCGGTCGAACCCGTACTGCGGGAATCGCTGGTGCCACTGGCGCATCATGGCGTCGCGCCGGACTTTGGCCACGATGCTTGCGGCAGCCACCGCGTAGCTCGTGGCGTCGCCATCCACAAGCGCACTCTGGGGAATTCCAATGCCAGGAATCGCGCGCGCATCCACGAGCAAGTGCTCCGGCCGAACGGAAAGCCCTAGTACTGCGCGCCGCATGGCTTCGATCGCTGCCTGCAATACGTTCATCCGGTCCACTTCTTCCACGTCGACCACGCCCACGCTCACGGCCACCGCTGCTGTTTCGATTTCCGCGGCCAGCCGCTCGCGCTGGAGGGCGGTCAGCTTTTTGGAGTCGTCCACTCCTTCCACAGCAATCCCCGGAGCGATGACCACCGCGGCGGCCACCACTGGGCCAGCCAGCGGACCCACACCCACCTCGTCGCACCCGCCGACCAACCGCAGGCCGCGTGCCCAGAGGCTGCGCTCTGTCCGCAGCAGCTCCTCCATTCTCTGCCTTCGCCGCTCTGCGCGCACCGCACCGGCGCTTTAACCACACGGTGCGACGCCAAGCTAGGTCCGGCGCACGCTACTCAGTCTTGCCGGTCGTTTTCGTTCCGAAACGCATCCGCGCGTAAATGGCGATTTGGCTCGCGGTTGCGCCGAGAGCATCAATGGCGCTGTCCCACAGCGAGGCGGTTCGGCTGATCACAAAGGCTTGATGGAGCTCATCGAGCAGCGCCCAGCTACCCGACAAGGTCAGGGCTTGCAGGCTCCAGCTCCAGCGCCACCGTGGCGTGCGGCCGCGACGGCTCGCCCAATACACCAGCGCGCCGAGGATAAAAAACTCGGTAAAGTGCGCTGTCTTGCGGACGATGGTGTGAGCGGTAACAAAGCCGGCCGGGGTCAGGTCCGGGAACAACCAGCGCAACACCGGGTCTATGTAACGATGGGTGTTCTGAGCCGAGAACGGATCTGTGGACAACGCCGAAATGCAGCCCATCCACACGGCCACGACCGCCCAGTATCGCAAGACGTGAAGCCAGTGATAAACCATGCTGGGTTCGTTCGCAGTTCGAGGAGCCATCGAGGTCAGCTTCATACGCAGCACAGGGTTCAATGGATCAGCGGGTTTGGGCGTTTCTAGCGGGAGTGTTCACGGTTGTTCTACTCGCGGCGTTACTGTGGCTGGGGGGATGGCTTCCGGCAAGTCAGCCCGCACAACTGCCCCAACGAACGCCTACGGCCGCGGCGGCAACCGCCACGCCGTCCCCGACCAGGGTGACGGCCAGCGAAGCTCCGCGCGGCTATCGCCTTGCAGGTGTGGCCGAGAACGCCGGGGTGTTGTACGCCGTGGTGGAGCAGCCGGACGGCCGCCACGGCCTATACCGCCAAGGAGAGGAAGTGCCCGGGCTCGGCAAAGTGGTTCGCGTGGGCGGGGAAGAAGCGGTCTTCGACACATCCGGCGGTGAGCTCACTCTATGGGTCGCGCCCGCGGCGACACCGACGCGCACACCCACGACGCCGAAGCCCACGGCTACGCCGCGGGCGCGGAGTGTTCGCTCTCCGACCGGGTCCGCGTCAACTCCAGGATCAACCGTTTCAACCGTTCCGGATCGACCGGCTTTTTGAACAACACGCCCTGCAACCCTTGCAAGCGGCTGCGTTTAATCACGTGATCGCGATCGTAGTAGTAGCCCGTCATCAGAATCACCGGTGTCGTGCCCCGGCGCCGTACTTCCATGTAAAGGTCGTACCCGTCCAGGTCCGGCATCACCACATCGCTGATGATAATGTCCACCGGTGTGACGTCGAGCACCCGTAACGCATCCAGCCCGTCGTGGGCCTCGATCACTTCGCAACCTTCCTCGCGCAGCAAATCGCGCAGCGAGTGGCACACCCCGACATCGTCATCCACAACCAGAACGCGCAGCCCCTTCAAGGGAGAGGGAGCCTTGCTGGTTTTGGGGGAGCTTTCCAGGTCAGCCATTTGTACGCCGCCGTGGTACTCGCGCGTTTGATACGACTCACCTTGGGCGAGCTCCACCAAGCGGTTCACAGCGGCCTGGATCTTGGCAATTTCGCGGCGCACCGCCTCGATCCGTTCTTCTTCCACGATCGCCCTCTCGTCCGAAGCCGCCTCGCGCACGAAGCGATCGAGCAGTTCGATCTGATTGACAATGGCTTCCAGCGGGTTGTTGATCTCGTGGCAGACGGCCACGGCAACTTCACCCAGGGTGGCCAGCCGGTCTTTACGCCGGATTTCTCGGAGGTCTTTCGCAAAGCCGATGGAGCCAATCTCGAATCCAGCATCGTCGCACAAGATGGATCCGGAGATGGCTACCGGGATCCGCTCGCCCAAACGGTCGACAAACGTCGTCTCGAAATTCTTGAGTTTACCGGGGCCGCCGTATTCCTCGCTGCGCATGGCAGCCATGACCCGGCGAGCTTCCGCCATCGAGGGGTAGACCTTGGTGACCTTTTCCCCCAAGATTTCCGCGGCCGTGTAACCCAGCACTTTTTCGGCGCCGTCGTTGTAAAACACGATGGTGCCGCTGCGGTCGACCGCGATGACGATGTCAGGCGAATTCTCGATCAATTGTTCGAGATAATGGGGAGGGAACTTCGGAGGGCGAGCGCTATCCGACATGACAGAACGAAGTCCCTTTAGGACTCGCGCACCGGTGCTGCAAATTCCGCGGGCCGAATCCAGGCTTCGCTACGGCCGGGGGGAACGGGCACCCGCTGCCGCTGCTTGCGCGCGAGGCGGCGCAGCACTTTCATCGAGTTCTCGAATTCGCTCATCGGGCGCGTCTCGATCAGCCCCTCCCGTTCGAGGGCGGACACCACCTCGTCCCCCAAGGCAGTGCGGACGATGGTAATGGTCCACCCTGTCGCCCCCACACCGCCGCACGAAACATCGGCCAGCTCGGCGGAAAAGTCCGCACAATGATGGCACTCCGGGCGCGCAGTCTCTTGTGCCAGGCGCAGGGGATACTCGACCAACTCGCCGTTTTTCTTGAAGATCTGGATCTTGCCCTTCACGTTGAACTGGCGAACCTCGCTCAATCCGATACCGAGTTTTCCCTGGATGATGTCGAGCATGAGCTCGCGGAAGTCGAACACTTCGCTGCACAAAAGGCCGATGGTCAGGGCGACGCGTTCCCCAAAGCCTTTGAGAAAGCGGCGCTGCTTTTCGATGATTTTGTCTTTCTTCCGTCCGTTGTCGAGGAAGCTCGGGTCCACAAGCTGCATCTTGCGGACCGGGGTGATTTGGCACGGCACGCCGACGAACGCCACGCGCTGGAGATCGCGTTTCTCCGCGTCCGCCAAGGCTAAGTTGTTGGGACAATACGTATACCACGAGCTCGCGGCCGCGACGGCTTCTGCGGGCGTAGTAATGGCTTTCGGGTAGGGTTCGCACGGCTTGGTCGCATCGGTTGCCGAGACGACAGCCCCGTCGAAGCGCCCGGAGCGCAAGCCCCAGACCAAAATCGTCGTCACTACGCCGCCATCCTCGCAACGCTCGCGCACCTCCGGCAAGGTGCTGCGCGCGGCCACCATTCGGCGGTACGGGCCGAACACATCGCGCTCGAGGTTCGGCTCCGAAGCGAACACTCTCGGGATCAAGTGATGCTCGCGCTCGCCCAGGCGCGGACAAACCTGAGCGCAACAGTCGCAGCCGATGCCCTCGCTGATCCCGCAGTAATCGAAGGGCAGCGTCGCCTTGGCCACCTGTTTGGGTTTGCCGTCCACGTAGTCAATCACGTTGTGGGGGCACACGAGCACGCAACTGCCACACTCGCAGCAGCTCCCGTAGGCCACCACTTCGTTCATCATTTGCTTGAAGCTTGGGTGCATGAGGAAACGTTCGCTCGCTTACCCCTGCCAACAAGTCGAGTCAACGAACTTCTCGGGCCTTGGCCCCAGCAAGGGCTCCTCGTGCCAGCGGTTCCAAGGCGGGCGTGTGGTGCGCCAGAACAAGCGGCCGATCGAATCCATTCGAATGTCCACGGCGCCGTCCCAGTCCGTGCGCAGAACCAGGCTTCCCGCGCTGGCGTAACGCCGCACCACCTCCCTATGCGGGAAGCGGAAGCGATTGTGCCAGCCAGCGGAAATTACGGCCAGGCGCGGGCGGGTCGCAGCCACGAATGCAGCCGTGCTGGAGGTGCGGCTACCGTGATGGGGCACCAAAAGCACGTCCACCGGCTGCCCCCTCCATTCTTCGCTAAGGGCGTCCTCTTGCTCGGCCTCGATATCGCCCGGCAACAACATCGTGCGTCCCCCAAACTCGAGCAACAACACCAGGGAGTCATGGTTGGGATTTCGGGACCGCGCGCTACTGTGCGGATGCAAGACCCGCACCCGTGCGCCCCCGAAGCAACGCTCGGCACCGGCGTAGAGAGCTACAGGACGAACCCTCCAGGATGCCAGCCTTGCTTGCAGTTGCTGAAAGCGAGCACCCTGGCCATGCCGGCCGTTGTGATAGAACAAAGCAGGCTCGAAAAACCGCACCAAGGCTGCCATGCTCCCGAAGTGGTCGAACTGCGGATGGGTCAGCACGAGCGCTTCTAAGCTGCGCACGCCCCTTTGCCACAGCGCCGGCGCAATTACCCGACTGCCGAGGTCGAACCCGCCGTCTCCGAGCCCACCTGCATCCACCATCCACCGCGTTCCATCGGGAAATCGCACCAGAGCCGCGTTCGCTTGCCCGACGCTCCATACGGTGACCTCCAACGCAGCCGTCCGGAATCCCTGATGCACTCGCACCGCGCCTCCGACCAAAAGCACGACCATTGCCGCAGCGAGCAAGGGCGCACGCCCCACCCTCCCCGCTGGCAACAAAACCCCCAAGGCGAAAAACCAAGCCGCGATTTCGACAAATCCCAGTGACACTCCGTGCACGGCCACCCAAGGCAGCCGCGCCATCCGCTCCATCCCTGCGCACCCCCAGCTTACCACCTCGCCACCCGCATACGCGAACCATGCCGCCAGCGGCCGGCACCACGGCTCCGTAAAGGCCGCGGCCAGCCCGAACAACACCGCCAACGAGCCGAGGATCGGCACCAGGCACAAGTTTGCCACAGGCGCGATCAGGGATACCTGGTAAAAATGCCACGCCGTGAATGGCGCCGTCGCCGCGGTTGCAGCGCCGGACAACCACAGAGAAGCTGCAACGTAGCGAGCCAACCCCTCGGCGAAGCGCCGCCAGTGCCAGCGCCGGCCCTCCACAGCCTGGCTCGGCGGCGCTGCCGGCCACCATGACCGAAACACCCGTGCGGCACGTCCAAGCGCCCACACCGCCACAAAGCTGAGCTGGAAGGAAATGTCGCCCGTTGCCCCCGGCGCGGCGAGCACCACCAAGATAGCGGCAACGGCGAGAACGTTCGGAAAGTACGCCTCCCGGTTACTCAGCAAGGCGCCGAGAAACACCGCGAGCATCAAAATCGCGCGCCGCGTGGCCACACTTTCGCCTGCAATCGTGGCGTACAAGACCACCGGCACGAGAGCGAACGCGCCGGCCACTTTGGGAACGTTCCAGAAGAGAAGGATCGCTTCGCTGCGCGAAAGAACAAATCGCGCCGCCAGGTATCCTGCTCCCGCCACCAGTGCCACGTGCAGACCGGAAATCGAAAGCACATGACCC
Organism: Candidatus Binatia bacterium; assembly: GCA_026004215.1. Classification (GTDB taxonomy): domain Bacteria; phylum Desulfobacterota; class Binatia; order HRBIN30; family HRBIN30; genus HRBIN30. The sequence continues at coordinate 872,640 of BPIR01000002.1, forward strand.
ACCCCGACGCGGCTAAATGCCTCCCGCAAATCGGGTGGGATCCCGCTTTGGTCACCCACCACCAGCGCCCGCATTACCGCCGCCTCGCGCGCTGAGCTGGTGGCGTCGAACAACCCCACCACGCGCCGGCGCCAACGGGCGAGGCATTCGAACAGCACGTGGGCACGGCCAACCTGCTCCCAGCGCTCGTCGCTTTCCGCAGAGGCCGTAACCCAGATGCCTTGCCGAGCCAGGTGCGCCTCGTAGTCGAACTCGGATGGATTACCAAAATTCCTCGGTCGCCTGAGCTTCAAAAAAGCGCGGACCACGGAGCCCTCGATCCACGCGGTCCGCGCTACATACACCGTCACGCGTACCCGCCCCGTTGCACGCTCCCAGCGTCCCCGCTGGCGCACCCGAAGCACGTCCAGCACCAGCGTTGCCTTCCTGCCCGTCACCAGGTTTCCCGACCGTACCCGCGCCTCTACCTCGTAAGCATCGGGCAGGCGCAGTTGGGCCACGTGCCCCGGCGGAAAACTCCGGGGCGCATACACTGTGCTGGCCCGCACAAAGCCAACGAGGAAACCAATGGCAGCAACAGCCAAGGCGCGAGCAGCCGGCGGCCCCCGACAAACCACGCCGACGCTGCCGCAATACAAAGCCAAAGCCCAGAGCGGCAGCGTGCAAGGTGCGGCAGCCGCTAGGCCATCACCGGCCAACAAGCCTGCGGCAAACAACATTGCCGGCGTGACCCCGTGCCGCCACATAATCGGGAAGAAGCAGCAAAGCACGGGCCAATGCCCGAATGGCTTTCCACCGTTCCAGCGAGGTCAGGGGTTGTTCTCGCACGGATAACGTGGAAATCGCACGCGCCGGAGAGCGGGGCACGTGGTACTTGCCGGAGTGAAAGTCGATTGGCTGTGGCCGTCACACCGCGTCATGCGCCTGGGCTTCGGTCTCGTGGTAACAGCCCGGGGCAGCCGCAGGATGTGGTCGACAACGAAGCGGGACCGGAAACGGCCGCTGATTGGAGCAGGTAGCACCGGCGATCGTTGCCGCTTCGTTTTAGACGAATACCTGCAAGTCCGGTCGCCAAGAGCAGGCTAGAGGACCGTGCACGCTCGCCTGCGTCGAGTCCGCTGGCAGCGCCCGCGCTCCAGAGGATCTTCGAAGGGCGCTGACTCGCTACATCCAATGAGACCCGGTACCCTGATGGCCAGCCTTTGCCAATCGACTCGGAACCCGGCATTCGGCACAGTGCCGAATCCGTTCCTGCGGGCTGCTCCTGGGCATCGTGTGCGATGGAATCGCGATGCGCTGAAATCTTTTTCAAACGCGGACCAGCGCACCGGGAAAATCGCGTATCCGGTTCCCTCGCAATGAACGTCGAGGAGCTCACAACGATCGACACCCTCGATAACGACGTGGTTCCTGCCCGTTGAGTCTGCACCGCAGGTTCGATTCGAAATCTCCGCCCCAGCAACTCCTGCGTCTCGGGCCAGAGCTTCTTTGGCAGCGGGGCGATCACGCTCATGATCCGCTGGTTCCAGCGCTACAGCTCCTCGGCCTGCGGAACCGCCTTGGCCAGGCGAGCCGAGACTCCCAGGTGCCTGTCGGCCACCGTAGCCGTCCAGGGCTGCAGTCTTCGCTGGCCAAGATTGCGCAGCATCCGGGCCCAGGCCTCCTAGGACTCGCGCTGCCCGCTGCTCGCCCGGCAATGGCTGGCGCCCGGCCTTAAGGTCCCGGCGATTACCAGCAACGCTGCATCGCTGTAGTCCTTCCTGCCGGTTTGTCCCGGCGTCTTTTTGTCAACCGGACGGTCTACAGCGCCTTCTCTCCGCTTGGGCACCGTTTGAGCTTACCTCCGCAATGCGCCGCTGCATCTTCACGGCGGGCCTCTCAGCGTCCTGCGCGAATGACGCCCACCGCCGTGGCTCAGGTGCGGCCACCAGGACGCGGCACCGCGAGTTCACGGAATGCCTGCCTGGTGGCCGTCGCCTGGAGGCTGAGGTTCGCGCTGGAACTGGACTCCCCGCGGTAACGAGCTGATTCTAGTTCACCCGAATCAAATGGGCTCGGTACTCCGTCGGAACCTGATCGATGGTTACGATCCGGAGCGAGAAACCGCCCTGCTCGAGCGCTGCGGTCTTGGCGTCAAGATTTACGACCATACGCTCGTCGAGCTTCCACATCGCGCCGGTTGCCGGGTCCACGATCAGCATGCCAATGAGCCCGCCAAACAAGAGGTTCCCGATGTACCAGCCGTCCAGGCCTGCCGTTAGGGTCGCGCGCGCAGTGTTGTAGCCATCCATGGATGCCTCGACGTAATACTGGGCGGGGGAAAAGAATCCGCTACTGGCGGAAAGCGTCAAGGTCGTCGGCGTTCTGCCCTCGAATATTCGGTTGCCGCTCTTGTTCGTGATGACGATGTGTGCCCCTGTGGGGTTGCTGTCGAAGGTAACAGGATACGTCGATTTGCTGACGATACTTGCACATCCCCACGCCAAAACCACGCTCAGGATACTTCCGAACGCGGCGATTCGCTTCATGGTTTCCCCTCCTTGTCTGCCTCCGGCCGGCTACCATGACAAGCGGAATCGTTTCAAGAACAGCGTGCCCATCTGCGTCGAAACGTTAGCGATAAACCCGAGCTAGCGGGTTCCGCGCACCAGCGCGGGGTGCGGTTGGCTCAGGGGATTGGTTCGCCGCAGCACGTGACCAGGTAGCCGCCTCGACATCCAACTGGCTGAGCATCTCTTTGATCAGTTCGCGGAGACTGTCTGCCATCGTGACCTTCATTGCCTGCTCGATGAATGTCACTTGCGACCCGGAATACTCCTTGTCCGCATCAGTGACCACTTTTTCGAACTTGTGATCGAAGAGTACTTTGCCGTTTTGCTCCAAGCTGACCTTGAGGGCGGTGATCCCAGCCACCCGTAAGAACACGACTCCCACCACTTGCGAGCAAAACGCGTGAATTTCAGTTCTCATGACCAAATCGTCAGGGCGAGTGAGTGTCGTCGCAACGGAAGAAAAGAGGGCTGATGCCTCCAACTCGCTTACCAGTCTTTTTTGAATCAAGGCCGACGCGTCACCGCCCCACAGCGCGTCGGTGCAACAACCCTTCCAGCGAGTGCCGGCGATACGCTCGCCGTAGTGCTCTGGGCGGCGATCAACCGGAGCAAGCACGACAACGGTGTATGGATGGTGCGCCTTCGCCCGGTAGTACGTTGGCGTCTCAGGGAACGCCAACGAAGCCCCGGGTAACCGAAGCGCTGCGCGGTTGCATCCACTGCTCCAAATGGCCACCGCCGCAAGAGAAACGAGACACCCAACCTGGGTTCTTGTCATCTCGAGTACCATATCGAGCTCCTTCCAGTCGCAGCTAACACTCCGGTTCGAGCGCCGCCAAAAGGCGGGCGCGTCGAACCGGTTGTTGGCCAGCCTCGCACTCATCGCCGCGGCGCCCTGCAGCGCGGCGCGCTGCAGGCTGCGGCTAACTGGCTCGTCGTGACCCATGGTCATCCTTCGTACCTGCGACGAAGGCAACAAGGGCCTTTGCGGCATTTACTGCCAACACCGCATGCCGTTTCGCAGGACGGTACGATGTGGAACATGCGCAACCCCGATCTTGTTTCTGACACCTGCGAGACCAGCCCCGACGACGGGAAGTCCCCCCAGCACCTGTTTCAATGGCCGCGGAATGTCAGGTCTGCTGGGCTCGAGGTTCGATGGCTTCGGCAGGAAAGGTAAGCGTGCCGGCGGCTCGGTCGTGCAGTGTAACGCGCTCGTCGGCCAATCCGTCGCGCATCTCGAAGCGGGTCTGGAGCGGGTGGGGCGGCACGATACAGCCGACGACCGGCTGGGGGTTAATGCACCGGAAGCGCTTCCGCTGCGCCAGTTCCATTGAGAGAACCTCTGCCGTCAGCCTGGGCAGCAAGGCAACGGACAAGAAGGTACGGAACAGGTGCTCCAGTGCCTGCACCTGTTCCGCGGGCGGTTTCGTTTTGAGCTTCTGCGCGATGAATGGACGGGCGAGCAACGCGCGCTCGATGAGAACGCCCTGGCGGTACAAGCGGAACTCGTAGAAATCGGTCAGGATGAGATTGGGGAAGGTGTGCAGGTAGCGCTGGAGCTGTTCGGAGGTTTCGACCAGGTCGAGATTCGTGCCGGGCGATTTCGCCTCGATGTAGCCGATGACCTGGTACGAACCGTCCCAAACGCGGAAATCGGGGTTGCCGGCTTCCGTCTTTTTGGGGAGGACAGTAACCTGAATGGCCCGCCTCTGCGCTTGGCCCATGCCTTCGAGCGCTGTCTGAAGCGCAGCGTAATAACTTTCCTCGCGGGCGTCACCACGTTGAGACAGTTCTGAAATAGAATGGAGGTAGGTCTTCAGAATCTTATCCATGGTTCGAGAGTTTCTCTTTGCCCAACAAGCTGCCTAACGCCATTAATCACCCGCGGCTGGTGAGCCCAGCAACGCCGAGGTCGGGCTCATCCGCTGGTTGGACATTGTATACGCTGGATCACTTGCTCTTTCGATTCTGCCCTGATGTGGCCGTCGCGGATTCGATGAAGCCCTCGTCCTGGGCGCCATTCCAGGCGCGTACACGCCGCGGCACGAGTTCATTTAAGAGCGGCGCCGGAGCCGAGTCGCTGGCACCAAGAAACCGTGCGATTGCAATGCGCTCTGGGAGGACACGGTTCTCCAGGAGGCGATTTTCGAGCGCCAACCGACGAACTTCGACGGACCGGTCCGGCGTGTCTCTCCAACGCCATGCCGGTGACCAGCGGTGCGGGGCGGCGCCGTGTACGACAGTCAGGTACATTGGCGGGTTAGAGCCTCCGCGCTACTCGCTCGTCAAGCGCCGCGCGGCTGCCCTGACCAGATCTTGCGCGGCTGTCACTGCAGCAGCGCGGACCGTGTTTTCTCGCAATTGCTCGCGCACTCGCGCCTCCTGAAACAGGAACAGGTAATTGCGCCGTTCCTCCGCTCGGCCGCGCGTGCAAGCGATCATCACTCCGCTCCGCACATCGACAGCGCACAGCTCGGCACTCGATGCGACGGCAACATCCACGGCGGGAACCAGGGGTGCCGTCACCAACCCGACAAAGCCGATCGCGAACGCGTTGAGACCCCGGCCCTCCGCCGTGCCGGTCTGCATCAGGATCGCCACGTCGGCCTGAAAGCGAGCGGCCGCGCTACGTAGTGCCACCAGCATGTTACCATCGCCGCCTGCCCTCGAAGTCGCGGCGACCGTCGGTAGCGACGTGACTTCGGAAAAGGGCGGATGGCCCAGGGCCTCGAGGGTCGCGTTGATCACGCCCGTACGCTGATACTCGGTCAGTGGGGTTTGGTACCATTCACCGCCCCACCCACCAGGTGCCTCGCTGAGCCACGCGACCCCAGCGGTCGCAGGCGCTTTGACTTCGAGGGGGCGATCCAGCGCGGCGCGGATTTCATCCTCTTTGAGGGTGTCGAGTCCAGGCAAGAGCTGCCGTTGGAGCTCGAGTTCGGGATACGGCGCTCGCGCGCCACACGCGCAGCCGAGAACGGCCATCGCAAGTACAAGCCATCGCTTCGCGCTCACCGCCTCAAGCCTCCTTTGCTCGCCGAAACAATGGGAGAACTCTAACTATTGTTTATGTGCTTTCCGCCTGACACGCATTCCACACTACCAGTCCCCATAACAGGTATCGGCGGATGAATCGTCAAGTTCTTTGTTTTCCCCATATTCCATCACTTCAAGATAGTCTCCGTCGTCTTATCTGGCTTACGTCGAACACGCGAAGCGCTCTCCCTGGCAGTGCATGCCTAGGGCTTCCGACCCCTGGGCCACCACGGTTGCGTACGCGGGGATAGACCATCGTCTGCACGTCCTCCACCACGCGCTTGCACAGTCCAAATGTCATAACCGGCCTCGATGCAGCGCGTGGCACGGCGCCGGTTCGATCCGACCTGCCTTTGGGTCGGGTGGATCGGCAAGGGCAAGGATTGCCACAGAAACTCATCTCTTGCTCGGATTCACAGTCGGCGGTTTCGACGAACGCTTCACTTACCCCTTCGAAGACGCAGATCTCGGTTACCGACTCCAAGCGGCTGGGATCCGCCCCGGGTCTATCCGGTATTCGGCTCCTGTCTTCCATCTTTACCACGAACGACCCTACGCAAACGCAGTGGAATTCGAGCGGAACCGCCAGCTTCTCCTCGAAAGTCGGGCACGTGGCATCGCCTTTCTACCGTACGGCTTACCACCCGAACGAAGCCACTCCCAGCAGCAGTGAAGGTTTTGCCTCGCGGAGCCCTTGCCGCGGCCTGCCCCATATCCGCAAGGGTCAGTCTAAGCCCCCGGGCGGCTGTGCGCCTCTGCTTCCACCCGAGCTACGCACACCGGCCGATGCGGGGAGAGCTCGCGCCCCGGGCGGTGGAATTGCAACCGTTTCCCAAGCTAAGTGCTGGCCATGAAGCTCGTGTCGGTATGCCCCGCGACAGGCCGGGTGTTGCGCACGTTCGAGCCCTACTCGGACGCCAAGATCGAGCGTATTCTCGCGGGCGCGCGGCGGGCGGCAACGCGGTGGCCCGAGGAGCCTTTGCGAACGCGCGCCGCGCTTTTGCGCCGGGTAGGAACGCAATTACGGAGCCAAAGAGAGTCGCTGGCCCGCTTGATTGTGCGCGAGATGGGAAAGCCCATTGCGCAGGCACGTTCCGAAATCGAAAAGTGCGCGTGGGCGTGCGACTACTACGCGGAAAAGGGGCCCGCGTTCCTCGCGCCCGAGCCGGTGCCCACCGAAGCCGAGCACAGCTACGTGCGTTTCGATCCGCTCGGGGTCGTGCTGGCCATCATGCCGTGGAATTTTCCGTTCTGGCAGGTGTTCCGCTTTGCAGCGGTTGCGGTCGTGGCCGGCAACACGATCGTGCTCAAACATGCTGCGAACGTGTCGCTGTGCGCTTTGGCGATCGAGCGAGTATGGAAAAAAGCCGGCGCGCCAACCGGGCTGTTTCAGACGATCCTAGCCGAGAGCCAGCGCGTAGCTCGTTTGATTGCCGACCCGCGCGTTGCCGCGGTCACCCTCACCGGCAGCGAGCGTGCAGGCCAAGCAGTGGCTGCTTTAGCCGGGCAGCATCTCAAAAAATGCGTACTCGAGCTTGGCGGCTCGGATGCGTTTTTGGTTTTGGCCGATGCCCCGATCGAAGAAGCCGCGCGCGCCGCTGCCGAAGCACGAACTGTCAACTCTGGGCAAAGTTGCATCGCCGCCAAGCGGATCATCGTGGAGCGGCCGGTGTACCGTCGCTTTTTGCCTGCGTTTCTCCGTGCCATGGAGTCTCTCAAGGTCGGTGACCCCATGGAGCCCGACACTCGGGTAGGGCCCCTGGCCCGCGCGGACCTAGTGGAGACTTTGCAGCGGCAAGTGGAGGAATCGGTGCGCCGCGGCGCCAAGGTCGAGCTGGGGGGAAAACCGTTGAACCGTGCCGGCTTCTTTTACCCCCCGACGGTTCTGACCCAAGTCCGCCCGGGCATGCCGGCGTTCGACGAGGAGGTGTTTGGCCCGGTCGCTGCCGTGATCGTAGCGCGCGATGCGGAGGATGCCGTGCGGCTTGCCAACGCCAGCCGTTACGGCCTCGGCGCCGCGATCTGGACCGCCAATCGCAAGCGCGCAGAGGAGCTGGCACAGCGACTGGAAGTGGGCGCTGTTCACATCAACGACGTCGTCCACTCCGACCCCCGCTTGCCGTTCGGCGGCGTCAAACACTCCGGCTACGGCCGCGAGCTCGGCACGTACGGGATCAAGGAATTCACCAACATCAAGTCCGTCGTCGTGCGCTAAAACCTCGGGTACAACGCGCCGCCGGCACCGCAACGAACGCAGATACCCAATGCGGAAACACAACAGCGCGGAAACCTTTCCGCCTGACGCCGGGTCCACCGGCCTCCGGCGGTTTCGCCAAAACTGCCACGGGTGCTTTCAGCCAGTTGCCGGCGTAGCTTGAGCGAGCACTGTATCCGCACCGGCAGTTCTCCGGCTGGCAGGCAACATTCGCGCGCAGCCGACCCGGGTGCCGCCTCGGTTTCGCCGAGGGTCGCAGAGACCTCGCTTCGATGAGGTTGCGGAACTCTACTTCGGACGCGCTCCGTACTTCATTTACTGGCCGGCGGCCAGGCGTTTAATCACGGGAATGACCGCCTGCAGTTCCTCGTCGCTCATCTTCTTGACCGGCTCCTTGTGTTTTTTGTTCTCCCGGATCTTCTTCATGAGCTCCTCCACAGAAGCCTCGGTCACCTTGGGGTCTCCGACCATCGAGGGAACTTTCATGGACTTCCCCGTGGGCGTATCGCCCTTGCCCGTTTCCCCGTGGCACTTGACGCATTTCTCCTTGTAGAGGGCCGCTCCGTCCAGCGCCCGAACTGGAGTCATGGCGAGCACAAAGCCCGCCATCGCCAGCCCGACACATCCCGCCACCATCGCTTTCATCGCCCAACCTCCTGCCGGCTCAGCAAGACACAAATCCGCGCGCGGGTCAACGTGACAGGGCCACTATCGGAGCGAACTTGCCGGAGAAAGTCTTCCGCTTGCAGACGGTGTCGCCGGTTGTCAGAAGAGGCTCTACGCGATGGGCGGTCGGAGGTTTGGGCGGATGGATCGGCAAACGTTGACAGTGGCGGAGCACGCGCCACGCTTTGCTTCTGTTCCCTGCGTGCCAGGGGTGTACGTGTTCCAGGACAGCGCCGGGAACCCACTGTATGTCGGCAAGAGCAAACAGTTGCGGCGGCGGTTGCAAAGCTATTTTTGCCGCCGGGGCAGCGAGCGGCGCAAGGCGACAATGGTGCAATTGTTCGCGACGACGGTGAGCTTGGAGCTTGCCGGCTCCGACTTTGCCGCCATGCTGCGCGAGCTCGAACTCGTGCACGAACTGCGCCCCCGGTTCAACCAGCGCATGCGCTACCCGGAACGGTACGCCTACATCGCAATTGACTTTCGCTTGCCCTACCCGCGGCTCCGGCTGACGACGGAGCCGGACAGTCACAGCGTGTTCCTCGGCCCGTTTGCGGCGCGCAGTCGCATGCGCGCGGCTGTGCAAGAGATTTCTGACGCTTTTTCGTTGCGGACATGCTCCGATCCCATGCCCAGTGCCGCGGAAGGAAGAAGCTGCTGGCGTTACCACGTGCGCACCTGCTGCGCACCTTGCCAAGGCAAAGTGAGTTCCGGCACGTACGGCCGGGCGCTGCTGCAAGCCGTGCGTACCCTGACCGGCTCCTCGCATGCGCTCCGGCAGTGGCGAGCCCAGCGGGCAGAGCTCGTGGAGCAATTGGCCTTCGAGCGCGCGCACCGCCTGTTGCAGCGAGAACTCCGGGTGCAGGCAGCGCAGCGCCTACTTTTTCTGGCAGTGCGCCGCGGCGACGACGCCGTCGTGATCCAGCCCAGCGTGAACCCGGATTGTGTCTGCTTATGGGCCATTCGCTCGGGCGACATCGCCAGCCACATCGAAATCCCCCACGCGGAGCTTGCCGCCGGAATCGAGCGACTTTGGGCCGTCTACAGCGAGCCCGCTCCCCAGGCCCGCTTTCTCCCCCAAGCCGACATCGACCGCCGTTGGATCATTTATCGCTGGCTACGCAGCGACGAGGGACGCGCTTGGAGCATCCCGATCCGGGGTCGTTCGCTGAGCACAGTGCGGTCCGAACTGCACGCACTGGCGCGCCGTTTGCCACGGGCACTCATGCCTTCTGCGCCTGCTTTGGCAGGGGCTTCCGGGGCGTAGCCACTCTCGTCTTTTTGGCCGGCATGCGAGTGCGTGCAGCTTGCCGAGGTAGGCTCGCTACCAGTGCGCGGTGCTCTCGCTCCACGGAAGCAACGAAGTCGTGCAAGTCCGGCACTGCATCCCAGTCGGAGTTGAAGCCCCAAAACAAACCGCCATCGTAGCTCATCAACGCCACTCCCAGGGCTTGATCCGAAAACAACGGCACTACGGGATAGATTTCCAGCATTTTCGATCCCAGTAGATACAAAGGTTGCTTCGGGCCGGGCACGTTGGTGACGATCATGTTGTAGGAGTGGGTGGTCGCCGCCAGCCGCGCAAAGGTCACGAACAAGGACGTCACCGTGCGGTCGCTCAAAGCCTCCAAGGTGGCGGCGCCTTGTGCCTGTGCGGACGACTTCAAGCGCACGGTTTCGTCGGTCACACGCCGCAGCCGCGCTACCGGGTCGGCCTCGTCGACCGGCAAGTCCACCACGAGCAGCGAAACCCGGTTGCCGAGAAGACCTTTTTCCGTCTCGGCTCGCACACTCACCGGAACCAGCACCCGGAAGCGCAAGCTACCGACGTCGATCCCCCGGCGTAAAAGCAGCATGCGTACTGCCCCTGCGGTGAGAGCCAATGCTACGTCATTCACGGTGCTTCCGAAATGCTTGCCCACGGCGCGCACGGATTCGAGATCCAGCCGGAGCCAATCGAACCGGCGGTGCGGGCCGATCGGGCGATTCAGCGGCGTCGGTGTGGCGGGCTGAAAGCCGCGAACGACGGCCTCGGCGATTCCGAAAGCCAAGCCGATGCCGCTTGCCAGCGTCTCGGCCGGCCGGCGCAATGCCGATCGCAATACGCCCAACGCCTGTTGGACCACACCCGCGCGGTATGCCGCTTCGCGCAAAAAGAGTTGCCAATCGGGCGGCAGCGGCCGCGGGCGCCAGTGAGCGAGTGTGCTCGGCGCCGCCGCATGTTTCTGCGGGCTCAGCAATCGTTCCATCAGGCTCACGCCGGCAAGCCCGTCAATCATGCAGTGATGGACCTTGCTGACCGCAGCAAACCTCCGACCTGACAGCCCTTCGACGAACCACATCTCCCACAGCGGTTTGCCCCGGTCGAGCTGTTGCGACAGGATGCGCCCAACGAGGCGCTTGAGTTGTCGCTCGTCACCCGGGTGAGGCAACGCCGTGTGCCGCACGTGGTAGTGGATGTTGAATCGCTCGTCGTCCTGCCAAACCGGGTGCTGAAATCCAGGCACGACGTGCACTTTTTGGCGCAGCCGCGGAACCTCGGCGACCACCGCCTCGGCCAGCCGGAGAATCCGCGGGAAATCCAGGGCTCCGTCCTTGTCGAGGAGGCTGCCTCCTTCGAAGATCGCCGCTGCACCTACATGCATATGCACGTTGCGGTCCTCGATGTCGAGGAAGAATCGGTCCATCGCGCTCAACCGCTCGAAAAACTCTTTAGCCATTGCTTGCGAACCTCCGGAAGGCGCACCCATGTGTGCGTCGGCACAACAAGCGCGACCCGGTGGAGCTGGCACGCAATCTTTCTGCCAGACCCCAGCACCATGTGCGGCGCGAATTCTTTCTTTTCGGCTTCCCGCGAGCAGGAAGTCAAGGGCTAACCCGGAACCGGCACGCGCAAGCGACCCGCCGTCGGCTTGAGCGTGCCATCGTTGTGCTTGGTGGCGACCATCATCGCCGCACACCCACGTGCATTACCGCTCCGCAGAGAAAGGGGCGCGCAGCTCGGCCGCGTAACGACCGGCAGCGCGCGCCTGACCAGTGGCGGGGGGAGGATTTGAACCTCCGACCTTCGGGTTATGAGCCCGACGAGCTACCAGACTGCTCCACCCCGCGACAGCACTGCGAAGGGCTTTCACTAGCGACCACTCGCACCCAAGTCAACGCAGGCCGATCCTCCAGTGGTTTTTCTCGAATGCCTGGTGCCACGAATCGTCCAAGCGGCGTTCGTCGAGGAGGTGCATCGATGACCGTGGCGCAAATCTTCGCAGGTGGTGGTGGTTACGTCTTACCGATCCGAAGTGCCTACGATACCGAAATGTTACTGCACGCCCTGCAGTATTTTCTGCGCGATCGGGAGAGGCTGCGGGTACGTCTGGGGTTTACGCCTGCCGAGGTGCGGCGCGCCGCGGCCGGAACGCGCTGCTCGGCGTGCTTCGCGAGCGCTCACGGGGTTGTGTGGGGGGATGGTCCAGTGCAGCTCTGCACGCGCTGCGCTTGTGCCCGCCTTCCGGGCGTGCACCGCAAGTTGGCCAAGGCTGCGTGAATCAGCAGCCGCCGCGCGCCGGCGTCTGTGTTGCCCCATACATGCGGACTTGCATGGCCCGCGGGACTTGCCGGGGCCCTCGCGGAAGGCAAGTCCCGGCTAGTGGGTCTCCAACAAAAACGCAGGCGCTGAAGCGGCACTGCCCGACTAGCACGCCCGGCTAGCGCTCCGCTAAGGGCTTGCGCCGATCCACAACGGAATTGGAAGGAGAGCGCAGCGGTCGTGTTAGCGGGAGCGGTACTTGTCGGCTTTGGCCTAGCGCTGGTCGCGCCGTGGTGCATCCGTTACGCGGGCTCCCACTGGGGGCCGCGCGTGCTTGCTGTGTATCCCCTCGCCGTGGTGTTTCTGCTTCTCGCAGCCACGCGCTGGTTCCCTGCCACGGTGCAAACCGCCTTTCCGTGGGCTCCGCGGTTTGGCCTCGTTTGGTCTGTGCTTGTCGACGGCTGGAGTGTTCTTTTTGCCCTGCTCATCGCTGGGATGGGCGTGCTCGTTGCTCTGTACGCCGGCGCCTATTTGCGGCACCATCGCTTTCTCGGCCGGTTTTACATGTACCTGACCGGCTTCACGGCCGCGATGCTGGGGGTGGTGCTAGCCAGCAACTTGCTGTTGTTGTTCGTATGCTGGGAGCTCACCAGTATTTTCTCGTATCTTTTGATCGGTTTCGAGCACGAGGATGCGAAGTCGCGCAAGTCTGCCTTGCAAGCGCTCCTCACGACCGGAGTGGGCGGACTCGCGCTGCTGGTCGCGTGCATCCTGCTGCGCAGCGCCTTCGGGACGTGGGAAATCGGCGAGATCGTGCAAGGCGAGGCGCGGTGGTCGAGCGCCGCGGTGGAGCTCGCCACGGTGCTGTTGCTCCTGGGGGCAGCGTTCACGAAATCCGCGCAATTTCCGTTTCACTACTGGCTTCCTGCTGCCATGGCGGCTCCGACGCCGGTGAGTGCATATTTGCACTCCGCGACCATGGTGAAAGCGGGGGTGTTCTTGCTGGCGCGCTTCCATCCGGTGTTCTCCGAGCACTGGCTATGGCAGCCGGCGCTTCTGGCGTTCGGGGGAACGACCATGCTCGCAGGTGCGCTATTGGCGCTGCCGCAACGTGATCTCAAGCTCTTGCTGGCGTACTCGACGGTGAGTGCTTTGGGTACGCTCGTGTTCCTTCTCGGCATCGGGACCGAGGAAGCCGCCGCAGCTTGCGTGGTGTTTCTCGTGGCCCATGCGCTCTACAAGGGCGGGCTGTTTTTCTTTGCCGGCATCGTGGATCACGAAACGGGGACCCGCGACGTGGAGAAGCTCGGCGGCCTTGCACGGCACTGGCCGTTACTGGCCACCTGCGCCGTTGCCTTGGCCCTTTCGATGGGCGGGGTCATACCGCTGTTCGGATTTATTGCCAAAGAACTTGCATACGAGGCAGCCCTGCATGGTGTGGCGCCGCTCGGACTTGCACTGCTCGTCTTGTGCAGCGCCCTGCAAGTGGCCGTGGCGGGATACGTAGTTGTGCGCCCCCTGTTTTTCCGCCCGGCGGAGCGCGTGGAAGTGCACCATGCGCCGGCAACCGAGTTGAGCTGTGGGCCCCTGGTGGCCGCACTGGCCAGTGTGGCGTGCAGTTTGTGGCCCGGCGAAACACTCGTACGACTGCTTCGCTCTGCCGCAGCCGGCGTGTATGCAGGGCCGGTCGCTCTCGAACTTTCTCTGTGGCACGGGTGGAATCCGACAGTGGGTCTGAGTGTTTTGACCGTCGTACTGGGGGCTTTGGTATTCGTCCTGCGGCCGCTTTGGTGTGGGATTGCAGCGAGCGCGGGTCGGCTGGCGCGCATCGGGCCTGCGGCCCTTTACGACGCGGCGATGTACGCACTGCTCCGCCTGGCCGAGTGGCAGACCCGGAGGCTACAAACCGGCAAGCTCCGCCAGTACCAAGCCATGGTGCTGGCCAGTGCGGTGCTTGTTTTGCTGTTTGCGACGTCGATCGTGGCGCCTCCGAGGACTCACTGGGATTGGGGGATGTTCTACCCGACGGAAATTGCCGTCATCGTCGCCATGCTGGCCGGGATGGCGATCACGATTCTCACCGTCTCGCGACTCACGGCGATTGCCGGGCTTGGCATCACGGGTTACGGCGTGGGGATCTTGTTCTTACTGTTCGGCGCCCCCGACCTCGCCATGACGCAGTTTGCCATCGAAACGCTGACCGTCATCTTGTTCGTACTCGTGCTGTACCGGCTGCCGCGCTTCGAGTCGCGCTCCTCGGTGCGCACCAGAATCCGGGACGCCCTCCTGGCCAGCGCTGTCGGAGGGGGAATTGCGTTTGTGGTCTTGGTCCTTCTGGCGCAGCCCACTGCGTCGCGGCTCGCTCCGTTTTTTCTGGCGCAAAGTGAACCAGCGGCGCACGGGCGCAACGTAGTCAACGTCATCTTGGTGGATTTTCGCAGCCTCGACACGCTCGGCGAAATTACAGTACTTGGGCTCGCTGCGATTGGCGTCGGCACACTCATGGCGGTGCGGGGGCGCTGGCAATGAAGTCATTGATCCTACTCACGGCGTCGCGGCTGTTGTTCCCACTCATGATCTTGTTCTCCGTTTTTCTGTTGTTGCGCGGGCACAACGCACCCGGAGGCGGATTTGTGGGCGGGCTGGTGGCGTCGGCGGCGATTGCGCTACACGCCCTCGCTCACGGTATCGCGGCCACCCATCGCGTGGTGGCGGTACCGCCGGTGGCGCTCGTGGCGATGGGCCTCTCTTGTGCGTTGGCCAGCGGCCTCGTGGCCTGGGCGTGGGGCCAACCGTACCTCACCGGCTTGTGGATTGCCGTGCCGCTCGCGGGCAAAATCGGGACCCCGCTGCTGTTCGACCTCGGGGTGTACCTGCTCGTGGTCGGCATGGTCACCCACCTTTTGTTTCTTCTGTGGGAGGAGTGACGTGGAGCTTTTGTTCGCGGTCACGATTGGAAGCTTGTACGCGGGGGCTCTGTACCTCATGCTTCGCCGCAGCATCGTGAAGTTGCTTCTGGGGCTGGGCTTGCTGGGCCATGCGGCCAATCTGCTGATTTTTTCCACGAGCGGCTTCCGGCGTTTCGCGCCCATTGCTGCCGAGGGGCGCGCGCCCCTCCCGGGCGAGGTGGCAGATCCGGTACCTCAGGCACTGATTCTTACGGCTATTGTCATCAGTTTCGGTGTGCTCGCGTTTGCCGTCGTGCTGATCAAACTCACGGCTGCTGCAGCAGGCACCGACGATGTGGATTCCCTGCGCACTTCGGAGAGCTGAGGAACGCGCGCATGGGAGGGCTCGTGGCAAACTCGAATGTGTTGGTGCTTCCGGTTCTTCTTCCGCTTGCAGCCGCAGCCGGGTCGCTACCGATGGGTTTGGTTTGGCAGCGCCGCTGGGCGATTGTCGCGGTGACGGCGCACCTTTGTGTGAGCTTGGTGCTGCTTTTCTGGCTTGCGCGCGGCGAGGTGCTTGCGTTGCAAGTGGCGGCTTGGCCGGCGCCGTTCGGTATTACGTTCGTGGGCGACACCTTCAGCGGGCTAATGCTGGCCAACATGTCGCTCATCACATGGTTTGTCATTGCTTACGCCACGGCTTCGGTCCCCGAGAATACGCAGCAGCTTGCGTTTTACCCGCTGGCACTGGTGCTGCTGTCCGGAGTGAGTGGGGCCGTGCTCACCGGCGATTTGTTCAATCTCTATGTCTGGTACGAGGTCTTGCTCATGGCCTCGTTTGTTCTTCTCACGCTGGGGGCGGCGCGCACGCAACTCGAAGGCGGGCTCAAGTACGTGGCTCTCAACCTGATCGCTTCGGCCTTTTTCCTCACGGGGGTCGGATGGTTGTACGGGAGCACGGGCACGCTGAACCTCGCCGACCTATCGCGGCGGATGGAAGAGCTTCCGCTCACTCTTCCCCGCATTGCTGGCGTGCTCTTATTGTTCGTGAGCTTCGGGATCAAAGCGGCCGTATTCCCGTTGTTTGGGTGGTTGCCGGCTTCGTATCACACGCCGCCCGTAGCGATTACCGCGCTCTTTTCGGCGCTGCTCACCAAAGTGGGCGTGTACTCGATCATCCGGGTCGGCACTTTGCTTCTTCCTTCACCTCCGGCTGCGCTCGTGGACGTTTTGCTTTGTGTGGCGGCACTCACGATGATCACTGGCGTACTGGGCGCGGTGGCGCAAACGGAAATGAAGCGCCTGCTCTCGTTTCACATCGTCAGCCAAATCGGCTATCTCGTGCTGGGCTATGCCTTGTACAGTGTGGCGGGCTTGGCCGGAGCGATTTACTTTTTCCTGCACGTGTCCGTGGCCAAGGCTGTACTGTTCTTGGTGGCCGGAGAGTTGGAGCACCAATACGGCACGACGCATTTAGGCCAGTTGGGAGGAGGGTATCGCGACCGACCCATGCTGGCGGTTGCCTGCTTCATTGGCGCAATGGGGCTTGCCGGTTTGCCCCCACTTTCTGGTTTTTTTGCCAAGCTGCAACTCGCGCTGGCAGCGATCGAGCAGGAAGCGGTGTGGAGCTTGGTGGCGGCGCTGGGGGTGAGCATATTGACGCTTTTCTCGATGACGAAAATCTGGGCCGAAGCGTTTTGGAAGCAGGCTCCGAACCAGACGAGCCCCCGGGCATCGGTATCCTGGGCCATGCGCGTGCCCACAGTGGGGCTGGCACTGGTCACGGTGTTGCTCGGCACCTTTGCGGAGCCGCTGTTAGGACTCTCGGAACAGGCCGCCGAGCAACTACTGGATCGCAGTGCCTACTTGCGGGCCGTTCTCGGAGGGTCGTGATGGCTTTACTGCACCTAACACTGGCCATACTTTGGGTGGCTCTGACCGGGCAGTGGTCTTTGAGCAGCCTGCTTTTTGGTTGGCTGCTCGCGTACGGGGTGCTTTGGCTGACGCATCCTCACGGTTCCGGCACGTATTTCGCGCGGGTACCGCGCGTGGTTCGGGCGGTCGTGGTGTTTCTGTGGGAAATCGTTCTGGCAAATCTTCGCGTCACGTATCACGTGTTCGCACCTCTCGATCGCATGCGACCGGGCATTGTGGCCGTTCCTCTCGAGCTGCGCACGGATGTCGGTATTACCATGCTGGCCAATGCGATCACGCTGACTCCAGGAACGCTCAGCCTCGACGTGGCCACGGATCGGCGCACACTGTACGTGCACGGCATGCGCATCGGAGATCCGCAAAGTTTTCGCGCGGAAATCAAGAACGTCTTGGAGCATCATGTAAAGGAGGTTTGCGAGTGATCGCCGCAATTGCCTTTTGGATCGTGCTGCCCGTGCTGTCGCTGGCGGTGCTGCTGGCGGTGCTACGCCTTGCCGCCGGGCCCAGTTTTCCGGACCGAGTGGTTGCTTTGGATTTGATCACCACCATTGGAGTCGGCATGGTGACTGCGGCCGCGCTCGCTTGGGAGCAAACTGCGCTTTTCGATGTGGCTACGGTCTTGGCGCTGGTGTCGTTCTTGGCCACCGTGGCATTTGCTCGGTACGTGGAGCGAGGTGTTCGATCATGGTCTTCGAATGGCTGACGGTTACGCTTCTTTTGGCCGGTACGTTTTTCATGACGGTGGCCAGCATTGGCATCGTTCGCATGCCCGACGTGTACCTGCGGATGTCTTGTACTTCGAAAGCCGCCACCCTCGGCAGCGGCTGCATTCTGGCCGCTTACGCGTTGCAGGCGCACGATGTGGGCACCGCCGTGCGGGCGCTCGCCACCTCGCTGTTTCTAATTCTCACGGCTCCGGTCGCGGCCCATATGATCGGGCGGGCCGCCTATCGGCTGGGAGTGCCTCTGTGGGTAGGATCGTGCTGCGATGAGCTAAAAGGCGCTTATTCCGGCTCCGGGGATGTCCTCCGCAGCCCAGCCTTTGCCGAAACATCGGCATCGCGTGACGCCGCCCCATGACCTTGGTCGTCGTCCTCTTGCTCGGGGGGCTGGGGCTCCTCATTGTCGGTGCGGAAGCCCTGGTGCGTGGAGCGGCGCGTTTGGCCACGGCCTGGGGCGTCAGCCCGCTCCTCGTCGGCCTCACCGTCGTCGCTTGGGGAACGAGCGCTCCGGAGTTTGTCGTCAGCGTCATGGCCGCCCTCAACGGCCAGCCCGACATTGCCGTGGGTAACGTGGTTGGCAGCAATATCTTCAATGTGCTCTTCATCCTCGGAACCTCGGCCGCAGTGACCCCGCTGGTCGTGTCCCGTCCGCTCGTCGCCGTCCAGGTGCCCATCCTCGTGGTGGTGTCGCTACTGACGTGGGGCCTGGTCTGGGATCAGCGGCTCTCCCGGCTCGACGGCCTGCTGTTGATCCTTGGCGCCTTCGCTTACACGGTATTCGCGATTCGCACCGAGTCGGCCCCGGCCACGGAGGAACTCGGTACGACCGCGCGGCGCTGGCACGAAAGCCCGTGGTACAACGCCGTGCTGGTTGTTTGTGGCCTCGTTTTTCTTGCCGTGGGGTCTCGTTGGTTCGTGCGGGGAGCGGTAGAACTTGCTCGCTGGCTCGGCGTGTCGGAACTGGTCATCGGCCTCACCGTCGTCGCGGGGGGCACGTCGCTCCCCGAGCTGGCCACGTCGGTGGTGGCCGCACTCCGGGGCCAACGAGATATCTCGGTGGGCAACGTCGTCGGCAGCAACTTGTTCAATTTACTGCTGGTCCTCGGTGGAGCGGCTCTAGTTTCGAGCACAGGGATCCGCGTGGCTTCCGCTGCGTTGCATTTCGATATGCCGGTCATGGTGGCCGTCACCGTGGCATGCCTTCCAGTTTTCTTTACCGGCCACAAGATTGCACGCTGGGAAGGCTGGTTATTCCTCGGCTACGGATTCGTGTATTGGGCTTATTTGTTAGCGGCCTCGGCGGAGCACGACGCTTTGCCGATGTTTAACCGGGTCATGATAGTCTTTGTCTTGCCCCTCACCGCCGTCACCCTGCTCGTGAGTGTTGCCCGCCAACTCCAATGGGGGCGGGGTCAAAGCGGACCGGGCGCCGGGGCGTAGCGTGCCTGCGGCAACCCTGGTTGACGGAGAACTTTATCCGGCGCATGCCAAGGACATCGTGCACGTGAGGGGAGACCGAGGCCATGGACTTTTCCGTTCCGCAGGAGACCCAGGCGCTTTGTCGCGACCTAGAGCGCTTCATGGAGGATTACATCTACCCGCTGGAGCGCTCCCGTGAACGTTGGGTTTTGCAGGCCGGAGGACCAGCATACCCCCCAGCCATTCGAGCCTTGCAAGACAAGGCCAAAGAGCTCGGCTACTGGGCATTTCATTTGCCCAAGGAGGCCGGCGGCGCTGGCTTACCGTTCATGCAATACGTCTTCGTCAACGAGATTCTCGGCCGCAGCCCCCTGGCGCCGGTGGTGTGTGGCTCGCAAGCACCCGACTCTGGCAACGCCGAAATCTTGTGGCGGTTTGGCACCGAAGAGCAAAAGGAACGTTGGTTGCGCCCGCTCGTCGCTGGGGAGATTCGCAGTTGCTTTTCGATGACGGAGCCTGAGGTCGCCGGATCCGATCCACGCTTGTTGCGGACTACGGCGCTGCGCGACGGCGACGATTACGTGATCAACGGCCACAAGTGGTTCACGAGCGGAGCCCACGGCGCCGCTTTCGCGATCGTCATGGCGCTAACCAACCCCGAGCGAGAGAACCCCTACTTGCGCTACAGCATGATCATCGTCCCCACGGACACTCCCGGCTTTCGCATCGCTCGCGGCGTGCCGGTGCTCGGTGACGACGACAATCACCATGCGGAAATCTGGTACGAAAACTGTCGCGTTCCTGTGACGAACCGCCTCGGCGAAGAGGGCATGGGCTTCTTGATTGCCCAAGAGCGGCTCGGGCCGGGACGAATCCACCACTGCATGCGCTGGCTGGGAATGGCCCAGCGCGCCTTTGAAATGATGTGTCGCTATGCGAATCAACGATATGCCTTCGGCAGCACGTTGGCCCGCAAAGCCAATATCCAAGACTGGATTGCCGAGGCCCGCGCCGACATCCAGGCAGCACGGCTCATGACCCTTCACGCCGCCTGGAAGATCGATACCGAAGGGACCCATGCCGCGCGGGAGGAGATTTCGCTGATCAAGTTCTTCGGGGCTCGCATGTTGCACAGCGTCGTGGACAAAGCCGTGCAAGTATTTGGGGCTGCGGGCGTGTGCGACGACTTGCCGCTTTCGCACTTTTACCGCCAGGCACGCTTGGCCCGTATTTACGACGGCCCGGACGAAGTCCACAAAATGGTCGTCGCCCGGCGCATTTTGCAGGCATACTCCAACGAAACTGGCGAGCGCGAAGGGTGATCCGAACTTCGCCCGGGCACGCGCTTTACGACCGTTACGAACCGGGGCCCGCCCGCTGGCGACCCGTACGGAGCCGAGGCGCGCACGCTGTTCACCGGCGCGCGTTGCGACGAGCGCGGCCACGGTCCAGGCGGTTCTGCCTGGCGGAGCGCGCCACTCCGCTCAACGGCTTTGGGCCACCACGTGGTAACGCACTGTGCCTGGCGGGCGTTGCAGCCGAACGCGAAAGCCCGCAGAGGAATTGCCGTCCAACACGCTAGCGTCCACTTCTGCGGGGAGAGCGACAAGCTCATTTCCGGCTGCATCGAGAGCTTGCACGGTCACGGTGAGGTTGCGCGCCCGCCCGCGCCCGCGGTTGACCACTGTCCCGGAAACCACTACCGTCCCGGGTTCCTCTTGGGGCTCCTCTCGAACATCGATAATGGCGAGCTCGGGCCGTTCCGGCACGATGATCTCTTCTTCCACCAAAATTTTCGGCGTCGGCTCGGGCAGCCGAGCGGGTTCGGGGGGCTGTCGGGGAACACACCCGTGCGCCCAGAGAAGAGCGCCCGTCAAAGCTGCCGTCCAAAAGCCCTTGGTCACCGGCGGGTCCTTAGCGTGACCTGGGGCCCACTTTTCAAGGGGTCCGTTGCCGCTCGTGCGGCTCGTTGATAGCTAAGCAGGACGATGATTTTAGCGGAGCCCCCGACAACCCATAGCAAGTATGGCGAGATCGCCACTCAGGTGCTCGCCGGAAAAGAGGTGGACCGTGCCGCGGCTCGTTTAGTTTTGCGAGCCCCGGTAGAGGAGCTTGCCGACCTTTTGTGGGCAGCCTTTCGAGTGCGGGAATATTTCTTTGGGCGGCGAGTGAAATTGTGCCAGTTGCGCAACGCGCGCAGCGGCCTTTGTCCCGAAGATTGTCACTACTGCTCTCAGTCTGCTGTCTCGACGGCAGCAATCCCTCGTTACCGGCTCGAATCCGTCGCGGAACTCTTGAACGGTGCGCGGCGCGCGGTGGCAGCCGGAGCCACGCGGTATTGCATGGTCACGAGCGGTCGCGGTCCGAGCGAAGTAGATATTGCGCGCTTTTCCGAAGCCGCGCGTGCAATCAAACAGGAGTTCCCCCGACTGGAGCTGTGCGTGTCTCTCGGCCTGCTCGACCGCGAGCAGGCTCGCACCCTCAAAGAAGCAGGCATTGACTACGTCAACCACAATCTCAACACGAGCCGGCGTCATTACCCAGCCATTTGCAGCACTCACTCCTTCGACGACCGCATTGCTACGGTGCGGGCCGTGCAAGAGGCGGGATTACGAACGTGCTGCGGGGGCATCGTCGGTCTCGGCGAAAGCGAGGACGACTTGATCGACCTCGCGTTCGATTTGCGCGCGCTGCGAGTGGACTCTCTTCCGGTGAACTTTCTGCACCCAATCGAGGGGACACCGCTCGCGGGCCACAACGAACTCGACCCCGCCAAATGCTTGCGAGCACTGTGCCTCATGCGGTTCGTGCGCCCCGACGCGGAAATCCGCGTTGCCGGTGGCCGCGAATTGCACCTCGGATCCTGGCAAGCGCTGGCGCTTTACCCGGCAAACTCTCTGTTCGTGGACGGGTATTTGACCACACCGGGTGACGCCGCGGAGAAGGTGCAGCGCTTGGTGGCGAGCCTCGGCTTCGAAGTCGAGGCTTAAGTCGGCTCAGAAAGCTTCTTCCACTGCACGTCGAAGGCCGAGCCATCCGCGAGCACGGCTTCTGGCTCGAAGGCTTGCGCGGGGGCGAGCACGCCACGCCGGTCGTAGCTTTCAGAGAGCATGCGCAAGGCGCCCTGGGCTGCCAGCGCCGCAGTGACTCCGTAAGGATCCCGCCCGGTGATCGCGAGAGCTTCTCGGCGGGCTTGCCCGCCGCGCACGCCGCGAATTTCGATCAAAATCAAGAAGCGATCTTGTGCGCGCACGGCGGGAGACGGCCCCGAGGTACCGCTGCCCAGCCATCGCTCTCCGATGTACGAAAGAGGCGTTTTGGCCAGCAGGCGGGCCGCGGGCACGACCCACGACGCCGCCACCGCAGCCCAGCGGGGCAGGGCTAAGTACGTGCGGACCGTCCGCGTACGAATATGGCGGGGTATCGTCAGAATTTCTGCGCTCGGGAAGCTCACTCCCTCCAATCTTCCCCAGTCTTCCGGCAAGTCGAAGGTTCGGCGGTACGAGCCCGGCGGGCGTGAAACGAGTCGGCCCTCCTCGTGGCCGTATGCCTCTGCGGCCAGCATGCGCAAGATGGAGCGCTTCGTCCCCTGACTGGCGTGAAAACGAGTGGCGTAAGCGATCTCGATGGACGCGACATCGCGGTATCCGCGTGCCAAAATAGCGGCCCCGCAATCGGACAATGCGATTTCAAACGCGTGAGCGGGAACTACCGCAATTCCAGCCGCGCGCGCTTTCTCGTCTCGCTGCTGTACCGCACGGATGAACGGCTGTTCCCCTGTGGTGTCCAAGTAGTGCGCCCCGGCAGCGATGGCCGCATCCACGACCGGCTCTCCCAAATCCACAAAAGGTCCGGCACAGTTTACGATCACGCGGCTCCGTGCGGCCATGGCTGCGAGCGAGTCCGGCCGCGACACATCAGCCACGAAAGTGGCCAGGCCACCGTGTTCCCGCGCCAGGGCCGCAAGCTTCTGGGCATTGCGACCGGCCACCATGGGTCGTACACCCCGCGCAACCAGCTCTGGAACGACTAATCGTCCCGTGTACCCTGTGGCCCCGAACACGGTGATTCCACGTGGCTCCATGCGGTAGCGTTTCGTCCCATTGCGGAGCGCTGTCAAGGCAGCCATCGCTACCTCGATTGCAGTCCCTTTGATACGAAGACAGTATGTTCATGGACCAGGATTGCACGCGGCTGCTTTGCGTACGGCACGGAGAGAGCGAGGGGAATCGCGAACGCCGCTTCTGCCTCACGCCCGACGTCCCCCTCACAGCATTGGGGCGCGAGCAAGCGTTGCAAGCGGCCGCACTCATCCGATCACGGTTTCGTCCTTCGCGGGTGATTTCGAGCCCGTACCGTCGGGCCTGGGAGACAGCGGAATTGATCGCCGCGACTCTCGAGTTGCCGCTGGTCGCTGACGCCGGCTTGCGCGAGCAAGACATCGGCAGGTTTGCCGGCCAACCCTACGAGGCTGTGCTTGCGGACGCAAGTTTTCAGGAACAAAATCCCTGGAGTTGGCGCCCTCCGGGTGGCGAGTCCCTCGAAGATGTCGCGGCGCGCGTCGTTCCGGCCGTCCAGCGCATCGCAGAGAACCATCGCTCGCAAGAACTGGTGCTGGTCACTCACGCGGGCGTCATCCGTGCCCTGTGTGCGGCAGCCTGCGGGGAATGGAATCGAATCCCGACAGCGCGCAACGGGCAGCTTATTGTCATTGATTACCACTGCGGACGCTTCGTGGTGCGGGAACCAGGAGAGAGTGGTTTGCCGTAGCCACGCAACTGTGAAACAAGCCCCGTATCGGGAGGTGTACGATGGGAGTGTGGCTCGACAACCCGGCCATGCGTTTGTTTGCAATCACGTATTTGCTGCTGGTTTTGAAGATGTTAGCCATTGGCTGGGCAACCAGTTACTACCGGCTGCGCAAGCGGGTGTTTGCCACCCCTGAAGACTACGCGCTGCAAGGTCTTTCCCCGCGAGAGGTTCGCGACGAGGACGTGGAACGTACTCGCCGTGCCCACCAAAACGATCTCGAAAATATCCTGCCATTTTTTGCGGTCGGCTTCTTTTACGCCCTCACGCAGCCGCCTATTGGAGTCGCTCGAGTTTTCTTTGTCGGCTACCTGGCTGCTCGCGTCCTCCATTCGGTTTTTTACCTCGCCGCTCTGCAGCCCTGGCGAAGCTTGGCTTTTGCCCTGGGTCAAGCGATCATGATCGTGATGCTGCTCATCACTCTGGCTCGCATCTGGTGAGCGAGCTCTGAGCCTTTGCGTACCCGACCCCTGGCGTCAGGCGGGATCGCGCGCCGGGGTCACTCCTGTCGGCGCTCGAGGCGTAGGCAACACCGGGTGGGGTTCACGGCTCGATCCGCTCCCAAGTTCCTGGCGGTAGCCAGCGAGCGCACAAGCCCGGCTGCACCAGACCCGCAAGAATGCGCAGGCTGTCCACAATCCGCGGTCCCGGGCGGTTGAAATATGCGTTGCCGTCTACGACGTACACGCGCCCGTGTCGCACTGCCGGCAACGAAGGCCATTCCGCGTGGGAACGCAACCGCTCCACCTCGGCCATGGTGCGCTCCATCGTAAACCCGCAGGGCATGAGCACGACGACCTCCGGCCCGGCTTGGGCAATGCTGCTCCAGCTCGTGGAACGGCTCTCTTCGCCAGCACGACTCAGCACTGCCTGCCCGCCCGCACATTCGACGAGCGCAGGCATCCAGTTACCCGCCACCATCGGCGGGTCGAGCCATTCTAGGCACAGTACCCGCGGACGATACCGTGCCCGCTGCACGGTTCGGGCGACGGCAGCAATTTCCGCACGCATTTTCCCGGCCAGTTCCTCGCCCTGGGATGCGCACCTTAACGCTCGGGCGATCCTTTGGATGTCCGCCAAGAGACTTTCCAGGTCGTGAGCGTGGAGACGTACGACAGTGACGGGAAAGCCCAGTCGTTGCACCAACTGCTCGACCGTGTGCGCCGGCAACGCACAGACTTCGCAGCGATCTTGCGCCAGCACGAGTTCCGGAGAAAGTGCGCGCAGCAGTTCCGCATCGATGTCGTACAGCGGCTCCCCGGCAGCGACGGCCGCGCGCACTTGTTGGTCAATCTCATACGAGGCTCCAGCGGCTGCCACGCGCGGGTGAGTCACTACAGGCAGCATTTTCGCTTCCGGGGGGAAATCGCATTCGTGCGAAACCCCCACCAGGCATGAGCCTCGGCCCAAGGCAAACACCGTCTCCGTTGCCCCAGGCACCAAAGACACAACCCGCATGACGCACCGTTACATGTAGCGCCGTCGTTCCGGCGGCTGGTCGGGCTCGAGCGTGTCGCCGCAGGTGGCGCCGCACCGCGTGCACACGTACTCGATCTTGTTCCCTTGCGGCAAAATCAGCAGCAGCCGCTTGCGAACGGGGACGGCCACGCGGCACTGGGGACAAAGCAGCAGGGAGGCTTCCAGGCGGTCGAAACTGTCACGAGCCATGCACGTTCTCAAGTTGTTGGCAGTTTCCCTTACGGTTATATGCCGGGGCTACGAGCGTCAACGGATCCGCCATGACTGCGATCGAACCCCACTCATACGAGGCTGCCAATCTGGTGCAGCGTGTGTACATCGAGACGTACGGTTGCCAGATGAACCTGGCAGATACGGAGCTGCTCCTCGGGCAATTCCGCCGCTCTGGTTACAAGTCCGTGTCCGATCCCGCCGAGGCAGATGTCATTTTGCTCAACACCTGCGCCATTCGCGAACACGCCGAGGAACGAGTGGTCGGACGCCTCGGAGACTTGTACCGCTTCAAGGCACAGCGGCCGCACCTGCGGCTCGGCATCGTGGGTTGCATGGCCCAGCACGTGCGCGATCGCCTTTTGGACCGTCTTCCGTTCGTGGATTTTGTAGTCGGCCCCGACGCGTATCGCCGCTTGCCCGAAGTGTTGAAGGAGGCTGGCCCTGACCCTTATGTGGATGTGCGGCTCGATCGCACGGAAACTTACGCGGACTTGGCGCCGCAACGGGAAGCCGGGGTCCGCGCCTGGGTCACCATCATGCGCGGGTGCGACAAGTTTTGCACCTTTTGCGTCGTGCCTTACGTGCGCGGGCGAGAACGATCCGTCCCGGCGGCGTTGCTTCTGGAGCAAGTCCGGCAGCTCGCTCGAGAAGGCTTTCGCGAAGTGGTGTACTTGGGCCAAACAGTCAACGCGTATCGAGATGGCGAGGTTGACTTTGCCGGTTTGCTTCGAAAAACCAACGAAATTCCCGAGCTTCTGCGCATTCGTTTTACCTCACCGCATCCTGCGGATATGACCGAGGCTGCCATCACGGCGATTGCAGAATGCGAGAAGGTCTGCCCGCAAGTGCATCTGCCGGTGCAATCGGGCTCCGACCGGGTGCTGCAACGCATGGCCCGAGGTTACACCGTCGAGCAGTTTTTACGGTTGGTGGAGACGCTCCGCCGCGCCCGGCCAGATTTGGCGTTGAGTACCGACATTATTGTCGGCTTTCCCGGCGAATCCAGGGAGGACTTCGAAGCCACTTTACAACTCATGCGCGAGGTCCGGTTCGACCAAGCCTTCATGTTCCAATACTCCGCGCGCAGCGGAACGAAAGCCGCGCGATGGCCGGAAACCGTGGCGCCCGAGGAAAAGCAGGAACGGCTCCGAGCCGTGATCGCGCTCCAAGAGTCCATTGCCTTCGAGCGAAACCAAGCATGGGTGGGGCGCACGGTGGAGGTGCTGGTCGAGGGTTCGGCACGGAAGCGCCCGGGTTGGCTCGCGGGCAAAACCCCTCAATTCAAGACGTGCGTTTTTCCGGAGCCCACGACGCCTAACTCGCTGCTCGGTACGTTGGTGCGCGTACACGTGAGCGAGGCGAACTCCCACACGCTCTTCGGAAACTTACTCGCTTGACCCTTCTTCCCTTTGGCGGGGAACGCGCAAGGGGATCCGGACCTCGAAGGACGTGCCTCGGCCAACGGCACTTTGCACCTGGATCGCGCCGCCCATCGCCTCCACTAAACGACTGGACACGTACAGCCCCAAACCCACCCCCTGGGGAAAGTCCTCGGGTGCCGCTCTGCGGAACGGGTCGAAAATAAAAGGCTGCTTTTCCGGGGGAATGCCAATGCCGGTGTCGGATACCTCGAACACCAACTCATCGAAGCCGGCGCGCACGCGGACGCGAACTTCCCCCGCAGGCGTAAACTTCAAGGCATTATCCACGAGGTTGCGAATCACCAGTTTGAGCTTCGTGCCGTCTACTGGGACCTTGGGCAGATCGGGCGACACGTCCCACCGCAGCCTCACGCCGGCAGGAACCGGGCGGAGCGCATACTCTTGCCGGAGCTCTTCCCACAGTTCGTCGAGTGGCTGGTTGGTGCCGCTCCTGACGGTTTCCTCGCGGCTCAAGTCCAAGGCAACTTGGATGGTCTCGAGTGCTTGGTGGGCAAGGGCCACTTGGCGGTCCGCCGCTTCACGGGCCTTCGGGAAGTCTGCCGGCGAGGAAAGGGCATCGCGCACAAGTTCGCCATAACCCAGCACCGCCCCTAGCAAGTTGCGCAATTCGTGGGACAGGATCGCCGCAAAGCGAGCGTTGGCCTCGGCCCGTTCCTGCGCCAACTGGGTTTCTTGAAACAGCCGGCGGCGCAAATGCTCCATCCGCAAGCCAGCGATCACGCTGACGAGAGCCGCAAAGAAGGGTCCGGTAACCTGGTGCGCAAAATCGGCGCTCGGCCAAACGAAGCGTGCTCCCAACCAGCCCACTACCCAGTACAAGACGAGTGTGCCGGTAGCCGACGCAACCTGAGCTGCAGGGTGCCACGGCAGGAGCATGGCGCTGGCCAGCATCTTCACGGAGATAAAGAGCGCTGTGCCGGATGTGGGCGTAGCTGGCGCCGCCAGGCCTGCAACAATGCCACCGGTGTATGCCGCGTCTGTGCCCAAAGCGACCAAATACGGCCAGCGGCGTGCCAGGCCGAGTCGTGCGGCTAACAGTGTCCCGGCCGGCGTAAGTACCAGCAGAACCACCCAGCCCCACGACGAGCGCACGCGGGGCCAGTCGAAGAAGAGTAAAAATACGACGAACAGCAGCGTGATCGCTAATAGAGCGAGTGCCACCCGCGGTATCTCGCTCCCGAGGAGTTCCCGCTGGTACGACCGGTAGGCCAGGTGATTCTTGCCTCTCCCAAAGCCTCCGCCCACACTGGCCCCGCCATGGACCTCTGTCATTAGCTCGCCTGCGCTGAAGCATTAAAACAACCGCGTATTCTGCTCAAGATCGCACTTGTCCGGCTCCGAACCTCCTCCGGGGCTGCATCGAGGAGCCCTGTGGCAACCGGTGTGTGCGTTTTACCGCGGTAGCGCCAATTCCATCGGCCGGGAAGCCGCAAGGTTTCGTGCCAACATGGCCGCCTCCCCGCTGACGCGGCGGGAAGGAAACGCCGTCCCTCAAGATTCGAGGGTCTCGAGCAGCCAGCGTTCTTTGCGGCGCATCTTGCGCGCCTCGGCAGGCGACCGTTCGTGATCGTAGCCGAGAAGATGCAGCAAGCCGTGCACGATCAAGCCTTTCACTTCCTCGAACAAGCTGTGCCCTCGTTCAGCGGCCTGCCGGTGAGCCGTGGCGATCGAGATCACGATATCACCCAGCCAGCGTTCGTCGCCGGGAACACGTTCTCCTTCTCGCGCGGCGAAGGCCAAAACGTCCGTGGGACGGTCCTTTCCCCGATAGCGCCGATTCAGCTCGTGAATTTCGGCGTCGGTCACGAATCGGATGCTGACTTCGGCTTGCGCCTCACCCAGCAGCGCCAAGGCTCGTTCCACGATCGCGCGCACCGCGTGTCTCTTCAGCACCGGGATACGGCGGCCGGAAATCGTGACCGGCATTTCACGGATCCAGCACGGCGGACAGCAGTGCCGGCACTAGCTTTCCGCACCCGGGTCGCCGCTCGTGCCGTTCGAGGGTCGGCTTGCCGTGCGTTCCGCCTGCCGCTGGCTTTCGTAGCGGTCGTACGCAGCGATGATGTCCTGCACCAAGCGGTGGCGGACGACGTCCCGCTCGCTGAATACAATGAATTTGATCCCTTCCACGCCGCGCAACACTTGCTGGGCTTCCTTGAGACCTGAAGCTCGGCCAGCGGGCAAGTCGATTTGGGTCACGTCTCCGGTAATCACCGCCTTGGAGCCATAACCCAGGCGGGTGAGGAACATCTTCATTTGCTCGCTCGTGGTGTTCTGGGCCTCGTCGAGGATCACGAACGAATCATTCAAAGTTCGGCCGCGCATAAACGCCAGCGGCGCCACTTCAATGACTCCTCGTTCGATCATCTTCTGCGCGCGGTCGAAATCCACCATGTCGTGTAAGGCGTCGTACAAGGGGCGCAGGTATGGATTCACCTTTTCCACCAAATCCCCGGGCAAAAACCCGAGCTTTTCCCCCGCCTCGACGGCCGGCCGGGTCAAAATCATGCGCGCGAAATTATTCTTCATAATTTCCGCGACCGCCATCGCCATGGCGAGATACGTTTTGCCGGTGCCAGCCGGACCGATGCCAAAAACGATATCGTACTCCCGAATCGCGTCGATGTATTCCTTTTGGGCAATGCTTTTCGGTGTGATGATGCGCTTGTGGGAGGAAATGTAGATGGTGTCCAAAAAGATGTCGCGCAAATTCGCATTTCGGTCGCGACTCAGGATCCGCACGGCGTAGTCCACATCGCTGGAGTAAACCGGATAGCCCTTCTCCACGACCGCGTAGAGTTGATTCAGCACGCGTCCGGCCAGCTCGCAGGCGATGGGGTCCCCCACGATGTGCAAAGAGGTTCCGCTCACACCTATGCGGACGTCGAGCAAACGCTCCACGGTTTTCAGGTGCTCATCGTGGTGTCCGAGCAAGTCCTGAAACACGCGCGGGTTCGGGAAGCTCAGCTCGAGCTCCGGTTCAGCGCGACTGGTTTCTACGACCTCGCTTTCAAGTGACAATGTCGAAAACCGCCTCCAGGGCTTCTCGCAATTTTTCTGGGGCCTTGCCTCCGGCTTGTGCTAGCTCCGGTTTGCCACCACCACCGCCGCCAATCAACGGGGCAATGCGTTTAATAATGTTGCCTGCAGGAAAGCGGCCTGCAAGGTCTTTGGTCACGGCGACCAGAAGCAGGGCTCTATCCCCCCTTCGGGTTCCCAGCACCACCACGCCCGAACCCAGTCGCTGCCGCAACTGATCGGCCAGATCTCGCAGGCTCGCGTCATCCAATCCCTCGACTTCTTCCGCAACGACGCGCACCCCATTCACACTTCGGGCTTTTTGCAACAAGGCCTCGGTTTGACGGCCCGCGAGTTGGCTTTGGAGCTGCCGGAGCTGACGTTCCCACTCGCGCTGCTGGGCAAGGAGCTTCTCCAGGCGTTCGGGCAGTTCGCCTTCGGGGGCTCGCAGCAAAGCACCCGCGCGCTCCAGCACCCGCTCTCGCTCGTGCAGCCATTGCCACGCCCCTTCCGCCGTAAGCGCCTCGATGCGACGTACACCTGCGGCCACGCCCTCCTCGCCGCGGATCTTGAACAGCCCAATGTCGCCGCTCCGGCGCACGTGCGTGCCGCCGCACAACTCCGTGGAATACTCTCCAATGCGGATCACGCGGACGACGTCGCCATACTTCTCGCCGAAAAAGGCCAGCGCCCCGGCCTTGACCGCCTCGTCATAGGGCATTTCCTCGGCCCAAACGGGGTCGTTCCATCGGATGCGCGCATTCACTTCGCGCTCGATCGCCGCGAGTCGCTCGTCCCCCAGTTGGCCATGGTACGTAAAGTCGAACCGCAACCGATCCGGGGCCACCAGCGAGCCCGCTTGGCGCACCTCGCGACCGAGTTGCTCGCGCAACACGGCATGGAGGATGTGGGTGGCCGAGTGATTCAACCGAGCGGCATCGCGCCGGGCGCGGTCGACCCGCAATCGCACCCGCTGGCCGACACGAAATGCCCCGCGCCGGACCTCGCCGATGTGCACGATCAGGTTTCCCCGTGCCTTTTGCGTGTCGCGCACCTCGATCAAGTCCCCCGCTTCGCTCTCGATCCAACCCGAATCCCCGACTTGCCCGCCTCCTTCCGGATAAAAAGGAGTCTCGGCGACGACCACATGAACGGGGGCACCGGCGCGCACTTCGGGGCACAGATCGCCCTGGGATTGGAGAGCGAGAATTTCCGACTCCGCTTCGTACAAAAAGTCTCCGAGGAAGCGGCTTTCCAATGTGGCGCCGACACCGAACGCATCGGTGAGAAGCTCCGCCTGCTCTAATGCGACCCGTCGCGCTTCGCGGGCGCGCTGGCGTTGTTGCTCCATACAGCGCTCGAAGCCTTCGACGTCGACAGTGATGCCCTCGCTGCGCAAGATGTCTTGGGTCATGTCCAGCGGGAAGCCATACGTGTCATACAGCCGGAAGGCGACCTCGCCCGGTAGCGTGCGCACGCCGCGGGCTTGCAACCGCTGCTTTTCCTCCTCGAGAAGTTCAAGGCCCTTGTCCAACGTCTCCGCGAAGCGCTCTTCCTCCTCCCGAATGACGGCTTCGATTTCAGACTGCCGCCCGCGCGCTTCCGGGTACGCTTCACCGAGTACTTGCAGTACGGGCCCCACCATCCGCCACAAGAAGGTCTCGCCAAACCCAAGGTGCCGTGCGTGGCGCGCGGCTCGCCGCAACACCCGCCGCAGCACGTAGCCGCGCCCTTCGTTCGACGGGCGAACGCCATCCGCGATCAAGAACGTCAGCGCGCGGCTGTGGTCCGCGATGACCCGAAAAGCGATGTCGTCCATTTCCGTGTTGCCATAACGGCGGCGCGATGCGCTTTCCACGAATTCGATCAACGGCCGAAACAGGTCCGTATCGTAATTCGACGGCACGTTCTGGAGCACAGCCGCCACGCGTTCCAGGCCCATTCCCGTGTCCACGTGGCGCGAGGCCAAGGGCTGGAGTTGCCCGCGCTCGTCGCGGTTGTACTGGATAAACACGAGGTTCCACAGCTCGATGAAGCGGGCACAGCCGGCGTTGACGGCGCACACATGGCCGGCAACGTGCTTTCGGTCGCATGCGTTGGGGCCGCGATCAATGTGGATCTCGGAGCAAGGGCCACAGGGTCCAACGTCGCCCATCTCCCAAAAGTTGTCCTTTTCGTCGAAGCGCAAAATGCGATTCGGGTCGATATCCGTCACTGTGCGCCACAACTCCGCCGCTTCGTCATCCGTGCGGAAGACGGTGGCGTACAAGAGATCCTTTGGCAGGCCCCACTCGCGAGTCAGCAGTTCCCAGGCCCAGGCGATCGCCTCGCGTTTATAGTAGTCGCCAAAGGACCAGTTCCCCAGCATTTCGAAGAAGGTGTGGTGGTAACCGTCGCGCCCAACCTCTTCGAGGTCATTGTGCTTGCCGGAAAGTCGCAAGCAGCGCTGGTAGTTCACGGCTCGGGGGATGGCCCTGCGTTCCGTGCCCAGAAAGACGTTTTTGAACTGGACCATCCCAGCATTGGTGAACAGCAACGTGGGGTCGCTCTCGGGCACTAAAGAAGCGCTGGGGACGAACTCGTGACCACGCTGGCGGAAAAATTCAACGAAGTGCGAACGGATTTGAGCTCCGGTCATCCTGCCAGTGGGCCTTAGCAGGGTTCGCCCACAATCACCACGACAAGCGCTTCCGGAAAGCCTCGGGAAAGCAGAAAGCGGTATGCTCGGGCTCGCTGGCGCTCGTCGGAACGGAAGCGCGGGAATCGGCGCCGAACCAGGTCGCCGGCGATTCCTGGTTCGCGCGCCTCCGCAGCTTCCAGCGCGGCGGCAATCTCCTCCTCGGCCACTCCCCGGGCTTCCAGTTCTGCGCGAACACGCTCTCGCCCATAGCCCCGGCGGAGCCAGTACTCTACGCGAGACTGTGCCAACCGCCCATCGTGCACGTACCCTCGTGCGCGCAATCGAGCGAGCACTCGTTCCACCAGGGCGGTCGGGCAGCCGATGCGGCGGAGATAGTCTTCGGTTTCCTTCACCGACCGGTCGCGCCGTGCCAGCCAGCGAGTGGCCTGATCCCAAGCCTGGTGTTCCCGGGCATCTTCAGAAGCGTTCGATTTCGACGCGGGGCGCCCCGCCGATTCCTTCCCGCCGCTCGAAGTCATCCCAACGGGAATCACTGGTGGAGGAGATTCCCCGCAGTTTCAAGTCGAAGTCGCCAGGGTTGGTGGCGTTTTTCAAAGCCTCTTCGCGGGTGATCAAACCGCTTTGATAAAGCGCCATGAGCGACTGGTCGAAAGTCTGCATCCCGTAGCTCACGTGGCCTTGTGCGATCACTTCGCGCAAGTCGCGGAGCTTCTCCTTGTCCGCAATGTACTCCCGCACGCGCGCATTCGACACCAGCACTTCTACCGCCGGAACCATCCCCTGGCCGTCCGCGCGCGGGATGAGCCGCTGGCTGATAATGCCCTTGAGCACGCTGGCCAAAATGAGGCGGACCTGATCGCGCTGGTGCTCCGGAAACACACTGATGGCACGTGTAATCGTTTCTGGAGCATCCAGGGTGTGGAGCGTGCTCATCACCAGATGCCCAGTTTCCGCGGCCAGAATCGCAGTCTCGATGGTTTCCAAGTCGCGCATTTCGCCCACCAGAATAACGTCGGGGTTTTGCCGCAAGGCTGCCTTTAGGGCCGCCGCGAAGCTGACCGCGTCGAACCCCACCTCGCGTTGATTGATGAAGCTCCGCTGATCGCGGTGGGTATACTCGATGGGATCCTCGATGGTGATGATGTGGGCTTGGCGCGTGCGATTGATATGGTCGATCATTGCGGCCAGCGTCGTGCTCTTGCCGCTGCCCGTGGTGCCCGTAACCAAGATCAAACCGCGGCGCTCGTCCGCAATGCGCTCGACCACGGGCGGCAAGTTCAGCTCCGCCACCGTACGGACCTTGTTGGGAATGATCCGCACTACCATGCTCAACGCGCCGCGCTGGCGAAACACGTTGACGCGGAAGCGTCCCAGCTCCGGGCTTTCGTAGGCGAGGTCGGCCTGCAACTCGGCCGCGAAACGGCGCCGGTGGTAATCGTCCAAGACTGTATCTACTGCGGCCTCCACGATCTCGTGCGAAAGCGGTACTGCCTCAGGCATCGGAACCAGGTCCGCCTTGAGGCGCACCGCCGGAGGGGCCCCAACTTTCAACAGCACGTCGGATGCTCCCAGCGCGACCGCTCGGCGCAAAATGTCATCCAGGTGCATAGCGGCAGACACTCGAAGCAAATGCCATACCGCCAGTGGCGTGCTGGCAAGCCCTTACGCCGACTTCACCGTGGGCGTCAAACGCAGGTGCTCAAGCACTCCGCGTGCTCTTTTTTGTGTCGCTCCGTGTGGGCTCGGCTGGCGGGGGTTCCTTCGCCAGTGGAGGCAAGCCCATCTTGGTTCGGATTTTATCCTCGAGTCGCAGAGCCACGTCGGGGTGTTGGCGGAGAAACTCCTTAGTGTTCTCTCTCCCTTGGCCAATCCGCTCACCATCGAGGGAGTACCAGGCGCCGCTTTTTTCCACGATGCCCAGGTCCGCACCCAAGTCCACGAGTTCGCCTTCTTTGGAGATCCCGCTCCCGTACAGGATATCGAACTCCGCTTCCTTGAACGGCGGGGCAACCTTATTTTTGACCACTCGTACCTTCGTGCGATTGCCAATGACTTCCTCGCCCTGTTTGATCGAGCCGACGCGACGGATGTCGATCCGCACCGAAGCGTAAAACTTGAGAGCATTTCCTCCGGTTGTGGTTTCGGGGTTGCCGAACATGACACCGATTTTCATGCGGATTTGATTGATGAAAATCACGATCGTCTTGGAGCGAGAGATCGTGGCGGTCAGCTTGCGCAAGGCTTGCGACATCAAGCGTGCTTGCAGGCCCATTTGCGGCTCGCCCATCTCACCCTCGATTTCGGCGCGCGGGACCAAAGCCGCCACCGAGTCGATCACCAGCACGTCGATGGCGCCGCTCCGCACCAGCGTCTCCGCGATCTCCAAGGCTTGCTCCCCATGATCGGGTTGCGAGATGAGCAAGTCCTCCACGCGTACACCGAGCTTGCGCGCGTAGCCGACGTCCAGCGCATGCTCCGCGTCGATAAAGGCACCGATGCCGCCCAGCTTTTGGGCCTGAGCAATGATTTGTAGAGCCAGTGTCGTCTTACCCGACGACTCCGGCCCGTAAATCTCGATCACGCGGCCGCGCGGCACACCGCCAACGCCTAACGCGATGTCGAGGCCTAGCGAACCGGTGGGAATGACCTCGATGTCGCGCACCTGCGACTGGTCACCCAGTTTCATGATGGCCCCTTTGCCAAACTGCTTCTCGATCTGGCCCAGGGCTAAGTCCAGCGCTCGTTCACGGTTTGGATCTAAAGTCATTTTTGCTCGCCCTTTGTCTTCCCCAGCGGAGTTTTCCACAAAGCCGTATATACCGCACCCGTCGGCCGCAAGTCACTCTGGTAGAGAATGATTTCTTGCGCGCGATACTCCCCCCAGGATTCCTCCCAAAGGCTCTTGATTTGTTCCTCCAGCGCTTCCCAACCTTTGAGGCTCCGCACTCGTCCGATTGTGAGGTGCGGCTGGAAAGGCCGTTCCTCTGGGGCGAAGCCCAGAGGAGCGAGGGCGTCATCCAGGGCACGAGCGGCCTGCGCCAACCTGCCCTCGTCCCGCACGCCCAGCCACAAGACTCGCGGCCGCCGAAGCGACGGGAACGCTCCCAACCCGCGCAGCTCGATGGGCCATGGCTGGCACTCTGCAGCCACCCGGTGGATGGCGTCGGTGATTTGGGGGATTTGTTCTTCCAACGTCGGTCCGAGGAACTTCAACGTAATGTGCCAGCTCTCGCGCTCGACCCAGCGCACGTCGGCCTTTGTCTTCGCCAACGCCGTTTGTAGGGCCGCGATCCGATCGGCAAGCAACGAGTCGATGTCCACTGCAATAAACGTCCGAATCCGTCTCGAGTCACTCACCATCGTATTCTTTACTGCCTGCGTGCCGGCGACCCCCACACTGAGCCTAGACGCCGGCGACCACCGCTTAGCCATTTAACGGAAACGAAAGGTTTCCGGCAGCCCAGCGCCGAGGGCGTAGCGCCGCAGCCAGTCGAGCGCGATCTGCGATGCGAGTAACTTGATCCACTCGCGGTTACCCCATAGTTGATAGCGGCGGGTAAAACGGTCGGAACCACTGACCAAGCCGAAACACACTGTACCCACGGGTTTTTCCGCCGTCCCGCCCTCTGGGCCAGCAATACCGGTGACGCTCAGGGCCGCGTCCGCTCCGAATCGTTGCTGCACACCCACTGCCATTTCCTCAGCCGTCTCGGGGCTGACCGCCCCGTGCCGCTGGAGGGTTTCGGCACGCACGCCGAGAAGGGATTGCTTCGCCTCGTTACTGTAAGCCACCACGCCACCGAGAAAGTAGGCGGAGCTGCCGGGTACGTTCGTAATCCGATGCCCCACGAGCCCTCCAGTGCACGACTCGGCCACAGCCACGCGCCAGCCGCGACGGCGCAATTCAAGGCCAACAGCCTCTTCCATCGAAACCTCGCCCTCGGCGTAACAGTACACGCCAAGGCGCTCGCGTAGGCGGTTCCCCCAATGCTCCAGATCGCGCTCAGCCTGCTCTGGGCGACCGCGTACGGTGAGCCGCACGGAGATTTGGGGGAAAGCGGCTCGAAAGGAGAGCCGGCCGTGTTCCGCCGGTACCACGCCCGCCACGAGCTCATCCAACGCCGACTCGCTGATCCCGAACGTTTGGAAGACCCGACTCAGATAAACCACCTCCCCACCACGCCGCTCCATGAGCCATGGCAGCACTTGCTCGGTAAACATCGGCTTCATTTCACGCGGTACCCCAGGCAGAGCAAACAGGTGGCGCACACCTCCTGGCGTTTCTACGTCCAGCCGGAAACCCGGGGCCGTGCCCAGGGGGTTTGGCAGCACCGTGGCTCCTTGCGGAAAGCGTGCTTGCTTGAGGTTATTGAGCGGCATTTCGCGACCCATGGCGGCAAATCGCTGGCGAATGCTCTCGGCAACCTTCTCATCCAGCACCAGGGGCCGACCGGTCACCTGAGCCAGCGCCTCGGTGGTGAGATCGTCGGCCGTGGGACCAAGGCCACCCGTGCTAATCACCACTTCGGCCTGCTCCATTGCCTGCCGCCAAGCCCAGCCGATGCGACCCGACTCGTCCCCAACGACCAGCACCGCGACCACCTCGAAGCCGACGGTAAACAGCTTATCCGCCAAGAAGTTGGCGTTCGTATCCACCGTGCGGCCAGTGGTAAGCTCGTCCCCCGTGCTGATAAGCGCTACCTTTTCGATCATGCGGCCAGCGTTACCCCATCCGTGTGCCCGGTTCTAGCTACCTCGCAATCTTTCCAATCGGCGCGCCAAAACAGGGCCACGCCATCCGTGGCCGCTCGCGACTTCCTCGATCTCGAGCGCCGTGACCTGCGAGAACACGCTCGTTCTCGCAATGATCGCCTAGCGGGCCATGGTTCTGGTTCCCACACCGCCGGGGGACGATAAAACGCCTGCGTGTGTGACGGTCAGCCCAGCCTCGCAGACCACAAAAAGGGATGAGTGTCTCGCGCCAAAGCGGTGCGCTGCTAGAGCCACCCCAAGGCAAGGAGCACGCGCAAGCAGACTTGCGTGTACATACCGGCAACCACGTCGTCGAGCACGACCCCGAGGCCTCCGCCCAGACCCCGATCGATGCGCGCTGCTGGAAACGGTTTGACGACGTCGAAGAAGCGAAAGAGCACAAAGGCCACCGCCAATACCTCCCAACTCGGGGGCAAAAAGAGCGTGGCAGTCAGGTAACCGGCAACTTCGTCAATGACGATCCGGCTACTATCTTTCTGGCCAAACACCGCCTCGGCCCGGCCAGCGATTCCCGAAGCTACTGCCACAAATGCGGCAAAGACGGCCAACGCTGCCCACGGGTGGGCGGTCGCCAGCGCCGCTTGGAGTATGCTCAGTGGTATGGCCGCTGCGGACCCAAAGGTGCCCGGTGCCACGGGCATGTAGCCCACGAAAAACACCGACGCGAAAACCCGAACCAGAAAATTCACCAATGGGTTACACGCGCGCTTTGTATCAGAAGAAACGGGGGCGGCTACTCTCGCGAGCCTCCGCCCCCTGTGGACGCTTGGAGATCCGGCCCGAGGGTTAAATCTTGCCTTGCAAGAAGAACGTGATCACCAGAGCGTAAATCGCCAAGGCTTCCATCATCGCCAGGGCGATAATCATCGGCGTCTGGATCCGATCGGCAGAGTTGGGATTACGACCAATGGATTCCATCGCGGCGGCACCGGTACGGCCCTGGCCGAGGGCCACACCGCCGGCGGCGATCCCGATCCCCAAGCCTGCACCCAAGCCGATCCAGCCCTTGGCCGAGCCGTCCTCCGCGGCAAGCGCCGGGAACGCCACCGTCATTACGGTGACCAACCAGAAGAAGAACCTGACTAACGACTGCATACCCTACCTCCTTTTGGATTTTGGCTGCCAAGCTCCTTCACCCCGCCTTCTCTGTCCTCCTCGCCACCGATGGTGCGGCTTGGCCAGCGTTTTCTCTCCTTTGTTTTTCCGCCCCGTCAACTATGCGCGTGACCGTGTTCCTCGTGGTGTTCGTGTTCCGCGATGGCCAGCGACAAGTACACCACGCTCAAGATCGTGAACACAAATGCCTGAACCAAAGAAACGAAGGCACCCAGCACATAAAAAGCAACAGGAATCACGAGCTTCGTCAAATCCGTGAAAATCTCGAGCACGAGATGATCCCCCGTCATGTTGCCGAAAAGACGCAAGCCCAACGAGACCGGCCGAATCAGGTTATCCGCGATTTCCAGCGGCAACATGAGCGGCGCCAGCCAGATGATTGGTCCCAAGTGATGCTTGAGGTAAGCCATCCCATTTTGCTTGAGACCGAACGTCACGTAAAACGCTAACGACGTGACCCCGAGCGCGAACGTGACGTTGAAGTTACTCGTCGGGGGCGAAAATCCCGGGAAGAGGCCGAGCAAATTGGCGGTCAGAATGAAAATGAAAAACGTCGCGTACACGTGTAGGTACTTTCTTCCGCCAGGCCCGAGGACGCCCTCGATAAACCCAACGAACCACTCCACGAACACTTCCATGGCGTTCCGCCACGTCAATGTGGCATCCGGAATGACGGGATCCGGAACTCGCTGCAACTGTTTGCGCGCAACCCACGCCCACAACACGAGCAACAGCATCGTCAGTGTGGCATGGACCGTGTGCACTGGCAGATCGCGAACCCCAGGGATCAAACTCACCCACAGAAACGAGTGTTCCATGTCTTTCAGGCCTCTCTCCATGTCAACCGGCCGCTGGCGCTCACGACTGCAGCCATGATCGAAGCAACGGTGAACACGCTGACCCCAGCGGCAAAGCTCAGAGGCTCTAGGGGCGCCCGGTAGAAAAAGGCCGCTCCTACACCCAGAAACAGCACAAACTTCGCGATCAACGCTGCAGTCCCCAACCAACGGGCGCGCGCTCCGATGGCCCCGCGCTGGATTTTGACCAAAACGCGAACCAGCATCGCCCACACGCCCAAGTTTGCCAGCGCCCAGCCGGATCCGACGAGGATGCTCACCGGGTCACCCATCCGGAACCAAGCCGCCAGTACGGTGCCGGCCACCGAAATGGCCACGTGCCACTCAACTATGCTCCGCAGGGTGACGTTCATCTTGCTCGCTACGCCTTCGTTCCAATCGCTTGAGTGCCCACATTAACCGGCTCAAGCCCCCGGCCAGCCCGGCCAGAGTAAACAACAGGGTGAACCAAGGGGCCGAGCCGAGATAGCGATCGAGGTAGTATCCCGCAATTACCCCGGCCACGACACTGGCAGCGAGCTCCGTTCCGCCCGCCAGCAAAGGTGCGAGTCGAGCCCAGGTTCGCGAGTCGAAGGCCATTAGCTCTTCGCTAGCCGGTGCAGAACTTTCGCCGCCGCAGCCACTGTCACGTCGATCTCTGCTTCGGTGTGCGCCAGCGAAATGAAGGCCGCCTCGAACGGTGAAGGGGGCAAGTAAACACCCTCTTCGAGCATGCCGTGGAACCACGCGGCGAACATGGCTCGGTCCACACCCCGAGCCTCTTCGGCGTTACCCACTTCGCTTACGCCAAGAAACAATGTCCACATGGAACCGACGCGGTTGATACAACCACGAACGCCGGCACGGACTAAAGCGTCGGCCAATCCTTGCTCTAACCGTTTTCCGAGTTCCTCCAGCCGGTCGTAGGTACCCGGCCGCTCCAGCACTTCGAGAGTTTGCAACCCGGCGGCCACCGCCAAAGGATTTCCCGACAAGGTGCCGGCCTGATACACAGGTCCCACTGGCGCCAGCAGTTCCATGATCTCGCGCCGCCCACCAAATGCCGCAAGCGGCAAGCCCCCACCCACAACCTTGCCGAACGAGCTCAAATCGGGGGACACCCCAAAGCGCACCTGCGCCCCTCCCCACGCCACGCGGAAGCCTGTCATTACTTCGTCGAAAATCAGCAACGCCCCTTGCCTCTGGCAACACTCGCGGAGCTCTTCCAAGAAGCCTTCACGCGGGGGAATCACTCCCATGTTACCCACTACCGGCTCTACGATCACCGCGGCAATTTCGCCGGGAAAACGCCGGAAAAGCTCTTCCACCGAGCCCATGTCGTTAAACTGCGCCACTAACGTACTTTCCGCCACCGGGCGCGGAACACCCGCGCTGTCCGGTATGCTGAACGTGGCCGCTCCCGAGCCGGCACTCACCAAAAGTGCATCCACATGCCCGTGGTAACACCCATCGAACTTGACGACGCGGGCACGCCCAGTAAAGGCTCGCGCCAGCCGCAGAAGGGCCATCGTTGCCTCGGTACCGGAACTGGTGAGCCGGAGCATTTCCACCGCCGGCACCGCGCCGCAAACCTTCTCAGCCAACTCCACTTCGCGTACGGTCGGCGCGCCAAAGGTCGTACCGTCCCGCATCGTCTCGCTGAGCACCCGCAACACCTCCGGTGCCGCATGCCCAAGGATCAACGGGCCCCACGAGCCGACATAGTCAATGTAGGCCCGCCCATCGATATCCCAAACAAAACACCCCTTCCCTCGTTGGATAAAAAGCGGCTCTCCACCCACTGCCTTCCACGCCCTCACGGGACTGTTCACCCCGCCGGGAATCGTTCGCTGGGCACGCGAGAACATTTGAGCAGAGAGGGTCCGCGCCATGTTGCTGTGGCTAGCCTCTGCGCACACCGCACTCAATAAGCCGCGGCCCGAGCCAATGAACAAACCCCTTCCGGAACGTACTCTTTACAAAGGCCTGTGACTGTGACAAAAGCATCCCGACTTGTGGATAAGCTGTGGAACGTCGCTGGCAGGCCCGCTGCCTGCGGTACGTGGGTGAGCCCTTTTGGGCGTTTCCCCAAGTGTGGACAATTGTATGCGGGAGCAGGTAAAGGCAGTCCTCGAGGAGTTACGTGGGGACGTCGCGAGCGTGGAGGAGCAGGCGGCGATCGTCGGTCTTCGATATCTCGGCCACGCTAACGACCGTTGTATTTTGGAGGCGCAGCCTTTGCTTGCGCGGGTTGCGCGCGAGCGGCTCGTTCCTGCGATCGAGCGAAGGCTCTCCGATTTGCTCGGCAGGCCCGTTCGGGTTCAGATTCGCTCGCTGCGATCGCCCCAAAGGGAACTCTTTCCTTTGCTGGATGCCGGCGAGAAGCACACTAATGCGGACTCTACCGAATATGCCGGAACGCGCGCGGCAACGTTTGAAGATTTTGTCGTGGGACCCAGCAATCAGTTTGCGCACGCGGCTGCCCTTGCCGTCGCTCGTAACCCGGGGCGCCAGTACAATCCTCTCTTCATTTACGGATCCAATGGCCTCGGAAAGACCCATCTCCTCAAAGCCATTGCGCACGCATTCCATGAGTGGCACCCGCAGCTTTCGGTCCACCTCACCACTGCGGACTCCTTCATGGCCGAAGTGGTGCACGCGATCCGCACCGACCGCCTGCCCCAGTTCAAGGCGCGCTACGAACGAGCGGATGCCCTGTTGGTTGACGACGTTCCGCTGCTCGCTGGCCGCGAGCGTACCCAACAAGAGTTCTTTCACGTCTTCAACACGCTGTACGAGCTTGGCAGGCAAATCGTCCTGACCAGCGACAAACCCCCCAAAGATCTTGAAGGCATCGAGCCAAGACTGCGCGACCGTTTCGAATGGGGCCTGGTCGTGGACATTCAGCCCCCGGACCTCGAAACCCGCATCGCGATTGTTCAGACCAAGGCACAGTTAGAGGATCTG
Source organism: Candidatus Binatia bacterium (assembly GCA_026004215.1). GTDB lineage: Bacteria > Desulfobacterota > Binatia > HRBIN30 > HRBIN30 > HRBIN30. Next base: position 914,893 of record BPIR01000002.1, read on the forward strand.
CGGCTCCCTTACGATGTCGCTTTGGTCTTGGCCGAGCACGCCGGGGCAAGCATCCGTGAGCTCGAGGGCGCGTTGACCCGCTTACTTGCTCTTGCCTCCCTGAGCGGCGAGGAAATCAGTGTCGCCCTCGCCCACAAGGTCGTTGCCGCCCAAAACAATGCCCCGGAGGAACTGAGCCCGCGGCGAATTCAAGAAACCGTCGCTCAGTTTTTCGGGATGCGAACAAGCGACCTGCAGTCGCCCCGGCGCACCCGAAACATCGCCAATGCCCGGCACATTGCCATGTATCTTTGCCGCACCGAGCTTGGTGCTTCGTTCCCGTACATTGGCCAAAGTTTCGGCGGGCGCGATCACACAACCGTCATGCACGCAGTGGATACCATCGCGCGGCGCATTGCAGCCGATCCGCAGCTTCGCGGCGTTATCGAAACTCTGCGTGCCAAGCTACGTAGTGGTGGAGACCCCTCGACACTGAAGTGGAAAAAATCCTTTCGCTAGCGGGCAAACAACGAGAGTACCCTGTGCTTTTCACACCTTTCCACACGTTTCCTGGCGTTTTTTCCTACAACCGCAGCCCTTTCCACAAATCCACAGGGCACTCTACTACGACTAGGTTATTAACTTCCTCATGATAGAAGGAGGCGGGTATGGAATGTCGAATCACGAAAGACGAGCTGCTCGAAGCACTGTATCTCGCGCAGGGTATTGCCGACCGCCGCGTGACTCTCCCAGTTTTGGCTCACGTTCTCATCCACGTCGGGCCCCGTGAAGTAGAAGTTTTGGCCACAGATCAAGAGATTGGGCTTCGTCGAAAGTGTACCATTTCCTCGGGAAAGCGTGGCTCTGCCACAGCCAATGCTCGTGTGTTCTATGACATCGTGCGATCGCTGGGAGAGGGAGACATCGAGCTCAGTGTCAACGAGCGAAACCAGCTCGACATCCGGCAGGGAAAAGCTCAGTTCCGCATTTTAGGCGTAGATCCGGAGGAGTTCCCGGCGATGCCGGCGTCAGCGGGAGCTGCTTCGAAGGGCGCTCTAGCAATCGACGCGGAAGTACTGCGGCGGATGCTCGAGCTCACCTTGTTTGCGGCGTCGAGCGACGAGGCTCGGCCCGCTCTTTGCGGGGTTTACCTGGAACGGCGCGACGGCGCACTGCACTTAGTGGCATCGGACGGTCACCGTCTGAGCTTGGTCAAACGCGCTTTGAAGGGTGTGCGTCCGGAAGGCGGGGTCATTCTGTCGCGCAAGGCTGTAAATGAAATGATGAAAGTGTTGGATGCTGCAAGCGGCGAGGTCCAGCTCGCGTTTGGCACAGGCGTCGTGTTTCTCACCGCGGGGGACGTCGAGCTGGCCATGCGCACGGTGCAAGCGGACTTCCCGAGCTACGACGCGGTGATCCGAGAGGAATCTCCGCTGGTGGCCAGGATTTCGAACGGCCAATGGAACCAGTCGCTTCGCAGGGTGGCACTGGTGGCAGAAGAGCAGAATCACGGTGTACGGTTCTCGTTCTCGCCGGGGAAGTTGGAGCTATCTGCCAAAAATCCGGGGTTGGGCGAGGCCCGAGAGGATCTCGATGTGGACTATTCGGGCGATGCCTTCAGCATCGGGTTCAACGCCAAGTACATCCTCGAAGTGCTGAATTTACTGGCCCCGGATCATGTGGTTGAAGTGGGAATGTTGGATGACGAGTCGCCCACCTTGCTCCGTTCTCCGGAGGAGCCTGACTTCCTTTACGTGGTGATGCCCATGCGCCTGCCGGGCGAATACCGCGGGAACGTCTGAAATCGTGTTTGAAACCCCCCGGAATTTTCCGCATAAGGTATTGAATTTCTGTTACTTTTTTTATGTCCCGCGGATTGGATCCGGGGGCTCGCTTTGCTAAGGTTTGGGCGTGCAAGAAAAACAGCTTTTGAGCGCTTCTGTCGGCCTTGAAGGGGAGGCCGGCCAGGGGGCGGACAGCACCGATTACACAGCTTCCGCCATAACTGTTCTCGAGGGTCTCGAGGCGGTGCGCCGCCGGCCCGGCATGTACATCGGGGACACCAGCGAGCGAGGCCTGCACCACTTGGTCTTCGAGGTGGTGGATAATTCCATTGATGAAGCCCTGGCGGGGTACTGCGACCAAGTGATCGTGACGATCCATGTGGATGGGTCGGTGACGGTAGAGGACAACGGGCGTGGAATCCCCGTGGACATTCATGAAAGCGAAGGGGTATCTGCCGTCGAGGTCGTGATGACCAGGCTGCACGCTGGCGGAAAGTTCGGCGGGCGCGCGTACAAGGTCTCCGGCGGGCTCCACGGTGTCGGGGTATCGGTGGTCAACGCGCTGTCGGAGTTTTTGGAGGTGGAGGTCAAGCGCGACGGCAAGGTATATGTGCAGCGCTATCGCCGCGGGCAACCGGAGGCACCGCTCCGCGAGGTAGGCCGGACTGATTCGCGGGGAACCAAGGTCACCTTCAAGCCAGACCCGCTGATCTTCGAACGTACCGATTTCAGTTTCGAGATCCTCTCCCAACGGCTGCGGGAGTTGGCGTTTTTAAACCGCGGGGTCCGGATCGTCATCGAAGATGAGAGAACGCAAAAGCAACATGAATTCCTTTACCGCGGTGGGATCGAGGAATTCGTGCGCCACCTCAATCGCGCGAAAACGCCCCTGCACGAGGATGTGATTTACATCCAGCGGGCTCGGGAGGACTGCGAAGCGGAAATCGCGATGCAGTGGAACGAGTCGTATGCGGAGACGGTTTTCTCTTTCGCAAATAACATCAACACCATCGAGGGTGGAACGCACTTGATCGGCTTCAAGGCAGCGCTGACTCGAACGATCAACCAGTACGCCCTCGCACAGGGGCTAGTCAAAAGGGATGCGGAGGCCCTGCAAGGAGAGGATGTCCGCGAAGGGCTAACGGCAGTTATCGCCGTAAAGGTGCGGGAGCCCCAGTTCGAAGGGCAAACCAAGACAAAGCTTGGCAACAGTGACGTGCGCGGATTTATCGAGGCGCTCGTCAACGAGAAGCTCGGCCAGTATCTGGAAGAGCATCCCAACGAGGCTCGGCGGATCGTGGGCAAAGCTCTGGAAGCTGCGCGAGTGCGGGAGGCCGCCCGCAGAGCCAAGGAACTTGCGCGGCGCAAGGGCGCGTTGGACTCCGGCTCGCTTCCTGGAAAGCTGGCAGATTGCCAAGAGAGAGATCCCGCGAAGTCGGAACTCTTCATCGTCGAGGGTGACTCGGCAGGCGGCTCGGCCAAGCAAGGCCGCGACCGGCGTAACCAAGCTATCCTGCCGCTGCGGGGCAAAATCCTCAACGTGGAAAAGGCACGGTTCGATAAAATGCTGACCTCCCAGGAGATTCGCCTGCTCGTGACCGCACTGGGGACCGGGATCGGCCGGGAGGACAAGGACATTTCCAAGCTACGCTATCACACCATCATTATTATGACCGATGCGGATGTGGACGGCTCCCACATCCGCACCTTGTTGCTCACATTTTTCTTTCGGCAATTTCAGGAGCTCATCGAGCGCGGTCACATCTTCATCGCCCAGCCCCCCTTGTATCGCGTGAAAAAGGGCAAGACCGAGCGATACCTCAAGGACGATGCCGCCCTCGAGGACTACCTGTTGGATTTGGCCACGGAAAAACTGGTGATGGAGTCCCCGTCTACGGGACAGAGCTGGAGCGGCCCCGCGATCAAGAATATCGTCCGGAGGGTGCGCCGACTGGAGCGCTTGTTCCAGCTTGCCGAGCGCCACCGGCGACACCGTGAGGTCGTGAACTACCTGCTGAGAGATGGCCGCTTTTCGCCCCCGCTGCTTGCCGATGAGCAACTCCTAGCGGCATTGGGCCGGGATCTGGAAGAGCAATTGCGTGGGGCAGCAGGGGAAGAAGAGCAGCAAGTAACGGTTGCCCTCCAGCGCGATGAAGAGCACTCCTGCTTTCGGCTGCGCGTGGAACTTCGCCGCAAAGACGGCGTGTGGGATTTCTGGTTGGACCTGCCATTTGCGACCTCCGCGGAATATGACGAGATGCGCCGCATTTTTGCCGAGCTCGCGCCCCTGGGCACCCCACCGTACGTGCTGCGAGACGACGGTCACAGCGTGGAAGTGCAATCGTTACAAGAATTGGCGCAACACATCCTCGCAGAAGCCAAGCGGGGAGTGGATATCCAGCGGTACAAGGGTTTGGGGGAAATGAATCCGGAACAGTTGTGGGAAACGACGATGAACCCGGAGACGCGCACCCTACTGCAAGTGAAAATCGAGGACGCATACGAGGCAGACGAAATTTTCTCCACCCTCATGGGCGAGGAAGTCGAGCCGCGGCGCCGCTTCATCGAGGAAAACGCCCTGAGCGTGCGGAATTTGGACATTTAAGACGGCGCGCCGCCACCTGCGAGATTCGAGATGGAAGAAACCCTTCGAGGCCACCGTATCCCCGTGAACATCGAAGACGAGATGCGCCAGTCGTTTATGGACTATGCGCTCTCCGTCATCATTAGCCGTGCTGTGCCGGACGCGCGTGACGGCCTGAAGCCCGTGCAGCGGCGCATTTTGTACGCCATGTACGACTTGGGCAACGAGTGGAACAAGCCATATAAGAAATCCGCTCGCGTCGTGGGCGACGTGATCGGTAAGTACCACCCCCATGGGGATGCCCCTGTGTACGAAGCGGTGGCACGCATGGCTCAAGATTTTTCCATGCGCTACCCGCTGATCGACGGGCAGGGAAACTTCGGCTCGATCGACGGGGATCCCCCAGCGGCCATGCGATACACGGAAATTCGTATGGCCAGGATTGCCAGCGAACTGCTGGCCGACATTGACAAAGAAACGGTGGACTTCGTCCCCAACTACGACGAGACCTTGCAAGAACCGGTCGTGCTGCCGTCGCGCATCCCAAACCTGCTCATCAACGGCGCGGCGGGCATTGCCGTGGGGATGGCCACGAGTATCCCACCACACAATTTGAACGAAGTCGTCGAGGCCTTAATTGCCCTCGTGGAGCACCCCGACCTCACGGTTGAAGATCTAATGGAATATGTCGCGGGCCCGGACTTTCCAACCGGCGCGTTGATCCTGGGGCGCCAGGGAATCCAGGAGGCGTACCGTACCGGACGGGGCAGCATACCCGTGCGGGGGCGAGCCACGATCGAAACGGAAGGCAAAAACGGCCGCCAAAGCATCGTGATCACGGAAATCCCTTACCAGGTCAACAAGGCCCGCTTGATCGAGCGTATCGCGGAACTCGTGAACGAAAAGCGCATCACGGGAATTGCCGACCTCCGCGACGAGTCGGACCGCGAGGGTTTGCGCATTGTGGTGGACTTGAAACGCGACGCCGTGCCCGAAGTGGTGCTGAATCAGCTTTATAAGCTGTCGGACTTACAAACCACGTTCAACGTGGCCATGCTGGCGATTGTGGACCGGCGGCCGCGACTGCTCAATTTGCGCGAGGCACTGCAGGTTTTTCTCGATCATCGCCGGCACGTAATCGTGCGCCGCACGAGCTACGAGTTGCGACAAGCCGAGGAGCGACTCCATATCCTCGATGGGCTCAAGGCAGCACTGGACCACTTGGACGAGGTGATCCAGCTCATTCGCGCGGCTCGGGATCCGGCGGAGGCACGCGCCGCACTCATGGGCCGCCTGGCCTTGAGCGAGCGCCAGGCGCAGGCCATCTTGGACATGCGGCTGCAGCGCCTGACCAGCTTGGAGCGGGAAAAGCTGCTCCAGGAGCGCGAGGAAGTGATCGCGCGGATTGCACGCTACCGGCAAATTCTGGCAGACGATCGCGAGGTCTCGGCCCTGATCGTCGAGGAATTGCGCGAAATCCAAAAACAGTACGGTGACGCTCGTCGCACGGAAATCGTCGAAGATGTGGGGGAACTCTCGCGCGAGGACCTCGTGCCCGACGAGGAGGTCGTGGTCACGATTTCCCATGCAGGCTATGTGAAACGAAGCCCATTGAGCGAGTACCGTTCGCAACGACGGGGAGGGCGGGGACTGATTGGGGCGACCACGCGGGAGGAAGACTTCGTGGAACACCTCTTCGTGGCCTCGACGCATGCCTACCTGCTAGTGTTCACGACATCCGGGAAGGTGTTTTGGCTCAAAGTGTACGAAATCCCCCAAGCGGCGCGGGCCGCGCGCGGCAAAGCCATCGTGAATTTGCTGGAGCTGAACGGTGAGGAAAAAATTTCGGCCGTTCTGCCGGTCCGGAACTTCGAAGAAGACTGCTACGTCTTTTTTGCGACGCGCAAAGGCACGGTGAAGAAGACGCCGCTCCAGGCGTTCGCAAACCCCCGCCGAGCGGGAATCGCGGCGATTTCCTTGGCAGAGGGAGACGAAGTCATCGGGGTGCGACTGACGGATGGCCGCCAGGAAATCATCCTGTCCACCGCAGAAGGACAATCGATCCGCTTCCGCGAAGAGGAAGTCCGGCCCATGGGCCGCACGGCTGCAGGGGTGCGCGGCATCGCGTTGGATGGCGGCGACAGCGTGGTCGGGGTGGACGTGGTGGACCCAGAGGCGACGTTGCTCGCCGTCTCCGAGAAGGGCTTCGGCAAGCGAACGCCCATGGATGAATACCGCGTGCAGTCGCGCGGCGGGAAGGGCATCATTACCATGCGCGTGACCGAGCGCACGGGAAAAGTTGTCGGGGTGCGCATGGTGCGGGACGAAGACGAGGCGATGTTAGTGACGGACTCGGGCCGAGTGATCCGCTTTCCGGTTCGAGACGTTTCCGTCATCGGCCGCAACACCCAAGGAGTGCGACTGATCGAGCTCGACGGTGAGGAGCGAGTGGTCGCATTGGCTCGCCTTGCGGAACGCGATAGCGAGAACCACGGCGAACCAACTGGCGGATCTGGGAACGGCGCGCCCCCCTCGCCGCCAGAAGCCAGTGCTGGCTCGGGGAGCGATACTCTCCACTGAACGTCGGGCCGGCGCCGGTTGGCTCTCGGCTCACGGATCGAGGCCGGGAACACCGAGAGCCTGAATTTCGCGGGCGTTGTTCCCGACTTCGTAGCGCAGCAATTGCCCGTAGTGCCGCCACACCCGAAAGGCGAGTGCAGCGGAGAGGACGCGAATCGGATAGTCTGCGGGCAGGTTTTGCAGATAGGGTTGAATCGTGAGGAAATCCTTTGCTCCATAGCGATGCATGATTTCCAGTAGGCCACCGTTGCGCGGCCCAATGTTGTAGGCGAGCAGCGCCAGAAAGAGGTCGCCGTTTTGCTGCTGCCAGTAGTAACGCAGCGTCGCCGCGGCTACGAAGGCGTTGTGCCGCGGATCGTCGAGGTCGAGCGTACGCACCCGGGCGACGCGTTCGGCGACGCGACGAGCGGGCTCCGGTACGGCGGTGAGTTGAAACAGGCCGCGACCGCCGTCCTTGCTCGTGCGCGGCAAGAACGAGGACTCGGTTGCGGCCACGCCGACCAGCAGTTCCGTTGGAATGCCGAAACGACCGGCGGCCTCCTCGATGGCTCCCAAGTACGGCTCGGCCCGCTGGAGAATCTGGGCCAACTCTTCGTGCCGCGCCCTGCGATAGGCGGCGTACACTTGATGAGCAATACGCTCCCGCTCGCTTTCGGTGCGAGAAGAAAGCAGGCGCCGCAGCTCTTCATACGCGGCGTGTGCCTTTTGATCTCGAGTGACTGCCCGCGCTCCCGTGACGGCAAGCAAAGCCGCAAAGCCAAAAGGCACCAGCCGATGCAGACGCTCTCCGTAAGTTCGCAGGATGGACCAGGCGGCCACGACGGCGACCGCGGTGCCGCCGGCGAACGCAGCACTCGTGAGCAGTCGGACCCAAGGGGGCGAAAGGGTCCAGGCAAGAAAAAAGGCTTGCCCAAATACCCACCCGGCCGCGGCCAACGCTGCCACGGTAAGGGCTACCCACTCCAGGACCAGAGTGGCTGCCCAAGCCCACCCGGTTACCGCAGGCAAGGTCGCGGGAGGCGGAGTTCGACCGCCTGTGGGGCGCTTCTTTTTCTTCGTGGGCGTCCTGGGCCTGCTCCCCATGGCGAGTTACCTGTCGGGTAGCTCACTGCCGAGAGGGAAAAAAGAGAGGGCAATCTCCCGAACTCGTGCAGCGATCCGATCGGCCTGGCTTTCCGCGATCGAACCTCGAAAAAGTCTGTGGCGTTCGTTGATCCTGACATTCGCCGCCCAGAAGCCTCCGCGCAAGCGAGCCCGGCAAAGCGGAAGACGTTCGCGCGACGGTCAGCGCTCCCAGACGACGTACTCGTCGAACTCCTGGCCGTTCCAGGTGACTGGAAAAGGGCCCGCAACGAAGAAGTCGGGAATGTCGGGGTGCGCTTCGAGACGTAGGCGAACGCGGTCCTCCTCCAGCGCGCGGCGGAACTCGTCATCCGAAGGACGTGGCGCCCCTCTGGGGACGCGCACGATGGCCAGAGCTGTGGCGGTCGCTCGTGACATGAGTGGCAAGGTAGGCGGCATATAGTGCGGCCGCCTCGCCCTTGCAATGCGCTCTCTAAGCGGCGGGCATTGCCACACGTTTCGTATTCCGACGTAAGATACCCGGTGCCAGCGCACGGACCACGTAGCTGGCCCGAATGAACGAGGGCACGGTGACTTCGTGCTTGCCCGCGCGCAAGCCGGCGATGACGGCATCCACCACGCGCTCGGGCGGAATCATCAGGCGTTTGGCTACCTCGGGCATTCGCCGGCGCGTCTGGGCGTCGAAAAAGGGCGTGTCCACAGCGCCGGGACATACGGTCATGACGTGAACGCCCAAGTCCTCCACTTCGTAGGATAACGCTTCGGCAAGCCCGACCTGCGCAAACTTCGTTGCTGCATACGCACTCTCATCGGGAACGCCCAGTTTGCCTGCCACGGAAGCCATAATCACAACCCAACCCCGGCGTCGCTCGATCATTCGAGGAAGCAGCGCCTTCGTCCAATACACCGTACCGAAGTAGTTGACGCGCATCATGCGCTCCATGTCGTCGAGGTCCCACTCCAGGAACGAGCGATGGCCACCGTAGCCTGCATTGTTCACCAGGAGTTCAACCGCACCGAACTCCGCCAGGATGCGCTCCGCGGCAGCGAACACCTCGGCACGACTGGCCACGTCGGCTGGAACGACTAAGGCCCGCCCTCCGCGTTCCTGAATTTCCTCCGCCACGCGTTTCAGTTCCTCCTGGCGTCGAGCGACCAACGCCACCTCGGTGCCCTCGCGCGCGAGTCGTTTGGCGAGAAGCTCCCCGATGCCACTGGAGGCCCCGGTCACTACGGCGCGCAGGCCAGCAAATGACGTAAGCTTTGCCATCCCAAGCCTCCTTGCCCCAAAGGTGTTGCCACAGCCAGCGCCGCGTTGCCAGTGGCGCAAGAGCGCAGCGGATGGATGGGGAGCCGTGTTAACGAGAACTTCGGCACAGTTCACCAGTCGGAGGAACGGGCAAGTCGACGGGCTCGCCGCAGCGGGCGGATAGATACGCCGCTTCGGCCAACCGCTGCGCTTGCAGCCCAACCTCGATGCCCGGCGAGGGACGCGTCTTCGTCCACAAAGCCGTGAGGAATGCCAAGTCTTGCATCAGATAAGCGACACCGGCGAACTCCTTGAGCGCAGGCGGCTCGACTGCGGCGATCGAGCAAAAGCGCTGTAACACTTCCGTGTCCGGCATGGTTGTTTCCGGACCGTCGCCAAGCTGCCACTGCAAAGGCCCGAGAAAATCGGCATCGCTTGCGAGGAAACCGCGCCGGCAAAAAATCTCCAGCCGGCGATTGGAGGGGCGTTGCACCATGTCGTGCCACACATTGACCAGTTGCGCTTGCAAGCCGTTGGGGAACCACAGTTCCACGGCCACGTAGTCCTCGATTCCCGGGTGGCCGGCTAGGTTGCGCACCCACGCTTGCAGGCGGCTCGGGGAGCCAAAGAGCCAGGTGAGCAAGTCCAGGTCGTGGACGCCATGTTCGATCAACGTCCCGCCGGCAGTCAACGTGCGGTCCGCTCGCCAAGGGGTATGGTGGATGCCGCGGATGGGAAAAACTTGATCGTCGCGAAAGATCACGGCCATCGGCTCGCCCAGCGCCTCTTCGCGCATCATCGCCCGCATCACGGTGTATACCGCGGAGAAGCGGAGGACGAGACCGATTTGATGCGGGACGCCATAGCGCTCCACGGCCTCGAGCATGCGCGCCCCTTCCACACACGACATGGCCAGTGGTTTTTCACAAAAAATAGCGGTCCCGCGCTGGGCCGCATGGACGACAAATTCGGCATGAAAGGCTGTGGGCGAGCAAACGAAAACAGCTTCCAACGGCACCCGGTCCAGTAGGTCGTGCCCATCCGCAAAGGCTTGTTTGAAGCCGAACAAGCTCACAGCCCGCTCGCGAGCCGCGGCATCAGGATCGGCAACCCCACTGAACTCGATCCGCCCCGGAAACGCCGTAGAAATTTGCTGTAAGACGGCAGCGTGCGTGCAGCCAATCAGGCCGGCACCGATCAAACCAATCCTCGTGGTGGCCATGGCCGCGCGAGGCTACTGCAGGTGGCCGCCTTCGCGCAACCAGTGGGCACTCTACGTCGGGCATCGCTACGTCGGGCGTTTGTCGGGGGGCCGCGTGCAGTGCCGAGGGCACCGCCACGCCTCTCGATACCCCTGGGCGGAGACTTGGCATCGAAAATCGGGGACCGGCCAATACAGCGGTTTTTGAGGCCCTTCGAACTCTCGTCGCCCCGTGAGCACCCTGCAGCCCGCCGCGTACGTGTTCGAAAATTTGCGCCTCGGCTCGGAGGCCCCTTTCCACCGAGAAATGGCGCAGGCCGGGTGAGGGTGCGTTGGAATGGCGAGCGGGGAGTCGTGGGTGGCCAGTGGCGAGTGGCAAGTGGGAAGGTGTAGGGGCGCACGGCCGTGCGCCCCTATGACGTCCAAGCAGAGGTCGGCCGCAGGTCGACTGAGGGTACGCGGCCTGGGGGCCAGCGGTGTGCGGCGGTGCCTTCTGCACGCTGCCGGCAAAGGCACTTTGTGCCCGAGCAGCGATTTTCGCGGCGCGTTCCATCGCGGCGCGACATCGCGCTTGCGGACGGCGCTGAGCGGACGAATCCTCGGCAGAACGCGGGCAGACGGAGTCGGGAAAAACCGGCTCCCGGACTCGGCGGGACCGGGAGCCCGCGTCGGTTCACGTCGTTGCCGCAGCAGCAAAACGCGCGACTACCGCACGGGTGTGCGCGAGCAGCTCGGACCTCAGTTCAACTCCTTGCTCGAGTAGCCAAGGATGCGCCGTGCAACGACCAACAAGTTGATTTGCTGTGTCCCCTCGAAGATGTCGTTGATCTTCGCATCCCGCATCCACTTTTCGAGTAAGTACTTCCGCGAGTATCCGAGTGGGCCGAGAAGTTCGACCGCCTTTTGCGTCACCTGCGTCACCGCGAGCCCGGCTTTGGCCTTGGCCATGGAGGCCTCGAGGTTGTTGTGCCGGCCTTGATCCATCAACCAGGCGGCGCGCCAGGTGAGCAGGCGTGCCGCCTGAAGCGCGGCCTCCATGTCCATGAAGTCTCGCTCGATCGCCGTGAGCTTGTTGCGCGACACGCCGTAGCGGATCTTGATGCCTTGCTTCTCGAGTTCTGCGCGGACGAAATCTAAAGCGGCGCGTCCGATCCCGATGGCACTGGCAGCCACAGCGGGGCGAGTTGCGTCGAAAGTGGCCATCGCGCCTTTGAAGCCTTCGGTCGAGCGCTGCACCTCGGGGCTGCCCAGAATGTTGTCCAGCGGAATGCGGCAGTTCTCGAAGACGATCATGGCCGTATCCGAGGCGCGAATGCCCATTTTGTCCTCGACCTTGACGACGGTCATTCCGGGTGTGCCGCGTTCCACCACGAAGGCTTTGATGCCGGCGCGACCGGCGGATTTGTCCACCGTCGCCCACACGACGACAAATCCATCCGACTCCTGTGCGGCCATTTTGCCGCTGGTGACAAAAATTTTCGTACCGTTGAGCACCCAATGGTCGCCATCGCGCACGGCAGTGGTCGTAATGGCCGCCGTGTCCGAGCCACAATGTGGTTCCGTGATGGCCATAGCGCCCCACTTTGGCGGACCCGATCGGAAACGCGCCAAGAAGCGCTCGCGCTGTTCCGGAGTCCCCGCCGCGGCAACGGCGGCGCCGCCGAGCCCTGGATTGGGGATCGAAAGATATAGCCCCGCATCGCCCCACGATAGTTCCTCGATGGAAACGACGGTTTGAAGATTGCGAACAGAAGGCGCTCCAGGATCTTTCTTCGCTCCGCCACCGAAACTGACCGGGTTCGTGGCTTTGGAGGCCTCCCACATGGCGTTGAGAAAGTCCCATGGCTTTTCGTGTTCGCGCTCGTCGTACTCGCGTGCGATGGGGCGCATCATATTTTCGGCCACCATGTGCACCATGTCGCGTGCCTGTTTGACCTGAGGGGGAAGTTCGAAATCGATCATGGCCGTGTATCTCCTTTCGCGTGAGGATTACGCAGTCAGCAACCCTTCGAAGGTCGCAAATCCACGTGCATTGCGGAGAAAGAGCTCCACGAGATGGTCGCGGATGTATCCGTGCCCGCCGAGAATCTGGACGCCGCGGTCGGCAACCATGAGCGCCATATTGGCGGCGTACTGTTTAGCGAGTACCGCTTCGCGCGTGGCATCTTCTCCGCGGTCGAGTTTCCAAGCTGCCTCCCAGGTGAGGAGCCGTGCCGCGTCGATCTCGATGGCCATTTCCGCCAGCATGAAGGCAATGGCTTGCTTTTGCGCAATGTACACGCCGAAAGCCTTGCGCTCTTTGGCATAGTCGCGCGCGTACTCGAACGATGCCCGGGCGACACCTACAGCGGCGGCGGCCAGTGCAACACGTTGCAGGTTCAGCAAGCGGTTGACGTCGCACCCGCTGGGGCCACCGAGACGCCGCTCGGCCGGCAGACGGCAGCGCTCGAACGCCACCTCGTAGGTCGCGAGCCCCTTGAGTCCCATATTCTTCTCCCGTTCGAGGATGCTCACGCCGGGTGTGGAGCGATCCACCAGGAACACGCCCACTTCGTCACTGCCCTGCAAACGAGCAAACACAGCAAGATGCTCGGCCACGGACGCGAGCGGGACGAAACACTTCGTGCCTTGTAACACGTAGCTACCGTTTTCCAGCGTCGCCGTAACGGACAGCTCGGCAAGATCGAAATCCCAGCGCGGCTCGACTACCGCTGCCGTCGCCGCTGCGAAATTAGCCTGAGCATAGCGGGGAAGAATGGCGTCCTTTTGTTCCTCGGTTCCGGCCTCGACCACGGGCACAACCAGCAGACGCGGGGCCAGCAAGTGGCAAGCGATAGAAAGATCCGCCCACGCCAGCTCCTCGATCGCCAAGACGCTCGTAACCGCGCTGTGAGCTTCGCCCGCCCCGCCGTATGCCTCCGGAATGAGAGCCTGCGTGAGCCCGAGTTCCCAGCCTTGTTGGATGAGTTCGGAGGGAATTTCCCCCGTCTCATCGCTCGCGCGTGCCTGCGGCCGGACCCGCTCGCGGGCAAACTCCGCTACGGTATCGCGGATCAGGCGTTGTTCTTCGGACGGTTCGAAACTCACCATCGTTAAAGTCCTCCTCTTTTGCTGCGCTTGGCTCGTGGATGTGGTGCGCTCAGCCAAGCGATGAACTGCTCAGAGTTTGCTTCCAAAGCACGGCGCAGGTCGAAACCTGCGGGATCTTGGTAATATTGAATTTCCAGCCCCATGACCGAGCCGGCAAAAATGCTGGCGGCCAACTGCGAGTCCACCTCGGCGCGGAAGCGCCCGCCCGCCTTGCCCCGATCCACAAGGCCGGCAATGAAGCCGCGGAAGCGCCGCATCATGTCGCGAAACAAACGGTCGAGCGCGGGATACGTGTCGAGAGCCTCGACGAGTAGCGTCACAATGAGCCGGCGGTGATTGCTCTTGGTGGCGTGGTCGTGGCATATACGCCCGAGCGCCCGAATGGAATCGGCCGGATCGGCAACCGGAGCAATTTCTTGCACCACCCGGCGCTCGAACTGCCCGAGCCGGTGTTTGACCGATTCGAAGAGCAGTTCTTCCTTGTCTTTGAAATGGTAATACAAAGCCCCCTTTGTCACTCCGGCTGCCTTCGCAATCCGGTCGATGGAGGTTGCCGCGTAGCCGTATTTCGCGAAACAATCGATCGCCACGTTCAATAAATCCCGGCGAGAATCTTCACGGGACGGACTGGCCTGTTCGGGCATACTAAACGTTTAGTATGTACGCGGGTGGCGAGCAAGGTCTTTTTCTGCCGAAGCTTGTTTCTGGGCTGGTGACCACTAGAAGTTCGGTGACTCTCCAATGGAAAGCGAAGTGTTGACGTTTTTGGATCATTCCCGCGAACGAGCGGGTCTACGGTATGTGTATCCCGTGCTTTCGCGGCGAGCCGGTGGGCTTTCGGTCGGGGTGAACTTGAATCCGAACAATGCATGCAACTGGCGCTGCGTGTACTGCCAGGTGCCAGGATTGCGCCGCGGTGCTGCGCCACGCATCGACGTGGAGAGGCTGGAGGAAGAGCTCAGGGAATTCCTCCGGGCTGTGATGGCGGGAGATTACTTGCAGCGGCATTTACCGCCGGAGTTTCGTGTGTTCCGCGATGTGGCGGTGTCGGGCAACGGAGAACCGACGACGGCGCGCGAGTTCGCGGCGGTCGTGGAAGCCATTGCGCGGGTGCGGCAAGATCTGGGCGTACCGGCCAATGTGAAGACCGTGTTGATTACCAACGGCACCCAGGTACATCGGCCGCACGTGCGTGCGGGCATTGAAAAACTGGCTGTGCTGTCCGGCGAAGTTTGGTTCAAGGTCGATCGGGTCACCCCGCAGGGGATGCGGGCAGTCAACGGGACGCGTTTTCCGCTGGCACGCGTCCAGGAAAACTTGATTGCTTGTAGCGAGCTTTGCTCCACGTGGATTCAGAGTTGTTGGTTTGCGTCAGACGGTGCCCCCCCGCCCAACGAAGAGGTGGACGCCTTTGTGGCCTTTTTGGCCAACCTCCTGGGATTAGATGCCCCGGTTCGCGGGGTGCTGTTGTACACGCTGGCGCGACCGTCGGCGCAACCGGAAGCGAATCGGCTAGCGCCCTTGCCGCGGGAATGGCTGGAAGGTATGGCCGAGCGCGTGCGCGCGGTCGGCTGGCCCGTGCGGGTCTACGATTGAGGGGGAGCGCTTCCGGCGTGGTCGGGATCGAACGCTGGCGCGAGCACAAAATCAGACGGAATGGGAAGTTCGCCATGGGAGGAAAGGGTACCGCGGGTCTTCGCAACTTAGCTTGGTGCGGGATTTTACTCGGGGTTCTGGGCTGCGGCTCGGACGGTGAGCCGCCCGGAGGATCGCCGGTAGCGGCGCGTCCGCCCTGCCCTCAACTCGGTGTGCTACCCGATGCTCCCAACCCTTTCGAGTTGCAGTGGGGCGCCACGAATACCAACGCCGCACTCGGCTCGGGAAAGCTGACCAGTACCGTTTCGCTGTGCGGGGAAATCACCTCGCTGAAGTGGCCAGGTCCGAGTTACTATGACCAGCTCGACTATCTGACGTCCAACGAACCCGATGCGCGCCTCAAACCCCACTTCGGGGCCCTGGATAGTGCCGGAGCCTTTCCCGGTTTGTTTTACCGTACACGCTCGGGGCAGCGTGGTTTCACGTGGTTGCGCGACCTGCCGTGGCACCACGATCAGGAGTACACGAACGACGCATCGAACGTGGTTGTCACGCGCATGCGCAACGACGACCTCGGGCTCCTTGTGCGCGCCTATCAATTCGTTTTACCCGAGCGCAACGTGCTCGTGAGTCACTACGAAGTCGAGCGCCGGACCAGCTCGCCGGTGGCCGAGGCCACGCTCGTTTTTTATGCCAATTTTGCTCCGACGATGTCGCGACAGCCGCTGTTTCCGGTGGCGGACTGGGCACTGGATTTCAAGAACGACCATGCCGTCGTGTACGACGCGCAAGAGCGCGCCATTTTGCATTACTTGCCGCAAAGCGAGCGTGTCGATCCACACCGCCTCGCCAGAGTTTCCGAGATCTTGCGCGCGCCCGGGCTGGGCAACGCGCTGCAGGACCAGGTGGCAACCTTGATTCGCGAACTCGACGAACCGGGTGTCTACATTGCCATGGGGATGCGAGGCGGTGACGACGGATATCAGTGCGGGTTCGACCAAACAGAAATTTGCAAGTTGCAAAGTCGCCTGGCAGAAAACACGATTCGGGTGTTCGACTTGGGGGAGGCGTTCGGGGAGTTCGTTCGCATTGCCTTTCAGTGTGAGCGGCAAATCACCCATCCCGATGGGCCGCTGGGAGAATGCCGCAGTCGGCTGAATTGGACGTATGACGCGGAGAGCGCGTACTGGGATGCGCAAGATGGCCAGCTTTCCGGCTCGCCGATCGCGGCGTGTCAAGCCAACGCGGCGCTCGCTAAACGCTTAGTGTTCACTGGCAATACGGCCGAAGCCGTGGTGGATATTGCCATAGCGGACACGCGCGACGGCGCTTACGAGCTGTTGCGCGCAGTGCGGTCCGAACCTGTGCGAGCACAACGCGCTTCGACCGAAGCGTGGTGGGAACAATTTCTCAGGCCGGCGCGACTCCCGAATGCAGACGACCCGCTGGTGCTTGCCTTTGCCAAGCGCTCGCTCATTGTCATACGCACTGCGATGGATGAAGCCAGCGGGGGCATCGTGGCCAGCGTGAACACGCAGCCCCCATATGGAGAGGACTGGCCGCGCGACGGCGCCTTCATCAACTACGCGCTCGATTTGGCGGGCTACCACGATTTGGTCACGCGCCACAACAAATTTTACGCTCGCGTGCAGCGTAAGCGGCCGGCAGACTGGTCGGCGCTGTATAGTTTCGGCCCTTGCGACCGGAATCGGCCGTCGTATCCGGCCTGCGTACCCGCCGGTACAGTAGAGGCCAATTATTACACCGATCCGGTCGCTGCGATTCCGGGGCTACCTTTGTCCTTCGAAATTGACGCGGCAGGCTTGGTGGTCTGGACCCTGTGGGAGCATGCGAAGTTTCTCCGGGACCCGGGGGAGCGCGCCCAGTACTTGAGCGAGGTGTGTTCCTCCATTGCGTTAGGTGCGACCAACCTCGCGGAGTGCAAGGACGAAAGCAACAACCTCCAGTGTTATGCAAACGAAGACGACAACATTCCCCTGACGCAATCCCTCCTCGGGGCGCAAACGGTATTGTTGGCGTTGCGCAGCGGCATCGAAGCAGCCGAAGCCTGTGGTTTCGAGGCAGCCGTCGTGGAGCGCTGGCGGGTGCGGGCGCGCGAGCTCGAAGAAGCGATTCCGCGGCACTTCTTGCGGCAGGATCCAGTTCCTCACCTCGACGGACCCCGAGCGCCTTGGGTCATCTGGCCGGTGCGTTTCTTGTCGCCACAGGATCCGCTGGCAACGACCCACGCCCAGGTGCTGCGCGAGCGAGGCATCGATCCGATCTTGAAGCGCACCGCACCCGAAAGTGGGTACAATGCAGAGCCCTTGCTGGCCTTGGCTTACCTGGCGCGGCAGCGCAATGACGAGCGGAGCTTGGCCGAGTTGCGCGAGGCGGTACGGTTCTTCGTCCGCAACATCACGACCAGCGGCACGTTGCATATGTCGGAATCGTACGGGCGGGTGCAAGTAGATCGTACTGGGGATGGCATTTTGCCCGATTACTGGCCGCAAAACGATGTGCCCCACGTGTGGGAGCACGCCTTGCTGTATACGGCGGCCATGCTGGCCTTTGGGGAAGGCCCGGTGGAGTGAGGTGGGGGCCTCACGCCGGAGATCGACGCGGCGCGATGGCCCGTCTCCGCGTGGCGTTATGCTGCGCCGGAAGCGGCACTCGCGCTCGAACGGCCTCCGCCTCGCTTTGCCGGTGGGCGCGGGGTCGGTGCGAGCGCTTCTGCGCTGGCAATGAACTGCTCGCGAGTGACCGTGGGAGCGACCCGTTGCACTTTCGCCAAGATTTTTTCTCGTTCCGCGGCAGTGCGAGCGGCAGCATAACGGGCGCGCAACTTTGCAAGTTTTTTGCGCCGATTTCGACGGCGGCGAATTTCCCAGCGGCGATCCTGTCGTGCCATAAAACTCCCCTTCTCTAACGGTTCTCCTCTAGAGATGCGCGAGCACCGACGGCCACATATACCTTGCCGTCGGCGGAAGCGACTTCCAGACGGCGAAGGAATTTGCCGCAAGGGGGGCCAGCGACACACTCCCCCGTTTCCGGCAAATACCGCGCTCCGTGCGTAGCGCACTGGAGGTAACGGCCGTCGGCCGTGAAGAAGCGATTTTCGACCCAGTCCAGTGTCATCGGGACATGGCAGCAGCGGTTGACGTAGGCGTAAAAACGTCCCTCGTATTTGACGAGGAAGCATTCCTCTTCCACACCGTCGATGGTCACGAAAAACTTCTTCGTTGTTCGCTCGGCCAATTCATCCACGAGCGCAACCGGCATCCATTGACTAGTTTCCAAAGGCACGCCGCGTTCGTATAGCCTGGTCGGCCCTGAGCGCAATTCTGCGTCCGCAACCCAGTTGCCTTGCATACCCATCACGAAGGGGTCGAGCGTGCACGGCTCGCTGCCAGGCGGGCTTCCGCCCAGCGCTTTTCGCTCTCGGCTTGGGCGTACTCGGTCGAGCCGAACGGAGCGCGCTGGAGTGCAGCCTCGGCCTCGGCGAGCTCCTGGCGGGTCGCATCCACGACGATCTCCTCGGCCGATACGGCCTCGTCCGCGAGAACGGTCATCACGTTGTCGCGCACCTCCGCAAAGCCGCCACGGATGGCCATGGCAGCTTCGCGCTGGTTTTTGCGGTAGCGCAGAACCCCACATTCGAGCGAGGAAAGAAACGTAACGTGGTCCGGCAGTACACCGAACTCGCCAACCGTGCCTGGGGCAGTCACCTCCTGCACCTCGGTTTCCAGCACGGATTGTTTGGGAGTGACAACGCGGAGGAGCAATCGGGTAGCCATGATTTACGCAGCGAGGCGGCGTGCCTTTTCGAGAGCGTCTTCGATCGTGCCCACCATGTAAAAGGCTTGCTCGGGCACCTCGTCGTGCTTGCCTTCGACAATCTCTTTAAAGCCGCGGATGGTATCCGACAGTTTGACGTAGACACCTTTGATGTTCGTGAACGCTTCGGCCACGTGGAACGGCTGCGAGAGAAACTTTTGAATTTTGCGCGCGCGGGCGACAATGAGCTTGTCCTCTTCCGACAGCTCGTCCATGCCGAGGATGGCAATGATGTCTTGCAGGTCTTTGTAGCGCTGCAGAACTTCTTGCACGGCCCGAGCGACTCGATAGTGCTCTTCTCCGACGATGTTCGGGTCGAGAATGCGCGAGGTCGAATCCAGCGGATCCACGGCCGGGTAAATCCCGATTTCCGTCAGCGCGCGGGAGAGCACGGTGGTGGCGTCCAAGTGCGCGAAAGTGGTGGCGGGGGCCGGGTCCGTCAGGTCGTCCGCCGGCACGTAAATGGCCTGCACGGACGTGATCGCCCCGCGCTTGGTACTGGTGATGCGCTCTTGGAGTTCGCCGAGGTCCGTGGCCAAGGTGGGCTGGTAACCGACGGCCGAAGGGATGCGGCCCAACAAGGCGGAGACCTCGGAGTTTGCTTGGGTGAAGCGGAAGATGTTGTCGATGAACAATAGCACGTCTTTGCCTTCGACATCGCGGAAGTACTCCGCGGTGGTCACTGCTGTGAGACCCACGCGGGCGCGAGCTCCAGGTGGCTCGTTCATTTGCCCGTAAATCAGGGCGGTTTTGGAAATCACGCCCGACTCTTTCATTTCCAGCCACAGGTCGTTTCCTTCGCGGGTGCGTTCGCCGACGCCGCCGAACACCGAATACCCGCCATGGTGCGTGGCGACGTTGGAAATGAGCTCTTGGATGAAGACGGTCTTGCCCACGCCCGCACCGCCAAAGAGACCAATCTTACCGCCGCGGGCATACGGGGTGAGCAAGTCCACAACCTTGATGCCCGTTTCGAATTGCTGGATTTCCGTGGCTTGGTCCACGAATTTCGGCGGCTCGCGGTGGATTGGATAGTAGTCTTGCGCCTCGATGGGCCCAGCTTCGTCCACCGGCTCGCCGACCACGTTGAGAATCCTGCCCAGCACTTGCGGGCCGACCGGCACTTTGATGGGTCCTCCGGTGTCCTGCACCGGCATGCCGCGCTTGAGTCCCTCGGTGGCATCCATGGCAATGCACCGCACGGTGCGCTCGCCGAGGTGTTGGGCCACCTCGAGCACGAGATTCCACGGCTGGCTGCTGATCGAGGGGTTGCTGACCCGCAGCGCGTTGTAAATTGGAGGCAGGTCGCCGTTGGGGAACTCCACGTCGACGACTGGACCAATAACCTGAGTGATTTTTCCCATGTTCATGTCGGTAGACCTCTCATCCCTTCAGTGCTTCTGCTCCGCTGACGATTTCCATGAGTTCCTTTGTGATGGCCGCTTGACGGGCGCGGTTCATCTCCAACGTCAAGCGGTCGATCATGTCGGCGGCGTTGGTCGTTGCGCTGTCCATGGCAGTCATGCGTGCGGCATGTTCGCTCGCTTGCGCCTCCAGGAAGGCTCGATGGACGAGAACCCGCACGTACTGGCGGAGCAAGCGGTCGAGCAAGGTATGCGTATCGGGCTCGGTGACGTATTCCCGGGGACTGGATGCCAGCGCTTCTGCCGGAACGATCGGCAAGAGTTGCTCGACCGTGGGCACTTGCGAGAGTGCCGAGCGAAAATGGCTGTACAGCACGAATACGGCATCGCAATGCCCTTCGGCGTACGCGCGAGCTAACTGATCCGCCAACCGCTGTGCGAGAGCGAGATCCGGGCCGCCAAACAAGTTGATGTACTTTTCGGCGATGAGCACACCGCGTTTTTTGAAGTAGTCGAAGCCACGCCGGCCAACGAAGGTCATGCGCACGGCTTGCCGTCCATACTGGGCGAGCAATTGCTCTGCGTGCCGGATCAAGTTGCTGTTGTAAGCGCCGCACAAGCCGCGGTCGGCGGTGACCAACAACAGGTCCACGCGCTGGACTCGTTCGCGACTCTGCAATAGCGGATGCGGCGTGTCGTTGACGCTCCCGGCCACGTGCCGCATCAGCTCGCTGAGTTTCTCGGCATAGGCGCGAGCATTCGTGGCCGCTTCTTGCGCGCGGCGCAATTTGGCGGCCGACACCATTTTCATCGCCTTGGTGATCTTTTGCGTGTTTTTGACCGAAGCGATGCGTTTGCGGATTGCCTTGAGGCTTGCCATGGCTCGAATTGGGCGGGGAAGGAATCTCGGTGTCTTACGGTTGGAAGATCGTCTGGAACTCGTCGAGCACGCGATGGATTTGGGCCTTGAGCGCGTCGTCGAGTTGTTTCTTCTCCCGAATTGCTTGCAGGATTTCCGGGTGGCGATTGTCCACGAAGCGGTAGAGTTCAGCTTCGTACTTTCTCACGGCTTCGACCGGCAAGTGATCCACGTACCCGTTGGTGGCCGCGTAAATGATGAGGATTTGCTTCTCCACCGGCAGCGGCTCGTACTGCCCCTGCTTCAACACCTCCACGAGCCGGCTTCCGCGTGCGAGCTGACGTTGCGTCGTCGGATCCAAATCCGAGCCAAACTGCGCAAACGCGGCCATTTCGCGGTATTGAGCCAACTCGATGCGCAGAGAACCGGCCACCTGGCGCATGGCGCGAATTTGCGCGTTGCCGCCGACTCGGGAGACGGAAATGCCCACGTTGACGGCCGGGCGGACACCGGAATAGAAGAGGTCGGTCTCCAGGAAGATCTGCCCATCGGTAATCGAGATCACATTTGTCGGGATATACGCCGAAACGTCTCCGGCTTGCGTTTCGATGATAGGCAGTGCGGTGAGCGAACCGCCGCCGCGTTCGTCGCTCATTTTGGCGGCGCGTTCGAGCAAACGCGAGTGCAAGTAAAACACGTCGCCGGGGTACGCCTCGCGCCCCGGAGGCCGGCGCAACAGCAAGGAGAGCTGGCGGTAGGCGACCGCATGCTTCGACAAGTCGTCGTAAATCACCAGGGCGTGTCGTGCAGAATCGCGGAAATATTCTCCCATCGCGCAACCGGCGTAGGGTGCGATGAACTGTAGCGGTGCGGCTTCCGATGCCGTAGCTGCGACCACGATCGTGTACTCCATGGCCCCGAAGCGGGAAAGTTTCTCCACGACCTGTGCTACAGTGGAGCGCTTCTGCCCGATGGCAACGTAAATGCAAAAGACGTCGCCGCCGCGTTGGTTAATGATCGTGTCCACCGCCACGGCAGTCTTTCCGGTTTGGCGGTCGCCAATGATCAGTTCGCGCTGCCCGCGGCCGATCGGGATCATTGAGTCAATGGCTTTGATTCCCGTTTGCAAGGGCTCCTTGACCGGTTGGCGCCAAACGATACCCGGGGCCTTGAGCTCGATCCGCCGGGTTTCGGTCGCTTCAATCGGGCCCTTACCGTCGATGGGCTGGCCTAAGGCGTTCACCACGCGACCCAGCAATGCCTCCCCAACCGGAACTTCAGCAATGCGGCCGGTGCGGCGCACTTCGTCCCCTTCCTTGACCATGTGCGCCTCGCCAAAGATGGCAGCGCCCACGTTGTCCTCTTCGAGGTTGAGCACCATGCCATAAATACCGTGGGGGAACTCGAGCAGCTCTCCGGCCGCAGCTTCTGCAAGGCCCCAGATGCGGGCAATGCCGTCCCCAGCGGACAGAACGCGCCCCGTTTCTCGGACCTCGATCTCGCGCCCGTACTGGGCGATTTGTTGTTTGATGACTTCGCTGATCTCAGCTGGACGAATTTGCATTACCTGGGTCACTCCTCCTCAGTGGGATGCGCCACCGCCAAGGCGGTGAGCGAGACTAGCGAGCTGGTTCGCTACGCTGGCATCGTAAACCTTACCTTCGATCTCCACTACGAATCCGCCTACCAGGGCGGGATCTGTGGCGGTGGTGGCGAGAACGCTTTTGCCCGTCTGGCGTTGCAGTAGTTCCACGATCTCTTGCAGGTGCTCCGGTGCCAGAGGCATTGCTGAAGCGATGCGCGCCCGGGTGCGGTGCGCCGCGTCGTCGAGTAGGCGCTCGTAATGATCGCGAATGGCAGGCAGCTCTTGCAGGCGTTTATGCTCTGCCAAGTACTCCAGAAAGTTTCCGAAGAGATCCGACATTCCCAAGCGCTCTCGTAAGGCAGCAGTGAGTTGGCGGCGCTCGGGAGCGGTCAACAAGGGGTTGTTCCACGCGATGGCGACTTGCGGGTCTTGCACGAGCTCGGCCACTGCATCGAGCTCTCTTGCCACCGCTTCCTGCTGGCGGTGTTCTTGCGCGAGAGCAAACAAGGCCTTTGCGTAACGTCGGGCAACCGCGCTCATGACTGCACCTGTCGAACAAAATCGCGCACGGTACGTTCTTGATCCGACTCGTTCCAGTGCCGGCGCACGATTTCGCGCGCGATTTCTACGGCCTCGCGCACCAGCTCGCTCCGTAGCTCTTGTTCCAGGCGGCGCATTTCCGCTGCCACCGTGCGCTCCGCATCCTTGCGGATTGCCTCAGCCGTTCGCTCAGCTTGCTCTAAGATGCGCTGGCGTTCGCGGGCGAGATCCGCCTCGACTTGTTGGCGTAGTTGCGCAATTTCGTGCTGGACGCGAGCCAGTCGCTCTTGCCACTGCGCCCGCAGCGCTTCCGCCTCGCGGCGCGCCTGGGCTGCCGCCTCGAGTTCCTGCACGATGGCAGTGTGCCGCTCGCGGAGCCACAGACGAACTTGCGGCCAGACGTAGCGAGCGAGCAGCCAAACGAAGAGGCCGAAGTTTACGATGGTAAAGAACAGCGTGGCCCACGGGACGCCGTGTTCTAACCCGTCCCCGTGAGCTGCAGACTCGGCCGCCCACGCCACCGTGGGTAAGCACGCCCCCGAGAGGGCAAAGCTCCGAATCCAACGCTTGACGCGGATCACCCGACTTCCCTCCCGAGGATCTGCCGCGCCAGAAAGCGACCCAAGTCTTGCGCCTGTTGCAATGCAGCCTCGCGTGCTTCCCGTAAGTCGCGATTCAATTGGTCCCGCGCGTCGTTCAGCCGCCGCTGGGCAGCGGCGCGAGCCTCGGAAAGAATCTTCTGCTCCTCGGCGGCGATTGCCGACCGCGCACTTTGCAATTTCGCCGTGATGTCCACACGCGCCTGAGCAAGCGCCTCATCGTATGTCCTTTGCGCTCTTTCTGCTTCGGCCTGGCACTGAGATGCGATTTTGCGATTTCCGATGGTGCGTTGGTCGCGCTCTTCGAGCACGCGCAGCATGGGGGCCCAAGCCAGTTGCCGAAGCACAAGCCAGAGCACGAGAAAGGATACGATCTGAACGAAAAACGTAAAGTCAGGAGGGAATGTCAGCATGACCTGCTCGCTTTCCCGCGAAAATCTCCGTTAATTGCCTCCATTAGAAAATGAATCCACGCAGCTTACGCACGAACGCCTCTTTCGACGCCCGGCAAGCGAGCAGCCGACAAGAGGCGTTCGTACTTTCGACAATGTGACCGAAAATCCAGCGACCCGTTAACTAACTATTTTCCACCTCCAACGGAAGTCGATACGCCCGCCGGCCGTTCGTCCCGGGGAAACTGTGCGACTTTCGCCCGTTCCGTTGCTCCGGGTGCGGCTGAAGAGGAAGTTACCTTCGGTTCGCCGGTCGCGCTGCCCATCGAGCAACGCCCCTCGAAAATGACACCCTCATGGATGACGAGGCATGGGGTCGTAATGTTACCGAGTAAGCGAGCAGGGGCACGTAGCTCCACACGCTTTCGAGCAGTAACGTCACCGGTCAATTTTCCCGTCAGAATCACCGTGCCTGCGGTTATTTGAGCGTTGAGAACAGCGCTCTCACCGATAATCACCGCCTCCTGCGCTTGGATTTCGCCGTCCACCTGCCCATCGATGCGAACGCTCCCCTCGAAACTCAACTTTCCCTCCACTCGGCTCCCCTTGCCGAGGTGCGCTTGTACACTGGGCTCGGCTGGGGCTGGCTCGCCTGGGACTACGGGAGAGTTGATAAACGCTGGCCTGGCATCCTCGGGCCTCTGCCCCTTGTCGTCTTTGCCGAATAAGGCCATAGCAAAACTTCTCCTCTCGGAGGGGATCTTAAAGCGTCGCGCGCTATAACATGGTGCATTCTGCTTGTCAAAAAGCGCGCGCGGACTTTTAGCTCCCCTGGAGATCCCGCGCCACGAAACTTGTTTTGCGCTCGAAGCACGTGCAATAGATCCGCCCGACAATCTCTAAGCTCGGTTGCCGGGGCGTCGCACAACGTCCGGGGGGTCGGGCTATCCGGCCTCCCGCGGGTGACTCCCACGCGTCCACGGTATAGAGAGCAATCTCAGGCGGCCACGGAAACGGAAAGAAAGGAGTGAGAGCGTGCCGGATATGCAGGTAGGCTTGGTGCTTTTCCCCCAGGTGACTCAACTGGACCTGACCGCTCCCTTGCAAGTTTTTGCCCGAATACCAGGGGTGGTGACACATGTGGTCGCCAAATCAGAAGCCCCTGTGGAGACGGATTGCGGCGTTTCGTTTGTGCCGACGTGCACGTACGGGTCGTGCCCGGCTCTCGATTTGGTCTGCGTTCCCGGCGGTCCTGGCGTCCTCGGCGCCATTTACGACGATGCCACGGTGGCATTCGTCAAAGAGAGGGGAGGTGCGGCACGTTACGTTACATCGGTTTGCACGGGTGCCTTCGTTCTGGGGGTCGCGGGTTTATTAGCCGGCCGCCGGGCGACCACCCACTGGGCGTACACGCATTTGCTGCCGCTTGTCGGCGCCAGGCACGAGAGAGCGAGAATCGTGCAGGACGGAAACGTGATTACCGCCGGGGGCGTCACTGCCGGTTTGGACTTTGCGCTGAGCGTTGCGGCCGAAATTGCTGGGGAAACGTCGGCCAAGGCCATTCAGCTTGCTCTGGAGTACGACCCGGCCCCGCCGTTCGATTGTGGCCACCCGGGTGGGGCACCTTCCAACGTGAAAGCGATTCTGGAGAGCCGGTACAGCCAAAGCACGGAGGCACTTCGCGCTGCAATCGAGACGGTGACGGCTCGGTGATTCATCTTGGCCGAACACCTCCCGTGGGTGCACATTGCACCCGTGCGCGTCCAACCGAGACAGAGCGCCCAAGAGACAGCACAAAAGCAGAGCGGCGGTGGGCCCCACGTTGTCCCTCTCTTGCGGAGCCGGTGATGGCAGCGAGGCGCGCCCGTGCCGACGCCCGGCCATAAGCGGCAGGGACTGGGTTCGTTGCTGGCTATGGCGAAAATCCACCGGGGCGGGCGGAAAAGCCTGCCCCAGTGGCCCGCCAATGGCAATTTTTAGGCGTGGCTTTTCGGAAACAGGGAGAGATGAAGGATGCCATTGAGTGCGTGCAAAGCCGAACCCTCGAGGCCGTTCCCCGTAATTCTGAGTTGCTCCCCTAGGCCGATGGAAGGATGGACCGTAATGGAGGCTTTTTGTAAGCCCGCAAGGAACGCGACGGCATCGTCCACGGCAAACGACCTGTCGGAATACGCGGTGCTTTCCGAGGCCAGCCCGCGCTCCGGGAACCGGCTGGCACCCCTTTCCTCCTCGATGGCCTCGAGTGCGTACGCCCGCAAGAGGCGTGGGTAGACTGCACGGAGGGTGTGCGGGTGATCCACGAGCTCCATCCCCAGCGGATCGTGGTCGATTGCGGCCACAAAACCGATCTGGTCCTGTTCTAGTGGGAGGTTGTGCACGTACTCTTCTAGGGTGTGCGCGCTGCGCTCAAAAATATCGGACATGGCTCCGGTCCGAGAACGAGCGCGGAAAGAAGTCGCCTTGCGAGAGATTTCGTCCCAAATCGTGCTTTGGTTTCCCCAGAATCGTGAGCCTTCTCGGGCGGCGCGACTGACATCCCTCGACAGGCGGCCTTTGAGCTTGGCAAAAAGGAAGTCTCCGGGCTCCCACAGTTCGGGCGGGGATTCGAAGGCGTGATCACCGGGGTCCAAGTACTCAGGTTCGCGCTCGGCCCGGCGGCGCCACGGTTCGGCGGTGGCGCTCCCTCGGTGCGCTTGGCGCTGCGCTACCCAGCGTGGGCTCCATCGGCCCTGTTCCACGCAGGCCACCGGGATCTCCACGACGGCATCCTTGGGTACCAAGATGCTGATGGTCACGACGCGGTTTTGCCAACCGCCTTGGAGAGACTCGCCCTCCAGCAGCAACACCGGCTTTGCCGCGCGGTTGCGGATGCGTAGTCCGGGAACATGGCCGGTCTCCTCGATTCGAACTTCGTCCCGCGCTTCAGCGAACGTTAGATATAGGCGCTCCTCCAACGGTGCCGCTCTCCAAGCAAGGGGAACCACTGCGAGCTTGCCAAAACGCTTTGGCGGGTGGTAGTAGATACGACTGTCGCCAAAAAGCGATTTCCAAAGCTCATGACCCGTGGCCGTGAATCGCGAACCTGTTTGTTGTTCCATGTTGTCTCCCTCCGTTTTCTGCCGCGGCTTCCATCGCTGCCCGCTCGCAGCGGAAGATCCCGCGCTCGAGGATGAAACGCTATGGCATAATGCTATGGCATAGTCAAGCGCCGGAGTTGCAAATGACGGACGACCACCTCGACTACGCCAGTGCCATTCAAGCGCTCCGGGAGCAGCGCGGGCTTTCGCGTCACGACTTGGCGCTCGCTTCCGGGGTATCTTACTCGTACCTCTGCGAGATCGAGCGAGGAACCAAACGCCCCTCGGGCGATGTCTTGGCGAAATTGGCCAATGCTTTTGGGATGCTACCGAGCGAGCTCTTGCGGTTCGTCGAACAGTTCCCGCCTCGCGAGCGGGCCTCCTCCCGGTCAGAGTCAGAGAGCGCGCGACGAGACGCGTTCGCTGACACCACGGCAGGTGTCAAGCCGGTCAAACCAGTGAAACCAATTAAGCCACTGCACTTAGCCAACGAAGACCGGGCGGGCACTTTTCGCGCTGCAAGTGCCTGGGGCAAGCCAATCGAACCACTGCTGGCAGGGCACCTTCCGGATATGCGGGACGAAGAGCCACTTTGGCTTGGGAAGCGGGGTTCGTCGGAACTGGTGCCGCACCACTGGGATTCACGCCCACCAGGGCTGGAACTCGAAGAGCTTTTGCACGTGGCTGCGGGGCTCGATCCCGACGACCTGCGTTTGCTGATCGGTATCGCCGAGCGGCTGGCCCGCCAGCGGCGAAAAGGCTGAGCTGATGGCGTGTGTCCTTTTGGACAAAGCGGGGCTCCGAGCCACCCACTTGTTTGGCCCGGAGTGTTGGCTAGTGCGGGCTCTCGTCTCGTTTCACGTGAAACACGAGGTGGGCAATGGGACCCTTTGACCGCTGCTTTGACGTAATTGTTGTTGGGGCTGGGCACGCAGGCATCGAGGCGGCGCTCGCGGCCGCACGCATGGGCTGCGAGGTACTGTTGCTGACACTCAACCTCGACCACATCGGGCAAATGTCCTGCAATCCTGCCATCGGGGGCATCGGCAAAGGTCATCTCGTCAAGGAGATCGATGCGCTTGGCGGGGAGATGGCCAAGGCCATTGATGAAACGGGAATCCAGTTCCGGCAGCTCAACACAAAGAAAGGGCCAGCCGTACGCGCGTCGCGGGCACAAGCGGACAAAGCTCAGTACCGGCAGCGGATGAAGGCCCGGCTAGAAAACGCCCCGGGGATTACCCTTTATCAGGCAAGTGTCGAGCGTTTGCTGCTGAGTGGAAATAAAGTGGTCGGCGTCGAAACCCAAATGGGCGAGCGGGTCGAGGGGCGAACCGTGATCTTGACCACGGGAACCTTTCTCAACGGGTTGATCCACGTGGGCGAGCGCCAAATGGCGGCGGGGCGAGCCGGGGACTTCGCCGCGCACGGCCTGAGCGAGCAATTGGCTTCTTTGGGCTTTACTGTGGGGCGGCTGAAAACTGGGACGTGCCCGCGACTCGATCGTCGCACTATTGATTTCTCGCGCTTGGAGCCGCAGTACGGTGACGAACCTCCGAAGCCGTTTTCCTTTTCTACACCCGCGATCCGCCAGAGCCAAATTCCTTGCTACATCACGTACACGACGCCACGAACGCACGAGATCATCCGGAACTCGCTGCATCGCTCCCCCATGTTTTCGGGGCAAATCCGTGGTCGTGGGCCGCGCTACTGTCCCTCCATCGAAGATAAAGTGGTCCGCTTCGCCGAAAAGGAGCGCCATCAGATCTTTCTCGAACCAGAGGGCCGCGACACCATAGAGATTTACCCAAATGGCCTGTCCACGAGTCTTCCCTTAGACGTTCAAATTGAAATGGTGCGCTCCATTCCCGGGCTGGAGGAGGCGAAGATCATGCGTCCCGGGTACGCCATCGAGTACGACTTTGTGGACCCCACGCAACTCTACCCTTGGTTGGAAACCAAACTGATAGAAGGTTTGTTCCACGCCGGGCAGATCAATGGAACCACGGGCTACGAGGAGGCCGCAGCCCAAGGGCTGATGGCGGGAATCAACGCGGCCTTGAAGTTGCGCAAGCGCGAGCCATTTCTGTTGAGTCGTAGCCAAGCGTACATCGGCGTGCTCATTGACGACTTGGTGACCAAAGGTGTCGGGGGCGAACCGTATCGCATGTTCACCTCGCGGGCCGAGTATCGCTTGCTTTTGCGAGAGGACAATGCGGACACGCGGCTCACCCCTTTGGGAAGGGCCATTGGCGCGGTTTCGGAAGAGGATTGCCGGCGCGTGGAGGTGAAGGCGGCGCAGGTAACCCGCGAAATCGAACGGTTGGAAACAACGATCTTGTACCCAACAGCGGAGACGAACGCGAAACTCCGGGCTTTAGGGACGGCCGAAATCGTCAACCCCACAAGCCTGGCCCAGCTTCTCCGCCGGCCCGAATTGGGTTACAACGCTGTGGCCGCTTTAGCCGCCGCGGGCCCCAGCCCATTGCCGGCCGACGTAGCGGCGCAAGTGGAAGTCGAGATCAAGTACGCGGGCTATGTGCGACGCCAGCAGGAACAGATCGAACGGCTGAGAAAGATGGAGGAAACCCCGATCCCATCGGACCTCGATTTCGAAGCAATTCCGGGGCTCTCGCGCGAGGTGCGGGAAAAGCTTGCTCGTGTCCGGCCTCGCTCCCTCGGCCAGGCTGCGCGCGTTCCCGGTTTGACGCCAGCAGCGTTGGCGCTCCTCTCCGTTCATTTACGCAGGGCTGGCGTTGCTTGAAAGACGACCTCGATCGCGCGATCGCCGAGCTGGTGCGCTGGTGTGACCAGCTCGGAATCCGCCTCTCCCAACAAGCGCAGGCGCAGTTGCAAACGTACGTTTGCTTAATTTTGGAGTGGAACCGGCGGGTCGCCCTTACCGGGGCTCGGACCGTACGCGAAATCGCACTCCATCACATCCTCGACTGCCTGCACGTGGCGCCGGTGCTGGCAGGCGGCCAAGCGGTTGCCGACGTGGGCAGTGGCGCCGGCTTCCCCGGTATGCCCCTCGCGATTGCGCGCCCCGACTGTGTGTTCACCCTAATCGAGCCTCGGCGGAAGCGCGCAACATTCTTGCGTCATTGCATTCGGGAACTGGGCCTGGCCAACGCAAGCGTCGAAGAAGCTCGGGTGGAAGATCTCGCGCCAACACGGTCGGGGGCTTACAACGTGGTCGTTTCCCGCGCGTTTGCGGAGTTGAGCAGCTTTGTCCGCGCCGGCCTGCCCTTGCTCCAGGCAGGCGGGTTGTTGGTGGCGATGAAGGGGCCGCGGCCGGAAGCCGAGTTGCAGGGGCTTCCCGCAGAAGTGGAGGTGGCGCGGATCATGCGGTATCGCCTTCCGGAACAATGGGGGGAGCGCACTCTGGTCATCCTCAGCCGGCGTTGAAGATTGTTTCACGTGAAACACTTTTCAGTTCGGCCAGCGCGTGGTACACAAGCGCAAACGAAGTCTTCAGCGGATCGGGGTTGGGCTTGGGCCGCATCGTTTGCATCGCCAATCAAAAGGGTGGAGTGGGGAAAACAACCACGGCAGTAAACCTGGCTGCGTGTGTAGCGGCGCGCGGATATGAGACGTTGTTGGTTGACTTAGATCCGCAAGCCAGCGCCTCGAGTGCCTTGGGGATAAGCGTGGGTCGAGGTGCGATATCGACCTATGAGATTCTCGTGCACGAGCGTCCACTCGCCGAGGGGCTGGTGCGCGCGTCCGTGCCCGGCGCGTTGTGGGTCCTGCCGGCGTCGCGCGACCTCGTTGGGGCGGAAATCGAGCTCGTGCCCATGTTGGCGCGGGAGCATCGTTTGAGCGAAGCTCTCCGGCGAGAGCGGGAACGCTTTGGCTTTATTCTCATCGACTGCCCCCCGTCGCTTGGCCTGCTGACGTTGAACGGTCTCACCGCGGCGGATTCCGTTCTCATTCCGGTTCAGTGCGAATACTTCGCGCTCGAGGGACTGACGAGCTTGCGTCACACGCTGGAACTCGTCCGACAACGCCTCAATCCCACCTTGGAGATCGAGGGGATGCTGTTGACCATGTTCGACGTGCGCAACACGCTTTCTCACCAGGTGGCTGAAGAGGTGCGGCGGCATTTCAAGGGCTTCGTATTTGAGACGGCGATTCCAAGAAATGTCCGTTTGAGTGAGGCACCGAGCTACGGTAAGCCCATTATCGCTTACGACCCCACCTCCAAGGGAGCCGTGGCCTATCAAGAACTTTGCGACGAGTTCTTGGCGCGGCGGAACTTTACGGTCAGGAGCAAAACCATGACTGGAGAAATCGACCGGAGTCATTGAGCAATGGAGCGCTCCGTCAAACGACAGGCTCTCGGCCGCGGCTTGGATGCGTTGATCCCTCGTGCGGTCGAGCCGGAAACGTCTCCCGACGCACCTCCCAGCGGGCAACCCTTTCAGCGTATTCCCATCGAGCGCGTGCGCCCGAATCCATTCCAGCCTCGCCAGAACTTTTCCGAGGAGGAGATCGATCGGCTGGCGCAGTCGATTCGCGAGCAAGGGTTGCTGCAGCCTATCGTGGTGCGCCGCGTGGGAGATCTTTTCGAGCTCGTTGCCGGGGAGCGGCGTTGGCGAGCCGCGCGGCGTGCTGGCCTGTCCGAGATTGCCGCGCTGGTGCGGGAAGAGGTAGACGATCGTACGGCCCTCGAGTTGGCGTTGATCGAGAATTTACAACGCACGGACCTCGACCCGATCGAAGAAGCGCGCGCCTACGAGCGACTGCGCAACCAGTTCGGACTCACCCAGGAAGACATCGCCCAGCGGGTCGGGAAACATCGCTCCACGATAGCAAACTCCTTGCGCCTGTTGCGCTTGCCGGAAGACTTGCAGCAAGAAATAGCCTCGGGGCGCCTCACTCCAGGCCATGCGCGAGCACTCTTGGCGCTGGAATCTCCGGAAGAGCAACGGCGGCTCGCACGAGAATTTTTGCAGCAGGGGCTCAATGTGCGCGACGCGGAGCGGCGAACCCAGCCCAAAGCTCAGCCGACACTCGATCCCGATTGGCGATCGGTGGAAGAGCAGCTCCGGCGTGTGCTGGACACAAAGGTCCGCTTACTCCCCCGGAAAAACGGCAGAGGCAAACTCGAGATCGAGTACTACTCGCTAGAGCAGCTCCACCGCATCCTGGCGCGACTCGGCCTGCGTCTAGAGTGAACTCATCGGGCGCGCATACCAGTGCAGGCCAATGTGCTGCAGGCGTACGCATGACAGCCGTCTCGCGTGATCCTGCCTCTTCCGCGTCGCGCCGCGGGTGGTTTTCTCGAAGGCCAGGCTCGATTGGATGGCCGAACCTGCGCGAGCAAGTGGCTGGGGTGCCGGGGCCGCGGGCTCGACACGGTCGGGTTTTCCCGGCTCGCGCAGCCCGATCGCTAGGGAGCAGAGGGAAAGCTACCCGGCAGGATCGGTCTCGCTGACTCATCGTCTGCGCTTCTCTTGCCCGAACACGAACGGCTTTTTACGACGAGCTCTTGCCGCAATCCTGCTTCGGTGGCCCGCGCCGCCCGCGGCGGTACTCGCGCCCGGTTGCGCGACCAGGCGCCGGCCCCTCTGCACCATTCCCGGCACCACTGGGCTACGGTCTCGTTTGCCCCAACCGGCGGCGGATCTCGCGCAGCCGCACCCGCGCTTCCTCAGCCGTGGCTGTATCGTTGTGTGCGTAGCGAGCTGCCTCTTCGTAATCGCGCGCAGCTTCACTCCAATTTCCTGTTTGCTCCCACGCCCGGCCGCGCTCGAGGTAAGCCGGGGCGAACCCGGGCCGCTTCCGCAACCACTGCGAGCACATGTCGAGCACCGCCGAGGCACCGCGGGCGTGCAGTAGCGCCTCTGCATACCGGCGAAAAACAAAGCCTGCGTAGGGGCGAGCTTCGGCGGCTGCACGGAAATAGCGCAGAGCCTCGTCCCACCGCTCCTCGCGCCGGAAATGCAAGCCCAGGTTGAAATTCGGCAGAAATCCCTCGGGGTCGTGTTCCCGTACCGCTAGCCAAAAGGAGAGATTGTCCCGCCAGTGCAAGGCTTGCCGAAAGGAGAGTGCGGCGCACAGCAGAGCGAGGGCGATCGGGACGGCGGTCCGGGGGAACCGCGTCCGGACGGGGAGACTCTGCAGCAACACGGCTGCGACAACACCGGCACCGATCATCGAGAAATACGAAAAATGGTCCGCCACGTACGAATAGGTGAAGAAGTTGAATGGAACGAACCCCAGGACCGGAAAGATCCCGAAAACGAAGTGCCCGAGACCCCACACCACCCACGGGTGAAGCCGATCACGCCAGCGCCACCCAAGGATTGCGGCGCATGCCCAACCGAGCGGTGCAACCCACCACTGCCATGCGTGAATCTGGATGTCCCACTTCGCATAAATCGGCGACAAGCCCGCCGGCCATAGAACGGCAGTGATATAAAAGCCCAATGCATTGGCGGCGATGATCAAACGCTCCGGCCACGGAATCGGTAGGGGCGGCCACCGGTCGTGCTCGAAGCGAGCGGTAATCGCAGCCATAACCAAGCTTGCCGCAAGAAAAGGCAAAGCACCCATCCCACGTTCCCACCAAGGCTGCACCGCGCATTCGCGTCGCGACCGCTCAGCGGCCCACTGCGCGAGAAGAAAAGAAACCGGCATCAACACGGGCTGCGTCTTGCTGAGCAAGCAGGCGGCGAAACAACAAAAGCTCACAGCGTACCAAGCGGTGGAACGCTCGCGGTACCACTTCCAGTAAGAGGCGAAGGCTAGCAACAAGAAGAAACCGCTTAGTGTGTTTTTTCGCTCCGAAATCCAAGCCACAGAGGCCACCTGCACGGGGTGGAGAGCGAAAATACTGGACGCCAAAAATGCGAGCGGAGCTTCGAACCCCCACCAACGAACGAGGCAGTAAGCGATCACGGAACTCGCGCCGTGGAGAAGCAGGTTCACCAAGTGATAGCCGCGTGCATCCAGGCCCCACAGGCGATACTCGATCCAGTAGGAAGAAAACACGAGTGGATAAAATTGCGGCGAGCGCCGATCTGTGGGGTTCCAAAAGGCTTTCCAGCCCTCTGGGCTCTGCACGAGGGGATTTTCGGAAACGTAAAACTGGTCGTCCCAGCGCACGAAATTTGCGCTGAGCGTGGCGGCGTATGCGGCACCGAGCAAGGCCAGTAACAGTACGACCCAGGAAACGTCGGCAAACTGGACCGCAAGACGGGTTCCATCATGCCCGTGTGACGCCTTGGTCGTCTTCGGGAGATTGGTAGCTCTTGTCTCAGCCCGCCCGCCCTTGCGGAGAGCAGTTCTTCCCACAGAGACTCCGCGCCAGTTCTGGCTACGGTTCTTCCTTTGCATATCCGTCGAGGTTCGAGCAAGGGCGCACGCATATCACTGGATGGGTACAGAGCCAGGGCGGCACGTGCGTGGTCCTTTCCTTGACACGCTGCGGCACTTTTTCTAGCCACGAGCCCATGCCTTGGCTCTGGCTGTTCGTGGCCTTGTTCAGTGTCGAGACGGCCACACGGGCCTGGGAACTGCCGCTCGATTCCCATCCGTATTGCGCGAACACTCCGGTAGCGCAGGCGGAGACCATCTCCCTGGATGGCGAGGCCATTGTATCGCCTCGGGCTACGAATTACCGGACCGAGCGCCGCTTGGGGACCGGGCAGCCGGCGGCATTCTCGCCGTTCGGCGCGCGCGGCCCGCGATCCGCGCTGGGGGCCATGGCGGGCCAGCAGACCTCGCGGTGGGGTCTTGTTAGCGGGCGAGAGCGGTACCAACTGTTGAGCATTTTCCGCTGTTAGCCGGTTCCGACCGCAAATTCGTGCCTCGGGGCCACCGGAGAAAAGAACGGTGGCGCACGGCAAGAGGCATCCCGTACGGCGCCTGACGTGTCGATTCGGCCGCCGGTGCGGAAGCCACGGCAGCGCCGACGCCGTACCCCGCGAGCGCATTTGGGTCGCGACAGGCTTCGCAGGCACACAACCGCTTCATCCCAAACGTGAGATTCAGGAAGACACAACCAAGCGCAAGCAAGTATTGGCTGAGCAGCGGAGGACAACTGAGGTGTTGGATCACGACTGTAACTCGGGCTCCAGGCGTATGCGAAGCTGGGGCATACTCAATCTCCTGATTGCCGGGCTAGTGGTGGCCCCCATACCCATTCGGGGTGACGTGCTCACCTGGCGTGAGGCGCTAGACCTGGCAGAGGCCCTCCACCCGCGCCTGCGGGCCGCTCAAGCGGGGATCGAGGTGGCTCGGGCCGGGTTACGTACGGCGCGTGCGTTTCCCAACCCGGAAATTTCCGCGGTGGGCGGGCGGCAGGCGGTTCGGGTGGCAGGCAATGTTTCCGGTACGGCCTACGCGTTTGCGGCCACGCAACTGGTGGATGTGGGCCCGGTTCGATCGACACGGGTCGGGTTGGCCGAGAGCGAAGAACGCCGGGCGAACTTCGAGTTGGAGCGAGTGCGCGTCGAGGTACTGAGCGCCGCGCGCCGGGCGTTCTTCGAGGCACTGCGGGTGAAGGATGAGGTAACCTTGGTCGAGGACAACGTGCGGCTCGTCCAAGAGTTGCTTCGCAAGGTGCTCGTGCGCGTTCAGGTGGGTGAAGGAGCGCGGCTGGAGGCCATCCGCGCGGAAGCAGAAGTCGCCCTGGCGACCACTGCTGCCAACAAAGCGCAGTTGGAGCGAGCTCGCACGCTGGCCGAACTCCGGAATGCTATCGGTCTTTCGGCAGAGGCTCCGTTGGACGTCGTCGGCGCACCCGAGCCGCCGCAAGCCTTGCCACCGATGGAGGCCCTGCGTGGCGAAGTGTTGCAGAGTCATCCAGCTCTTCTCGCAGCACGATCCGAGGTGGCCGCGACGCAAGCCAGACTGGGTTATGAACTCGCTTTGCGCTTCCCCCAGCCTTCGCTCGTCGCGCAAGTGGATTATCCGCCGGACACTCCCGTGTATCTGTTCGGTGTCGCTCTCCCGATTCCCTTGTGGAATCTCCGGCAAGGGCCAATCGCCGAAGCGCGAGCGCAATTGCTCCTGGCCCAAGAAAAGGCGCGGATCCGCGAGTTGGAGCTTCTCGCCCGCCTCGAAGCTGCATACCAGCGCTACGAGATTGCTCATCGGCAGGTGCAAACCATCGAGGGGGCCCTGTTGCGGGAAGCCCAGCAAGCTTTGGAAGCGACCGAGGCAGCGTTTCGTCTCGGCGAACGTGGTTTGCTCGATGTGCTCGACGCCCAGCGGGTATTGCGTAGTGTGCGCCTCAGTCTCCTCCAAGCGCAGTACGACCGCCAAGCTGCACTCATTGACCTCGACGAGCTCCGCGCAGTGGATCCTCGCACAAGAACCCAGGAATGAGGAGAAATATGAAATATCGTCCCCGTTTCCCATTTTGCTTGGCGCTTGTGCTGTCGGCCCTCTCCGGTTGCCGGGGAGACACCTCGGATCCAACGAGTGCCCCAGCGCTAGCCGCTCCATCGAATCCGTACGAGGTGATCGTGGGAACTCACCTCAAGGAACGCTTCACGATTGGCCTGCCGCAAACGCAGCGTGTGAGCAAGAAGATTCCCGTGCCTGCACGCATCGAGGTGGACGAGACGCGCGCGGTACGCGTGGGTTCACCAGTCATGGGCCGGGTGGTTCAGCTTCCGGTGCTCGAGGGCCAATACGTCCACCGCGGGCAAGTGGTCGGTATCATCCACGGAGCGGATCTTACTTCCATACAACAGGATTTCCTCAAAGCCTTAGCCCGAAAGGCCGTTGCCCAGCGCTCCCTGGAGCGCGCGCAAGCTTTGCTGGACGCAGGCGTGATCAGTGCCGCGGAGCATCACCGTCGCGAGCTGGAGTTTGTCGAAGCGAGTGCGGAGGTCGCGGCGTTGCGCGATCGGCTGGCAATGTTGGGCATGGACTCTGAAGCGATCGACCATCTGGAAAAAACGCGGCGCATTGACTCCGCGCTGCGGGTGGTGGCTCCCATTGGCGGGGTTTTGCTGGACCGTAAAGTCACTGTCGGCCAAGTTGTGCAGCCGGGTGAGGTTTTGTTCGAGATCGCCGATCTCTCCAACTTGTGGTTGGTCGCCGACGTCCCCGAGCAGTACGCGAGTTTGCTGTTCCCCGGCCAGCAGGTCGAGGGCGAAGTCGGGGCCTTGAACGGCGTCGTGATTCGCGGGGCGCTTTCGTTCGTAGCCGCCACGGTCAGTGCGGAAACCAGAACGATTCGTGTTCGCATGGATGTGCCCAATCCGGAGGGGCGGCTCAAGCCGGCCATGATGGCGAAGATGGTCTTACTCGGCCCGCAGGAAACCCGAATCGTTGTGCCCCAAAGCGCGGTGGTCCGCGAGGGTAACCGGGACTTCGTATTCGTGGAGGCCGGTCCGGATAAGTTCCTGCTCAGAGAGGTGACCCTGGGCGACGAGGTGGGCAACGATCGAGTGGTGCTCTCCGGGCTCGACGGAAAAGAGCCCATCGTTCTGGATGGTGCCTTTCACCTCAACAACGAGCGCCGGGTCCAGAAACTTCGCGGGGAGGTAGGCTGACGGATGCTCGCGCTGTTGATTCACTGGGCGCTGCAGCAACGCGTGGTGGTTGTCGTGCTGGCCGCCATGGGTTTGTTCTTTGGATTGCGGGCGCTGAACACCCTTCCCATTGACGCGTTTCCCGACGTCACCAACGTGCAAGTGCAAGTGGCAACCGAGGTGCCGGGGCGCTCACCGGACGAGGTCGAACGGATGGCGACCATTCCAGTCGAGATCACGATGACGGGATTGCCCGGGCTCGTGGAGATGCGCTCGCAAAACGAGCCGGGGCTGTCGATTGTGACGCTCGTGTTCACTGACGACACGCCGGTGTACTTTGCACGCCAACTAGTGGCGGAACGCCTGGCGGAAGCGCGGGCGCGGATGCCCGAGGGATTATCCCCGGTATTGGGCCCCGTTTCCACTGCACTGAGCGAGGTGTATCAGTACACCCTCGAACGCCCGGACGATGGGCAGCGGCCGCTGACAAAAGAGGAACTCCTCGAGCGGCGCACGATTCAAGATTGGGTTGTGCGCCCTCTACTCCGCTCCGTGCCCGGTGTCGCCGAAATCAACTCCACGGGGGGCTACGTCAAGCAGTACCAGGTGCTGGTGGATCCGTTTCGGTTGCGTTTGTACGACGTGACCATCAAGGACGTGCAGGATGCGTTGGCGCGGAACAACGCGAACTCTAGTGGCGGGATTCTCCCGCGCGGGCCCGAGATCCTGCTCGTTGGCGGCTTCGCTCTGATTCGCCAACTCGACGAGATTGGCTCCATCGTCCTCAAGGAGGTGGGTGGAACCCCGGTGTTCGTACGTGACGTGGCTGAAGTTCGAGTCGGAGAAGAAGTTCGTTACGGCGCCATGGTCAAGGGCGGATACACCGAAGCGGTCGGCGGCATCGTGATGATGGTGGCCGGGGGCAATGCGAAGGCTGTGGTATCTGCGGTCAAGGAGCGCGTCGAAGAGATCAATCGCAAGCAGTTACTGCCCGATGGACTCAAAATTGTTCCGTACTACGACCGATCCAAACTCGTGGATGCGGCGTTGAGCACGGTCACGCGCGTCCTGATCGAGGGCGTAATTTTGGTGATTGTGGTTTTGTTTTTGTACCTGGGCGACGTGCGCTCCAGCCTAATCGTTATCGCCACACTGCTCGTCACGCCGGCGGTCACCTTTTTGCTGATGAACCAACTCGGCATGTCCGCCAATTTGATGTCTCTAGGTGGGCTCGCCATTGCCATCGGGCTCATGATCGATGGCTCGGTGGTTGTCGTCGAAAACGTGTTTTCGCGTCTCTCCCAAGCGCCGGGGCGCGACCGATTGGCGGTGGTGCGTGAAGCTGCAAGCGAGGTCGGAGTACCGGTGACCTTCGGGGTCGGGGTCATCATTTTGGTGTTTCTGCCATTGATGACGCTTCAGGGAATGGAGGGAAAGTTATTCGCGCCTTTGGCGTACACGATTGCCCTCGCACTCGCGGTGTCCCTGGTTCTCTCCCTCACGCTGTCCCCTGTCTTGTGCGCGTACTTCTTGCGAAGCGGCCACGAGCACGACACGGTTCTAGTGCGAATGCTCCAGCGGCCGTATGCGTGGTTCTTGACTCGGGCCGTGGACAGGCCGGGCTGGACGCTCCTCCTTGCGACAAGCTTATTTGGGCTGGCTTTGCTGCTCGTGCCCTATCTGGGAACGTCGTTCATCCCGGAACTGAAAGAGGGTACAATTTCGCCCAATATCAATCGCGCTCCCAACATTGCCTTGGATGAGTCCATTCAAATGGAGCTCGAGGCGCAGCGGCTTGTCAAAGACATCCCGGGGGTAGAATTCGTCGTGTCACGACTCGGGCGCGGAGAGTCACCTATCGATCCGGCGGGGTACAACGAAACGGACATGATGATCGAGCTCCTCCCGCCATCGAAGCGAAACGGACGCACCCAAGACGAGATCGCGGACGATGTGCGTCGCAAACTCGCCGCGCTACCAGGCGTCAACCTTGTCATGGCGCAACCGATCTCGGACCGGGTGGACGAAATGGTCACCGGCGTGCGCGCGGACATTGCCGTGAAAATCTTCGGTGAGGATCTGGATCTCCTTCTGGAAAAGGCCAATGCGGTCGTGCAAGTGGCCCGCTCCATCCAAGGTACCGGTGAGATCAAAGTGGACCGTGTGGGTGGCCAGCAGAACCTTCGAATTGTGGTGGACCGCCAGGCGATCGCACGCCATGGCCTTGACGCTGCGGACGTGCACGATGTCATCGAGGCGGCGGTCGCCGGGAAGGCGGTAACGGAAGTGTACGAGGGGGAGCGGCGGTTTTTTGTCGTGGTTCGCTACCCCGAGGAGCTGCGCAACAGTGTTTCGGCGATTGCCAACATTCACGTCACCGGCCCGCACGGCGAGCCCATTCCCCTGAGTGCGCTGGCCACGATCGAGGTGCGGGAAGGCTTGTCCCAAGTGAAGCGAGAGCAGGGTCGGCGCCGGATTGCCGTGGCCATTAACGTCCGTGACCGCGATTTGGGAGGCTATGTCGCCGAGCTCCAACGCGAGGTGGAGCGGCGCATCCCATTGCCCTCCGGGTATTATTTCGAGTGGGGCGGCCAGTTCGAAAACATGCAGCGCGCCCGCAGCCACTTAGCTGTGATCGTTCCCATCACCATTGGCGGAATCTTTTTTCTGCTCTTCCTACTCTTCGGCTCGTTGCGCCTAGCATTACTGATCATTTTGGTGCTTCCCTTTGCCTCGATTGGGGGCGTGATTGGTCTGTTCTTGTCGGGCGAGTACTTGTCCGTTCCGGCATCGATTGGATTTATCGCCTTGTGGGGCATTGCGGTACTGAACGGAGTGGTGCTGGTGTCCTATATTCGTACCTTGCGACAACAAGGCGCCTCGGTGATCGCGGCTGTCATCGACGGCGCGAAGCGGCGCTTCCGGCCGGTCATGATGACTGCGACAGTGGCGGCCCTCGGGCTCGTCCCCTTCTTGTTCGCGACCGGCGTAGGTGCGGAGGTGCAAAGGCCCTTGGCTATTGTCGTCATCAGTGGGCTTCTCAGTTCCACTGTACTGACGCTGGTTGTGATTCCCGCGTTGTATCGCTTCTTCGATACGGGCCCGCAGGGATCTGGTGTAGCCAGGTAACGCTGCCGGTGCACCCGGGTGTGCCCCGTCGGCGTCAGCGAGGGCTTGCTCTCGGGTGAGCTGGCGGGCTCTGTGGGCGCCGACCTCCGCGGGCCCGTTCCACCGAGGGCCTCGATCCCCGATCGCCCACGCCGGTACAGTCGCCCGTGCCCGGCATGGGAGGCGGGAGGTTCAGGGCCAGGGCCGGATGCTGCGCTTTTAAATGCGAGGGGACATGCGCGCACAGCGGCGCGTTCGGTCCGCCACGGAGGGTCGGGGCGAGCTCTCGAATGTGCGCCGGGATGCGCCAGATCATTGCACCTGCTTGCGGAAGACCATGCTGGCGGCGGTGAGGATGACCACCCCGAAGAGGAGCAAGATCGAGGCTTCGTCCCACAGTTCTGCCCACCCGGCGTTTTTGAGGAAAATGCCGCGGACAATGGTGATGTAGTACTTGAGGGGAATGATGTGGGTCGCGTATTGAATCGCAGTGGGCATGCTGGCGATCGGAAACATAAAGCCCGAAAAAAAGAGATTGGGGAGCAGCACGAATTGCCCCAGCATCGAGGCTTGCTGTTGGGTGTTGGACACTGTGGAGACGAGCAGCCCCATGCCGAGACACGTCATAATGAACAGCAGGCTCAGGGCGAGGAGCAAGCTCAGCGAGCCGGCCAGTTCCACACCGAACCAGTAACGGCCGGCAAGCATCACCGCGCCCATGTTCACGTATCCGATAGCGATGAAAGGGATGGCTTTGCCGAGCACGAGCTCGGCGGCACGAACGGGCGTGACGATGAGCTGCTCCATGGTGCCCCGCTCTTTTTCCCGCACGATCGCGATGGCCGTCAGCACGACCAGCGACTCCATCAACAGCACGCAGATGATCGCAGGCACCATGTAGCGCACACTGCGTAACTCCGGGTTGAACCAGACCCGCGGCTCGACCTCGACGCGCGGATGCACGACCACCCGATCGCCAGTCGCTCGATCCGGAAAGCGTACGTGTACCGCGCGCGTGAGGGTGATTTGTTCCAAGTAAGCCGAGGCAATCATCGCAATGTTCGAGTTCGTGCCGTCGAGCAGCGCAGAAACCGAGGCTTCCTGACCGCGGCGGAGCTTCTCGGAAAAATCCGGCGGAATGGTCAGCACCACCTTCACTTGACCGCGATCGAGCAAGCGGTTCGCCTCGCGGACGCTCGAGCATGAGGCCGCGATCCGGAAGTATCCGCTGCGAATCAAATGTTCCACGTAGTCGCGGCTCGACGCGCTGCGGTCGAAATCGCACACGGCGAGCGCGATGTTGGTAATGTCCGTGGCCACGACGTAGCCAAAAATGAACAGTTCGATGACCGGCATCAGGAGCACGAGCACGAACATGCGCCGATCGCGCGAGAGTTGAATGAACTCCTTCCACACAATGTGGGAGATGCGGGAAAGCGAGCCGTTCATCCCAGCTTCTCTTGAAAGCGAGTGGCGCTAAGCCACACGATACCCACGGAAAATGCAGCCAGCAAAACAGCTTCCGGCCAAAGGACTTCTAGCCCCACCCCTTTGAGGTAAATGCCGCGAATCGCGGTAACGAAGTACCGCCCGGGGAAAAAGTACGAAAGAAAGCGAATGCCGGCAGGCATGTGCTCGAGGGGAAACACGAACCCCGACAACAACACCGCCGGCAACAACGAAATAAAAATGGCCGCCAACATGGCGGACTGCATCGTGTCCGCCAGCGTAGATACGAACACGCCCGTGCCTAAAGATGCCGTGAGGTACAAAACCGAGAATAAGGCGAGCTGCCACAGACTGCCTTTGATCGGTACGCCAAATACAAAGTACCCTGCGGTGATTACGATCATAAGATCGAGCAGCGCAATCACCACGTAGGGAACGATTTTTCCGATCATCATTTCCAGCGGCCGAATGGGAGATACGAGAATCTGCTCGATTGTCCCCCGTTCTTTCTCCTTCACGATGCTCAGGGCCGTGAGGATCGCTCCCACGATCATCATGATGACGGCGATGACGCCTGGGACGACAAAATTCACGCTCTCGAGCTCAGGGTTGTACCAAACTCGACTGGCGACGCGAATGGCGGGATAGTTCGCTTGCGTTGGCGCGAATGACTTTACCTCCAAACGCGCACCGTAGGAGGAGACCATCGCGAGCACGTAACTCTGCGCAATGGTGGCAGTGTTCGAGTCGGTGCCGTCGAACAAGGCTTGTACGGTGACGGGCTCTCCGGCCTGTAAGCGGCGAGAGAAGTCCGGCGGAACCACCAGCGCGGCACCACTGGCCCCGGTGGCGAGATCGCGCTCGACTTCGGCATACTCTGCTACCGAGCGAACGAGGCGAAAATATCCCGAACGGACCATTTGTTCGAGCAACAGGCGGCTGTGCGGGCTGCGGTCGTAGTCCAACACGGTGAGCGGCACGTTGTTCACATCGTTGCGGATCCCGTAGCCGTACAGGAGCAACATGCTCACCGGCCACAAGAAAGTCAGCAACAGGCTACGGCGGTCGCGCAAGATGTCCGTAAATTCTCGCCGGAAGATTGCCCGAATCGTGCGCCGAGACAGGCGATACCGCCCGCCCCTCATCGTTGTGGCACCCCGCTTTGTTCGATTACGGCGACGAACGCGTCTTCGAGAGAAGGCTCGATCCGTTCGAACGCGGCCACCGCGATGCCATGCTCCGCGAGGAGTAGCGGTATCGTCGTGAGCGCGCGCTGCACATCGGGAACGGCCACGGTGAGATGGAGCCGATCTCCGAACAACGCCACACTCAGCACGCCGGGCGCTTCCTTCAACAGGGCATACGCTTTCATGAGGTCGGAAGGGGCCAACTCGAGCAACGCATGCGGAACGTGCTCCGACTTGAGTTCAGCGGGGCTTCCGCAAGCGACCACCTTGCCGGAATAAATCAACGCCAGCTCGTCGCAGTGCTCCGCTTCGTCCATATAATGCGTCGTCACGAATACGGTAACGCCGCGCTCGCTGAACTCGGCAATCATCTCCCAGAAGCGACGCCGAGACAATGGATCGACTCCGGAGGTCGGCTCGTCGAGAAACAACAACGGCGGCTCGTGGAGCACGGCACAACCCAGAGCCAGGCGTTGGCGCCACCCCGCCGCGAGATCGCGCGTGAGGACCCGTTCGCGCCCGATGAGGCCGGCCATTTCCAGCGCCCAGCCGATACGCTGTCGGCGCAGCGCCCCGTGCACGTTGTACACGCCCGCAAAGAACTGGAGGTTCTCTTCCACCGTGAGGTCCTCGTACAGGGAAAACTTTTGCGACATGTAACCAATGTGGCTTTTGAGCTGTTCGCTTTGGTGCCACAGGTCGAATCCGGCAACCGTACCGGTGCCACCCGTGGGACGCAAAATGCCGCACAACATCCGAATCGTCGTGGACTTGCCCGCTCCGTTCGGTCCGAGAAACCCGAACACCAGTCCGCGCCGCACGCGCAAGTCAATGTGGTCCACCGCCACGAAGTGATCGAACACGCGAGTCAGCCCTCGTACGTCCACCGCGAAGT
The DNA here is from genome assembly GCA_026004215.1 of Candidatus Binatia bacterium. Lineage (GTDB taxonomy): Bacteria > Desulfobacterota > Binatia > HRBIN30 > HRBIN30 > HRBIN30. Next base: position 959,424 of record BPIR01000002.1, read on the forward strand.
CCGAATCGGTCACCGCTCGCGCTCCTCCCATGAACTCATGCCACTGCGGCGCTTGCTTTGCCTAGCCCGACTGGGGTGCTATCACGGGCGCACATTTGGACGCTCACGGAGGTGAAGGTATGGTGCGCATGCTCGTTGCCGGTTGGCTCGTCGCGCTCCTGCTTCCCGCATCAGTGTGGGCCGAGGAGGCGAAACATACGATGGTATTGATGAAAACGTCGCTGGGCGACATCAAGATCGAGCTGTTCGATGACAAAGCTCCCATCACGGTGAAAAACTTCTTGGCCTATGTCAACGATGGCTTTTACGACGGTACGATCTTCCACCGCGTGATCCCCAACTTCATGATCCAAGGCGGAGGTTACGACAAGGACTTGCAACAAAAGCCGACAAAAGCGCCAATCAAAAACGAGGCCACGAACGGCCTCAAGAACGTCGTCGGCACGATTGCCATGGCCCGCACCGGGGTAATCGATAGCGCCACGTCGCAGTTCTTCATCAACGTGAAGGACAATAATTTCCTCGATCACCGCGACCAAACACCGGCGGGGTTTGGGTATGCCGTATTCGGGAAGGTCGTGGAGGGCATGGATGTGGTGATGAAAATCGCTCAGGTTCCAACCCAACGAGTGGGCGTCCACGAAGCGGTGCCCAAAGAGCCTGTGATCATCCAGTCGGTCCGCGTCGTGGAAAAGTGAGCTCGACCTCGGCCAACCAACGTGCGGCCGTCATCTTCGACCTCGACGGCGTTTTGTTGGACTCGGAGGAGCTGCACTTCCGCGCCTACAACGAGGTTCTCGCCGAATTTGGTGTGCAGGTCGGTAAGAAAGAATACGCCGAGCACTGGATTGGTGCCGGCCACGGGCCGGAATACGCGGTGGCCCAATATGCGCTGCCGATCACGGCAAGCGAACTCCGCGCGCGTAAAGCCCCCAAGTATCGTCGCTGGCTCGAATCTGGCGCGCGGCTGATGCCAGGGGCGCGTGCAACGGTGGAGCGGCTGTACGGAGACTTTTTGCTGGGAATTGCGACGAACTCGAGCCAGCGCGACGTTCGCTGGGTGCTGGAGCGCCTCGATTTGCAGCGATACTTCGCGGCGGTCGTCACCCGCGAAGACTATGCCCGCGCCAAACCGGCGCCAGACGCCTACGTCAAGGTACGAGCCGATCTGGGCGTCGCGCCTGCACAGTGCTTGGTGGTCGAAGACTCTCCGCGCGGCGTTCTCGCCGCTCGCGCCGCCGCTTTGGCTGTAGTAGCGGTGCCCAACGAATTCACGCGCTTGTGTGCGTTTCCGCCCGCGACCGAAATTGTCGAAAAGTTGGAACGCATCACTCCGGAATTCGTGCGCGCGCACTTGGGTCCTGCGGGAACAGAGTCCATCCTGGCCTGACGAGGTTCTGGTAGCGACGTTGCGGTGGGGGTATGCAACGGCATATTCCCGAACCGGCCGCAGCGATGTCGCTAAAGAAGCTTTGGACCCTGATCCGTTATGCTCTGGTCTGTGTGTCGGCTCTCGGGTCGCTCCACTGCCAGCCGGAATCACGCCGACTGCCTTACATCCCTGCAAAGCTGGAGAACTGGCCGCAGCCGTACCGCGGCGTGCCCGGACTGACCGCTCATGTTCTCGTCAGTGGATTTGTGGAGCTACCGCAGGCGTGGCTGTACCAGCGCGGTTCGTGGATGCGCCGCGTCCAGTTGCCGGTGCCCGTCTTGGTTCTTCAGCACCCGAGCAAGGGCGTCATCGTGGTCGATAGCGGCTTGGCACGCGAAGTCGCACCGCAACGTGTGTGGCCGCGCTCGTTGTGGTTACCCACCGAGGGCTTCGTAAGCGCCCAAGCTGGAGACGAACTCCCCCAACGCTTGCGACAGGCGGGGATTCGCCCGGAAGCGGTGCGCTGGGTGATCCAGACGAACTTGCGCGCCGTGCGTAGCGGGGGCCTGCGCCATTTTTCCGGGGCGCAAGTGGTGGTGAACCAAGCGGAGCTGGACTACGCCTCGCGCCAGACCATAGCGTACGATCCGGAGCTTTGGGCGGAGGTGCGCCAGTGGCACCTCGTGGATTTCCGTGTCGCCCAGCCGTTGGGCACCTTTCCTGCGGCAGTGGATTTGTTGGGAGACGGTAGCGTGTTCGTCATTGACGGACGCGGACCGACCCCCGGAACCATTATGGTTTTGGCGCGCCTTCACCACCGAGCTTTGCTTTGGGCTGGCGACGTCGTGCCGACGCACGCGGGTTTACGCAGCGCGGCCGAGCCGCAGGGACTGTGGGACGCCAACCAGTGGTGGGTGCGCTTCTGGCAAGCGAAACGCTTGCGGGATCTCGCCCCGCAGGTGGAAATTCTGCCCGCGTTTGACACGTCGGGTTACGAAGGAAAAAGCCCTGCGTTGCGGTTCCACCCGTTGCCGACGCCAGTAGCATCGCCCGCCCGCCGTCCGACGCCCGACCGGTGGGAGCGGATCATACCGCGACCGTGGTAGCAGCTTGCCCCGTCTTACATTGCCTGTTGCTTTGCCCGTTTGCACGGACAGCCGGCCTGTTCTGGCGCAGTAGCGGCAGCACCTGGGTGTTGGTCGTGCTCGCCTTGGGATCGGGCCTGCGCCCGTGCTGCTGCGCAAGCACCGCAACAGCCGCCATCCGGCATGCAGCCCTCGATAGCGGCCGCCTTCCCTTCGTTCCCAGCCGGAGGGCTGCCAGCCGTCGGCGCATCTTCGGCATGCAACGGGAAGGCAAAAAGCGAACACACGAACGCGAGAGCGAAAGCAAACCTTTTCACGAGACCTCCTATTAATCGAGATAGACGCTACCCCGCGGAACGAGGCTGCGCAACTGGCCATGTGCTCCGGCATGAGTGCGTGGCTAGCGGCGATCCATTGGTGCGAGCGCGAAGCGCTTGCTTCGAGCGATGTGGCCGCAATTCGGGCGTGTCTTCTTAAAGCTTGCGCGCACCGGAGGCGATGGCCTGGTAGATCTCGGGCGTAAGTGGAACATAGGCGCGCGCTGCGTCGTCGCGGATGAAGAGCGGGTCCTGTATTCGGTTCGGGTCGTACCCCTGGCGTTGGAGCTCGACCTTGCGCTGCTTGAGCGTGCCAGTCACATCCATCTCCGGCACGATTCGCACGAACACCGGACGCGCGTAGCCGGGCAGTTGCTCGGCTGTGGCGTAAAAGACCTTACCGTCGAAAGAGGCTCCGGGTTGGAGCACCACGGCAGCCATACCGGCGCGGCCTTCGTGCCCGGGCACGGCTACTCCGTACACATTTGTCTCGCTGACGCCCGGGGCTCGATTGAGAATCGAGGCCACTTCTTGCGTGGCCACGTTTTCTCCCTTCCAGCGGAAGGTGTCGCCGATGCGGTCGACGAAGTAGTAGTAGAAATCTTCGTCTCGCCGCAGGAGGTCGCCGCTGCGGAAGTATGCGTCCCCATGGCGAAAGGCGTTGCGCACCACCTTACGTTCGCTCGCCTCGCGATCGGTGTATCCATCGTACGGCATGGGTCCGCGGCTGCTGATGCGTCCGAGCAGTTCGCCGGGCTCGCCGACTTTGCACTCGACCAAAAAGCCGTCTGCGCCGCGAAGCAATTCTCCGCGCTCCACGTCGTAGCGTGCCAGCTTGTAGCGGTGATGTTGGAACGGATGCGCGCGGCCCACCGCGCCGACGCGCCCCCGCAAGTTGATCAAGGCGATGTTCCCCTCCGTGGCTCCGTACATCTCTACGATGCGCGCAATGCCGAACCGCTTTTGAAATGCCTCCCAAATATCTGGGCGCAGGCCGGCACCGACCGCCAAGCGCAAGCGGTGATTCCGATCGTCGGGGCGCGGAGGCTGGCGCAAGAGGTAGCGGCAGAGTTCTCCGACATAAACAAAAGCCGTGGCTCCGTGGCGGCGCACATCGTCCAGAAAGCCACTGGCGCTGAAGCGGCGGCGGGAGGCAAAACCTGCTCCCGCTCGCAGAGCGACCGCGAATCCGACGAAGTTACTTTCCCCGTGATACAAGGGTAGGGGTGCGTACATCACATCGTCCTGGCCGATGCCGAGCAAAGCCGACAAGCCCAACCCTCCCATCATGAAACGGGCGTGCCGGACGATGGCTGCCTTGGGTAACCCTGTCGTTCCGGAGGTGTAAATGTACAGGAACACGTGTTTGCCCCGTACGTCGGGAAGGGGCGGATCGGCGGAGTCGGCTGCCGCCAACGCCTGCTCCAGAGGCTCGACGTGTGGCGGCAAATGAGCGCGATCACCGAGCGACCAAATCGTGTATTGCACGGCTTCAGGTAAATCGACCAGCGCCGGGAGGCACGCTTCGTCCACGAACACGTGGCGTGCGCCCGAGATGCGCAGCACATGTGCCAACGGTTCCCCGCGAAGATGAGTGTTCAGCAACGCCCCGATCGCACCACGTTTGGCGACAGCCCCTTCCGCAAACAAGAACGCGGGGCTGTTTTCCATGAGGATGGCCACCGGCTCGCGAGCCGAAATCCCGGCTTGACGAAACACCCAGGCCCAGCGGTTGACCTGTGCGTTGTATTGCCCGAACGTAACCGCCTCGGGCTCGCGCTCGAAAAGCAAGAACGGACGGTCACCAAAGCGCGCTGCTTGCTCCTGAGCCAAAACGCCGAGGGTTTCGCGGCCCTCGGGGCCGCAACGCTGTAGTGCCCGCCCGAGACGGAATAGAACTGGAAGCTCGCGCAAGTCCTCCCACAGCAGGCGCCAGTTCATGTTGCGGGCGATTACCCATCGCGCGCAAAAACAGCAATCCGGCCGCCACGGGTGTCGAGTCCTGATTCCCTGTTCGAGAAGTGCGAGCGAATTCGGTGGAGTTCCTCACGTTGCGGGTGCGACGCCCGCATTGGCGAGACGCGCTGGCTACGTACCGGCACGCCCTTCGGTTCGACTTGCCTGAGCGAAAAGAACCCCGGGGCGGCAGTCTCGTCGAGGAACTCGACAGCCTGGGTTGGGGTGAGACTCGAAAAGCCCGAGTAGGTCGAGAAATCGTGCCGGCATCAGCTCCTAGAATGGCGTTGCCGACTGCGGTATGCCGAGGTCATGGCCATTCTCAAAGTTGCCCGACTCGGTCACCCGGTCTTGCGTCAGGTCGCGGCCCCGGTTTCGCCGCAGGAGCTGGCGCGACCGGAGGTCCAAAAGCTGATCGACGACATGATCGAGACCATGGCGGAGTACGACGGTGCCGGCTTGGCGGCTCCTCAGGTGCACGTGAGCAAGCAAATCGCCGTGTACGCTGTGGAAGCCAATCCACGCTACCCCGACGCGCCGCACATACCGCTGACGATTCTGGCGAACCCCCGCATCACAGCATTGGGAGAGGACCAAGAGGAAGACTGGGAGGGTTGCCTGAGCGTTCCCGATTTGCGGGGAAAAGTGCCACGCTATAGGCGCGTGCGGGTGGAAGCCCTCGACCGCCACGGCAAACGACTGGAGTTTGTTGCCGAGGGCTTCCACGCTCGCGTCGTCCAACACGAGACCGATCACCTGTTGGGTAAAGTCTATCTCGAGCGCATGCGTTCGTTCGAGTCGCTCTCCTTCCTGCGCGAGTTTTTGCGATACCATTTGGGGCAAACTGTGATGGAGGAGTAGCGGGGCGCTCGAATCCCAGCGAAACCTGCGGCTTGCTTTGCGATAAGCTCGGCGGAGCGCAAAGCCCCGAAGCCGCGCGGGCGATGCCGTGTCCGTCGTGTGTTTGACGCTCGCCCCGGTCTGGGGTCGAGCTTTTCGCGCTTCGGCTTGGGTGCAGAGCGTTGCCTTAGTGCAGTAACTTCGCGACTCCACGGGCATGCATCCTGCTGAGGTGCGGATCCCGATGGACCATGAAACCGCAGGTCGCAATCGAGTTCTGCGCGCAAGCAGGGGCTGGGCGGCGAGGGGCTTCTCGCTCGTGGAGTTGGTCACGGCTCTCGGGGTCGCTGCCGTTGTGGCCGCGGTGAGTTTGCCGCAACTGAGTGCGTATGCCGCGCAATACCGGCTGAGCAGCGGTGCAAACCAGCTCGCCGTTGACCTGGCGCGCGCCCGCATGAAGGCAGTGGGAGAGAATCGGTACGTGCGCGTGCAGTTCGGCACGCAGAGTTTTGGTTCTGTAGCTCAGGGATCTGTGTACCGACTGAGCACGAGTTCGGACGGGGTCAATTTTACGCAGGACGGCCCGGCGGTGTCTCTCCCCCGCGGCGTGGCGTTTTATGCGTTCCCGCAGCAGGTGGACTTCAACCGGCAGGGTCTCGCAAATACTCCGGTGACGTTGTGGACGTACAACGATGCTTATCAGTGGCGGGTGATTTCGATGAATTCCATCGGCAGGGTGACCGTTCAATGAAACAGATCGGGAATGCCCGTGGAATCAGTACACTGGAAGTGCTGGTGGCTTTAGCCTTGTTTGCCATTACTGCAGCAGGCTTGGCTGCGACTACCATTGCCGTGACCCAGCAAACCGCTCGCAGCAAAGTGGCCACGGCGGCGAACACTTTGGTGGAGGAGCTGGTCGAGCAACTGCGCGGTCTCGACCCCGCTGCCAAGCCCTGGTAACTCCAACCCGGGACTTACAACGATCCCAACAACCCGATCACGGCAGAGGGCGTGACGGGTGGGAAGTTCTTGCGGTCGTGGACCGTTACGCCGAACACGCCTGCACTTGGCCTTTCGCGTGTGGAGGTGAGGGTACAATTTCAAGGGCCGGCGGGCTTCAACGCGTTGGGAGTGACCTATTTATGCACGACAGCGACCTGCAGTTAAAGAAAAGCCACGCCAGGCGGCTGGCCAACCAGTGGGGCTTCTCACTGGCCGACGCCCTGGTGGGCACGGCCCTGGGCCTCACGACGATGGCGGCGGTACTGGGGTTGTATCGCGTGCAACTGTACGGCCTTCGCGGTCATACCTTGCAAACGGACGTGCAAAGCACCGCTCGCAGCATCGTGAACCTGATGGTGGGTGAGATCCGCCGGGCGGGTGCCGATCCCAAGTGCGCAAAGACATTCGAGGGTGTGGCAGAGGCCAAACGCGACCGGCTACGCCTTTTGAGTGACTTAAATGGGAGCGGGGCGATCGACCTTCCAGGCGAAGATGTGACCTACAGCCAGAGTTCCGAGGGGGTGTTGTCGCGCACAACGGCGGGAACGACCGAATATCTTTCCGATGCGACGGTGCGGGTGACGAATTTGCAGTTTCGCTACTTTGACGGTTCCGGCAACGAGCTCGATCCCGGATCGAATGGTCTGAATGCTACTCAGCGCGGGCAGATACGCCGCATCGTGGTTCGCATCGGCGTGCAACGTTCCGCCATCGATCCGACCAGTCAACAGCCGCTTACGGCCACTGTTTCTTCGGGAGCCGATTTACGCAACCGCTTTTTCGTCAACCAAGTGGGGTGTTCATGAGGGTGCCCCGACTTTGCCGAGCGGCCCCCGCTGCTGGCTTTGCTCTTCCCAGCATGCTCATGCTGTTGTTGCTGCTGGTCACCATGGGCGCGGCAGCAGCTTTGTACACGGGCTTGGAGTTTCGCTCCATGAATCACTTGCAAACCGGCAACCAAGCTATGTTTGCGGCGGAGGCGGGCGCCCTGCGTGCGGTGAACGCCATGAATCAGTCGGGTGTGACGCACTTTGCCAACGACATCGTTGCACGTTGGAATACTCTGTTCGCTCCTAACGTCCAGGCGCTTGCCGGCTACCCCCAGTTCACTTTCAGTGCGGCCGTGGAGGCGGATCCGACCAACCCCGCGGATCGCGGCTGGATCACGGCAACCGGTTGGGCGCCTTACAATGCGCGGCGCGTCGTCCGCATCGGCGTGCGCCGTGGCCCCATTGGCCGTGGCATTGGTGCGATTTACTTGGCCGCGGACAGCGTGAGCCCGAGTTTTTCGGGGAATGCCTTCGAGGTGGACGGTAACAACCACGATCCGTACGGCAATCTGGTTGCGGGTACGATCGCCCCGGGTATCGCCACGCGCAACGACACGGTGACAAGCGGCGTGAAGTCAGCACTCAACACCCAACAAAAAGACAATGTGCGGGGTGCGGAATTCTCGCTGTCTCCATTGAACCCCAGCGTGGTCACGACCGGTGGTCCCGACTGGGCCGACATCAACCGCATTGTCAGTACCGTCCTGACGGATCCGCGAGTGGTGAGAAACAACTCCAGTCGAATCAACGGCAACGTAACTTTCGGTACTTTGCAAAACCCGCAGATCACCTACATGACCGCATCCGACGTGACCATTCACGCTAACGGGAATGCGTCCGGCGCAGGCATCCTCATCGTGGATGGCTCGCTTACCATCAATGGAAACCTGAACTTTGTCGGCTGGGTGATTGTGCGGGGGAGTACGGTCATCAGTGGGCCCGCGTCGGACGACGAAACCACCGTGCTCGGTAATGCGACGGTAATGGGCTCGCTGTGGACAACCCACATGACGATTAGGGTGGGCGGGAGCGCGATTCTGGACTTCTGCGAGTCGTGCTTGAACCTCATCGTGCCCCCAGCGGGCGGTGGCTATATGCCCAAAGCGATGATGATCACTTCTTGGCAAGAGGTTTTGTGATGGTGCGCGTGACGAAAATCCTGCTGCTCGGGGTGGTGCTGTCGTGCTGGAACGGGCCGATCCTCGGGCAAGGGAACGACGGGGTTTTCGAGCAACCGGAAGACCCTCAGGCGACCTTGCGTGAGCTGGACGATGTCGTGGTCCA